>DNXB01000086.1 GCA_003506995.1 Verrucomicrobiales bacterium
ACGACATCGAAGCCCTCGCCGCCCCTGCCCTCCGCCACCGCCTCGTCCCCACCTTCCACGCCGAAGCCGAGGGCATCTCAGTGGATCAAATCATCGCCGAGATCATCAAGACGACGAAAAAGAGCGCTGCGCGGGTGCTGTGAGTCGCTCCGCTCCAATGACGAATGAGGAAAACCGAATGACGAACGAAGCCCGAATGTGATATAATCTCCCCATGAGCACCATCGCACTGAATCCATTCGAACTGAAGAGCCTCATCCAAGAGGCAGTGAATGAAGCGTTTCACCAAAATTTGTCCACCATGGCCGACTACATGGAGGAAGAGGCCGTGGTAGATCGCAATCTTGCCCGACTTCTGGATGAGGCGCGCGACCGCAATGAACCCACCCTAACGCTCGAAGAGTTTCGCCAGCGACTCCAAGCAGATATCGACGCATCGTGAAGGCCCAGGTCATTCGATCATTTGAGAAGGATGTCCGCTCAATCCGGGACAAAAAGCTGAAGGTTCGCCTTGGCGAAACACTGGCTCAAATCGCCATGGCCAAAGAGCTTGCTGAACTTTCCGACGTGGTGCCCATGAGCGGCCATCCAGGCTTTTATCGCATTCGCATCGGTGAATACCGGCTCGGTTTCTATATTCAGGCAGACACTCTCATCCTCGCCCGCTTCCTCCACCGCCGCGAAATCTACCGCTTCTTCCCCTGACCCATTCGTCATTCGTCATTCTGGTTTCGTCATTCCATGCTTTCCCTCACCCTCACCGCCCCCAAAACCTTCGCCTGGACCACGCTCCCCGAAGCCACCTCACCGCCACCGCGCATGGCCCTCGTCGCCATCCGCGCCATCGGCATCTGCGGCACGGACTTCAGCGGCTATCTCGGCAAGATGCCCTTCATCGAGTTCCCGCGCATCCTCGGTCATGAACTCGGCGTCGAAGTCCTCGCTGTCGGTGAAGGCGTCACGCATCTCCAAGTTGGCGACTGCTGCGCCGTCGAGCCCTACCTGAACTGCGGCACCTGCCACGCCTGTCAACGCGGCAGCACCAACTGCTGCGAAACCCTGCAAGTCCTCGGCGTGCATTGCGACGGCGGCATGCGCGAGCGCATGATCCTGCCCGCTCACAAGCTCCATCCCTGCAACGCGCTCGACTTCGAGCAGCTCGCCCTCGTCGAAACCCTCGCCATCGGCTGCCACGCCGTGAATCGCGCCCAAGTCACCGCCTCCGACGATGTCCTCATCATCGGTGCCGGCCCCATCGGCCTCACCGTGCTCGAATTCGCCCGCGCTGCCAACGCCACCATCACCATCCTCGAGCTCAACGCCGCCCGCCGCGACTTCGTCGAGCAAAACTACCCCGGAGTGAACGTCGTCGCCTCCTTGCCCGACGCGCCCGCCTTCCAGATCGTCTTCGACGCCACCGGCAATCCGAACTCCATGGCCGCCACGCTGCGCTTCGCCCGCTTCACCGGCCGCATCGTCTTTGTCGGCATCACCAAAGAACCCGTCCTCATCGACGATCCCCTCTTCCACCGCCGCGAACTCACGCTCCTCGCCAGCCGCAACGCCGTCGCCGCCGACTTCCCCCGCATCCTCGCCATGATCCAGTCCGCCCAGATCAACACCCGCCCCTGGATCAGCCACAGGTGCGAGTTCGGTGAGCTGCCTGAGCAGATGGATGGGTGGCTCACGCCCGAAGCGCGTGTGATCAAAGCGGTCGTGACGCTCGCACAATGACGAATGTGGAATGACGAATGCCGAATGAATGACCAAGCTCCAATGATGAAGAGCACTCATCGCTGAAAGCTTGGGGAACCGCTGATGAAAGCCACACCGCAGAGTTTGGAACGCCGCAGAGGCTTGATTCAGAAGGGCCTTCTGCGGTGTAAATCCGTGTTTCCTTGGGTCTGTCATTGGGCATTCCGGCTTCATTCGTCATTCTGAATTCGTCATTCGTCATTTGCCCCCAGCGCTCTACCATCGCTTAGACCTACCGCCAACCCACCGTCCCCTTACCTCCCAGATGCCCACCCTCACCGTCCAGCCCCGCGCCCGCCTCTTCCACGGTCACCTCTGGGTGTACGCCACCGAAATCCAGAAACGCCACGGCGATCCCAAGCCCGGCGACGTCGTCCATCTGCAAGACGTGCGCGGCAAGCCCCTTGGCAGCGCCATTTACAATCCGGTGTCGCAGATCTCCGCGCGGTTGTTCTCCTACCGCCGCCAGGATCTCGATCTCGACTTCTTCACCCGCCGCATCCAGCGCGCCATCAAGGTGCGCGAAGAGTCCGGAGTCGATCTGAACCTCTGCCGCCTCGTCTGGAGCGAATCCGACGGCCTCCCCGGCGTCATCATCGACCGCTACGGTGACTTCCTCGTGCTCCAGACGCTCACCCTCGCCATGGATCTGCGCAAAGACCTCATCATCCAGGCCCTCAACGACCTTTTGAAGCCACGCGGCATCGTCGAGCGCAACGAAGGCGCCGTGCGCAAAGCCGAGGGCATGGAACTCATCAAAGGCGTCATCAGCGGCGAATCGCCCGCGCCGTTCGTCGTCCGTTATCAGGGCAGCGCCTTCCACGCCGACCTCCTCGAAGGCCAAAAGACCGGCCTCTACCTCGATCAGCTCGACAACTACCAGCTCGTCGCCGCTTTGGCCAAAGGCCGCCGCGTGCTCGACTGCTTCTCCAATCAAGGCGGCTTCGCCCAGGCCTGCGCCCTCGCCGGAGCCAGCGAAGTCACCGCCGTGGACATCAGCGAATCCGCCACCGCCGTCGCCAAACAAAACGCCGCCATCTCCGGCACGAAGATCGAATGCATCGCCGAAAACTGCTTCGACTTCCTCAAGCGCAATGAAGCCGCCGCCGCCCGCTACGATTTGATCATCCTCGACCCGCCCTCCTTCACCAAAACCAAAAGCTCCGTGCGCGATGCCCTGCGCGGCTACAAGGAGATCCACCTTCGCGCCATGAAGATGCTCGAGCCCGGCGGCATCTTCGCCACCTTCACCTGCTCCCATCACGTCAGCGCCGAGGAATTCCACAGCAGCATCACCGACGCCGCCGTCGATGCCAAGAAGACCCTCCGCCGCGTCACCACCTACACCCAGCGCCCCGACCACCCCATCCTCGCCACCATCCCCGAAACCGAATACCTCCGCGGCTATGCGTATGAGGTGGTGGCTTCGTGGTAATCCTCGTGTAAAACAGGCTGTCAGCCAACGACTTCCGAACCACATGACAAGAGAAGAGCGAATCCAGCGCCTCATCGCGGCCATTCCATGCCTGAGCAGCTATCGACTTCAACTGGTTGATCGAGTCGTGGTCGCTTTCAATCAGCCCAAGGATTTTCGGCGAAATTCGGAGTCGAGTTTGATCACGCCCGCAGTTTTGGAGGATTTTGGCGACATTCTTCGAATGCATCATTGCTTGTCACGCGAGCCGTTCTCAAAGGACAAGTTCGAGTATGCACTTGAGCGTGTTCTGAAAGAAGCCGGTATCGACGCCACGATGGCACCAAGAGGGCAGAGAGGGTTTGATATTGAAATCGCCGGGCAAAAGTTCTCGCTCAAGACCGAGGCGGCCAAAGCGATTCGAGAGAACACCATTCACATCTCAAAGTTCATGGAGCTTGGAGGAGGCACCTGGGGATCGAATCCGGAGGATTTGATTGGTCTGCGCGCGCAGTTCATGAATGCTCTGAATGGAATCAGTCGAATCTTGGTTCTCCGAGCATTGAAGAAGGGCGACCCGCTTTTCCTTTATGAGCTTGTCGAGATTCCAAAGGACTTGCTCCTGAAGGCTGCGGACGGGCGACTCGAAATGATGACGGAGAGCAGGCAGAATCCCAAGCCTGGTTATTGCTACGTCGAAGAGGGCGGCGAATTGTTTTTCAGTCTCTATTTCGACGGCGGTGGTGAACGAAAGCTCCAGGTGAAGGGATTGCAGAAGTCGCTCTGCACTGTCCATGCCACATGGCACTTCGAGTCTCCTACAGACACTCTGTGAGCAGCGGGCGGTTTGCGCTCATGATCCGATCCTTCGCGATCTTCACATAGTCAGGCTTTGCCTCAACGCCGACACATCGCCGGTCAGTTTCGATGGCAACGACTCCAACAGTCCCGCTGCCAAAAAACGGATCGAGGACAACGCCTCCCTTCGGTGAGCCTGCGAGGATGCAAGGACGTACAAGCGCACGCGGAAAAACAGCAAAATGAGCTTCCTTGCATGGCTCCGTGTTGATGGCCCACACTGTTCTCTTGTTCTTTTTGGATTTCCCGTCCGCAGTCGTCTCTTTGATCGCCTCTTGATCGAAGTAGTAATTCTCGCTCTTCGAAAACATGAAGAGGTATTCGTGAGACACGGTAACGCGATCCTTCACGGATTCAGGTTGGCAGTTAGGTTTGTGCCAGATGATATCAGAGCGGAGATACCATCCATCGAGTTGCAGCGCCATTGCCACCATCCAAGCCACGCCGATCAAATCCTTGGGCTTCAGCCCTTCGGGTGTATCGGGACGATAAGACATCGCACGGCCTTTGTTCTTCGCATCGCTGTCTCTCCATGCTCGTCCGCCGGAGGTGTAGGTATTGGCAATATTCAGCCAGAACGTGCCGTCCGAGCGCAGGACTCGTCTGACCTCGCGAAAACACGATACAAGACTCTTCACATAGTCCTGCAAATCGTCTTCTGCGCCAATCTGCCCTTCATGGCCATAGTCACGCATTCCCCAATACGGAGGCGACGTGATACAGGTGTGAAAAGTCTCGTCTGAAATGTCCAAGAGCTTAGATCGAACATCTCCCAAGATGATTTGCACCGGTTCCTGCTCTGTGCAGCGCAGAGGCCATGCTTGTGAGCCATTCACAAAATGACTTTTCATTTTGCTCCTCCTTTCGTTTTGGTGACTTGATAGCGTGCTGGTTCTTCTTGGACCCGAGACGACAGCGTTTCGATGATCAGAGAATGAAGGGTTTTATCCTCCTCAATTGCACGGACTTTGAGAGCTTTGTGAAGATCGTCTTCAATCTCCAGTGGAAACGTTTTCTTCGCACGTTTGGGTTTATCCGGCTGCATGAGTGACCGGAGTAACCTGAGTTACCAAGGTTTGTCAAATTAGATTTCTCTCGGAACACCCCTCGGTGTCGTCCCCTCGCCCCGGCTAAATCAGTCCCGTCTCGACCTTCAGTGCTTCAGCTTGCCACAGCAGCGTACCGTCCTTCAGTCTTGGACAGCGCTGAACGGGTGAGCTTGGATCGGCGTGGCGGCAACCCCTCCCAGAGGCGCCAGACCTCCTGGAGCTAATGCGTCAACACGTAGAACACGATGTTGATGCCGAGGGGATAGGCGTGCTTCTCGGAGACCTCGCGGAAGTAGTCGGTGTCGAAGGATTCCTGCTCCCAGCCGTCGCCCATGTCGTTGTTGAGGCAGATCAGCATCACCATGCGGCCACGGTCGTCATGCACGGCGCGGAAGACGGGCTGGGCGGCATCGGGACGGATTTCGTTGCTCGTGGTGTTGCGGGTGCCCTTGTGCTTGTGCGACCAATAGACATTGCTATGCACCTGCGGCGGGGCTGGCAGGTCGAACACGCAGTGAAAAAGGGGATGATCCGGCTTGAGCTCGGTGAAGCCGCGGTCCGGCCAGATCTGTTTGAAGGTGGCAACAAAGGCCTGCCACTCCTCCCCGCCCCAGAAGTCATCCATCAGGATGAAGCCGCCGTTGAGCATGTACTCGCGCAGCACGCGTGCCTGTTCGTCACTGATGTCCATGTTACTCGGCTCAGAAACGTAGAGGAAGGGATGATGACGGAGCTGCCCGGCGTCGATGTCGATGATGACCGGGAACGGATTCACCTGCACCGAGGTAAGCTGATGCAGCCGCCAGGAGAAATTCAGCTCGGCCTCGGGATAGTCCGCCGTCCAGCGCAAGCCGCGACGGAAGGGGTAGCACAGCCGCGCAAAGGTGAAGACGTCCTTCGGCAGCTCCTCCGACACCTTCCACACCGGCAGGTTCCGGCCGTAATGCCGCCAGCCACGGAACTGGCGCGCGTCATGCGGAAACTGCACCTCCCGGCCCTTGTAAACACCGCGACGAATCTCCGGCGCCACCTGTGAAAGTGAACTCCGCATCACCAACAGTACGAGGCATGGCAGCAGCCATTTCCAATATCTCATGGGCCTCTTTTACCTGAAGCGATGAGTCGAACGCCACACCTTTTTTGCGTCAGTGAAAGTAGCCTTGTTGCTGTGCAACAAGCACTCCTGTTCCACAGGAACAGGGCTACTTCAGCCGGTTCACCGTGTAATACGCCATCCGGTGCCACAGCGGCGTGCCGTCGTTCGCCTTCAACTGCGGCAGCTCAAACTCATGCACATAGCCGGTGCGGAGATTGGCGATGGCGACTTCCAGCGTCAGGCCATCGTCGCTCAAGGTGGATGAGGTGATTTGCAGCGGCTTCGCATCCAGTTCCTCGCCGCCATACTTGCTCTGGAACGGATAGGTGTAGCTCTGGCCGGTCAACTCGCCCACGCTGGCCTTGTCCACTGGCAGGGTGAAGGTGAAGCGGAAACCGGACTTCGTGAGTTCCATCTTCTGCACCTCCAGCGGCATTTTCTTCGTCCACACGATCTTTTGCAGACCGAAGGGCCGGTTGCCCTTGCTGTTCCAGCCGCGATTCGACTCGCCCACGACGAGCGATCCGTCCGGCAGCGTCGTCAGCGCCAGCGCCGCGCATTGCAGACCATCCACAAACGGAAAACACGCGCCCTGATACTCGCCGCCGACTTTTTCCAGGAACACGCGGTTCACGCCGCTGAGCACGAACTCGCCAAGGAAGAGCTGCTTCTCAAACGGACCGAATTTGCCGCCGCTCTTGTCGCACACGATGCCCGTGCCGCTCTGGCCCATCTTCACATACGGCAGCCACACGGCGGGCGGTGTGTAGCCCTGCACCGACTTCATCGCCTCGGCCACGGTGATGCCGTCCGCCTGCTTCGCCGCGATCTTCACCGGCGACTCCGGCCGCATGGCATCGGCAATCGAGCCCTCATGCGCGAACCAAGCGCCTTTGCGAATGTGAAACAGCGGCGTGGTCGGCATCCAGTTGCCCTGCTGGTCCGTGATGAAGATTTCGCCGTCCGCATCCTGCCCGATGCCGCACGGGCTGCGGAATCCCGCGCACCACGGCTCCATCTTGCCTTCCGGCGTCGTGCGCATGACCCAGCCGCGCCAGGGCGCATGCTTTTCATCCTCGCCCGCGCCTTTCCAGCCCTTGCCCATGCCCGCGTTGAGCGAGGTGTAGAGATTGCCTTCCTGGTCGAAGACCGGCCCGTAGGCGTACTCGTGGTAATTGCCCGAAACGCCCCAGCCCGTGGCTGCCGTGAGGTATTCATCGGCCACGCCATCGCCAGTCACATCCCGCAGCTTCGTCACCTCCGACCGCTGCGTGGCGTAAAGCGCCCCGTCACGCCACGCCAAGCCCAGGATCTCATGCAACCCGCTCGCAAACAGTTTGAAGCCCGGCTTCGCGACATTCGACGGACTCTGCGCGATCCAGATCTCTCCTTTGCGCAACGCCACCGCCAGCTTCCCATCCGGCAGCACCGCCAGACCGCTCGCCTCAAAATTCACGCCCTTCGGCAACTCGTAGGTCTCGATGCGGTAGTAGTCGGACTGCTCTTGAGCGTAGAGCGAAGGGCAAAGAGCGAAGAGTCCCCAACCGAGAACGCAAAGCACGCCTGCCGTAGGTCGGGTGTGGCGACAGCCCGCCCGACTCGATCGCCCGCGACCGGCCCACGCCCCCCCAAACAGACGGCCGGGCTGTCGCCACAGCCGTCCTACTTTCATCACGCTTCGCGTTACCATGACAATATCTCCTTCGTTTGCTTTCCGTTCACACTGATGATGCGCTCAAAGCCGTTCTTCGTGGGACGCAGCGTGTCCTCGACTTGCTGGCCATCCTGGCGATACAAAAACGTCGGCACGCCGTCCTTGCCGACCTTGTAGCCGCCAAACACGCGTTCGCCTGTGGCGGGAGGCAACTCCTTCACTGCCATGCCGAGCGGCTTGATCGGCGGCATCGCGCGATCCTGCCAGTTGCTCATCGCATCGAGGAAACGGCCCTTCCAAATCAGCGCCCAACGGCTCGTCTTCGCATCAAACGCCGCATTCACACCGCTGGGGAAGCCCACACCGATCGCATGCGTGCCCACGCCTTCGATGAAGCTGCGGAAAATAATCACGCGCTTCGCCTTGCCCGGCTTCAACTCGAAATCCTCCGCCGACATGAGCCCTTCTGGCAGCGGCTGGCCTTCGACCTCGCGCAGGTAGGTCCAGATGCTTTCGATCTCCAGGTCGGCCTTCTTGCGGCCCACGAACATCGGCGGCATCACCGTGCCGAGCTGCGTGACCTGCGGATTGAGCAGCAGCTCCTTGAAATACTCCGGCTGGATGCGCTCCACCGTGTGCGTGAGACGGATCACCGGCGGCCCGAGCGACTTGCGATCCTTCAATCCGTGACACGCCACGCACGCGAGACCCTTCGCGCCCAGAAGCTGTCTTCCCGCCTCCGCGCGATGATGTTTCGCCAGTCCGCTGACATCAATCGTCACCGGCTTCTCCGCCACATCGGCCTCATTCAGCCAGCCGATCATCATCTCCGTCTGCTCACGGCCAAAATTCGGCATCCGCGTCTCCATGTAAGGCCGCACACTGCCGTCCTTGCCCCACAGAATCTTTTCAAACCAGCCATGCGTCAGTTTGCGGCCAATCTTGTCCAGACTCGGCGGCAGATGCGCCAACTGTCCCAGCGACTCGGCTCCCGGATCATTCACGCCAAAATACTGCGCCCGCGGATCTTCCGGCCCGCCTTTGCCCTCGCGATCATGGCAGGCGTAGCAGTTCAGCCGCGACATCTGCCAGTCCACCTTCTCCTGCGCCGTCAGTTTCGGTGCTGCCTCCTTCTGAATCGCCGCCAGCGCCAGTTTCAGCGCGCGTTTTTGCAGATCGTTCAAATCAAAGCGCGGCGTGCCGCTGGCTTGTTTTTCAGCGAGGCAGCCTTTGTCTGGAGCGAGCGCGACCAGCGGGTTCGGAGTCCCGGCTTTAGCCGGAAAGGTCGTCTCCGAGGATTGCGGTGCTTTTCCGGCTAAAGCCGGGACTCCCAACGAGTGGCAGGCCACGCAGTTCATCTGCTGGAACACCTCGCGGCCTTTTTCGATGCCTTGTTTGGGAATATTCAGCGCCGCACGCGCCGTGGCTTTTTCCGCAATGCGACCCACATGCAGATACGCCGCGATGTCAGAGGCTTCCTGCTTGCTCAAGCGCATGTCCGGCATGCGCCCCGCAGGCCGCATCGACAGCGGATCATGCAGAAAATAAGCCAGCGCGTTCACATCGTAAGCATCCGCCAGCGCGATGGGCACCGAGCCATTGCCTGGTTTATCGACTTCAGCATCCGCCGCCACCTTCGGCGGTCGCACATCCAGCGCAGGCTCATGACAGGCCACGCAGCCGACTTTGTGATACAGCTCCTTGCCGCGCTCCACATCACCCGCAGGCATCTGCGGCGCGTC
The DNA here is from genome assembly GCA_003506995.1 of Verrucomicrobiales bacterium. Classification (GTDB taxonomy): domain Bacteria; phylum Verrucomicrobiota; class Verrucomicrobiia; order Verrucomicrobiales; family Verrucomicrobiaceae; genus Prosthecobacter. The sequence continues at coordinate 9,569 of DNXB01000086.1, forward strand.
CCACTTGCTCGCGCTCAAAAATTCCACCAGCGCCTCGACCTTCTCCTCATCGCCCTCCTCACCGGCAAACAAGCCCGGCATCTGCGTGCCTTTTTTGCGATGCTGCGGACTGCGAATCATCAGCCAGAGCGTGTCCGCATCCAAGCGCGAGCCCACACCACCCAGATTCGGCCCCGGCTTCGCCTTCAATCTTTCCTGCCATGACTCCGGTGCCACATGACAGGCCGTGCAATTCAATTCCGCCAACAGCAGAAAGCCGCCGCTCACCACATGCTCATCAGGATCTTGATCGAGGTAAAACTGGTCGAAATTGAAAACGTAGGCGTGGTTGATGGGTTCTGCCTGGAGCGGATGAGACCGCGCTGACGACGCGTTGAGGAGAAAGGCTGCCAGCAGCAGCGCGGAATGACAAAACCAGAATGAGGAATGAGGAATGAATGACGAAGCTCGAATGACGAACGAGGGCATGACTTCGGATTTTGGGCTTCGGGCTTGATTCGTCATTCGGAATTGATTCGCTACGCTCCCCTTCGGGCTCCTTTTAGTCGTCTGTCTCACTTCGCTCGGCTCTGGTTTCGTCATTTTAGACGCCCATGCGTGCTCTTTCTTGATCCAGCGCCTTGATCCAAGGCCCGATGAAGTGCCCACTGTCGTGATAAGTGCGGCCCGAATACATGTGCTGGTCGATGACGCAGGGTTCGTTGACGTAAATGCCACCGCAGATCTCGAGGTCGAACTTGCATTTGGCGACGGTGGCCATGCGCAGGCCTTTGACGATGTCGGCACGGGCGGGAATCTCGACACCGTGGCAGACACTGGCGCAAGGCTTCTTCTGCTCCCAGAACCACTTGGTGATGCGCAGCAGATCCGCGTCCTCGCGGATGTATTCCGGGGCACGACCGCCGCTGAAGAAGATGCCGACGTATTCCTCCGGCTTGATGTCCTTGAAGGCGATGTCGGCGTCGATGCTGTATCCTTCCCACTCCTTGGTGATCGTCCAGCCAGGCTTCACTTCATGCAGCACCATCTGATACTTCCGCTTTTCCGGCGCGGCGACGATGGGCTTGTAGCCGCCTTCGATGAGGCGGTAAAACGGGTAGAGTGTGTCAACGGTCTCGGTGGCGTCACCGACGATGAGGAGGACTTTGGCTTCGAGCATGGGCTTGGATGGAGTGGTGGAGTTTTGGAGTGGTGATCAGAGAGAAGCGACGATGGCGTCGAGATGATTTTTCGCACGAACGATCTCCGCCGTTGATTCGGCGGCGGTGGGCAGAATGGGGATGCCACGCGGGGTCGGGTGCATGAAGATTTCGGTGGGGCCGGTGAATTGGATTTCCTTGAGCGCGGCGACGATGGGTTTGTAGTCGAGCGGGCCACGACCGGGCATCTGTTGGAGTTCTTCTTCCTTCGGCATGACCTTGCTAAAGCCCAAACCACGCTCCCAAGCATAAAACAGCGTCAACTTTTCGCCGATGTGCCGGATCATCGCGGCCAACAACGCCGGCTCCTGCGGCAGATGCGCGGGTGCGAGCGCGATGCCGATGCCTGCGATGTTCCGCGTGAAGTCCGCGAGCCAGTGGAGCGAGTCCGGCGTGTCGATGAGGTTGTTGACGTGATTCTCAATGCCGATCTCGACACCGTTTTCCGCCGCGAGCGCCGCATGCGGTTTCATCTTTTCCACGAAATCCTTCACGTTCGCCTTGAGCTGCTCTGCGGGGACTTTGTATTCGCCCTTGCCTCCGGTGACGATGAAACTGCCGCCGAATTTCCTCACGATAGCGATCTCCTCCGTCAGCTTGAACGGCCCGAGGTCATAGCGGGTCGTTCCACCAAAGCCGACACCGTGCTCTTTCAACATCGCCGCAAACTTGTCATGCCCCATGGCATCCATTTCTTCACGCTGCGTGCCGTGCTTCTTCGGCCACAGCTCGATGGCCGTCGCACCGGTCTTCTTTACCTCTGGCAATATCTCCGCCAGCGGCAGGCTGCCGTACATCGACGAAGCGAGCATGTAATTCAGCTTCCACGTCGATTCCGCCGCAAACGCAGGCGCAACCGTGGCTGCGGCGATGGATTGGAGGAAACGACGGCGGTTCATGGTGGCCGAGTAAACGCGTGCCGCGCCCCCGCTTCATTCAGACTTTGATTTCCCGTCTTCAGCTTTTGCGGCGCTTCCGCACGGGCGGAAAGGACTTCAACACGGTCAGTCCAACCGGCGGGTTCCAGTCGAAACCCAGGGCATTCAGGCGGGCCACGCGCCGGGCGTCGAGATCGCCCCTTTTTTTGGCGGCGCGCTGCTTGGCGGACCATAGGCCGAGCACCTTGTGCTCGGGATATTTGGAGCTGATCCGGCAATGGCCGTACTCATGGCGGAAGCGCGCCATCTGTTCATACCTGGCATCCCATCTGCCCTGCCACAGCTCCCTGCGTGTGCGGCCGTTGCGTCCGGGCGACTCCCACTCGAAACCGATGGAGTTCAGCCGCGCGATCCGGTCCGCGCTGAGCCTGCCATTGCGATACTTCTCCTGCTGGGTGAAACGCCAGGCGCAGAGGCGTTTGTGAGCCGCGTCCCCACGCGAGATGCGCGTGTGCCGGTGTTTGCGCTGGTATGCCTGCATTTCTGCGAACATCTGATTCCACAGCGTGGTGTAGCGCGGCTCCGGCTTGGGCGGCGGCGGGCCGACACGCTTCCTGCCAGGGGGCTTCCACTCAAAGCCGATCTGCTCCAGGCGCTTCTGACGTTTGGCCGGAAGAGTGCCACGCCTGCGGGCCTTGCGCTGTTCCGCCACCCAGGTGGCGAGCTGCTTGTTTTCCCGCCAGTCTGAGGGGACCAGCGTGTGGCCTCGCTGCTTCTTGAAATCTTTGAGCTGGTCGAAGAAAAACTCCCAGCGCCGCTCCCAGGCGATCTTGGGATCAAGGCCCTGCAACCGCGGGTCCGACCACTCAAAGCCGATGGCGTCCAGCCGGGCGATCCTTTCGGCGCTCAGCTTGCCCTCGCGGCGAAGACCGCGCTGCGTGTTCCGCCAACTGAAAAGCTGACGGCCCATTTCCTTCGCTCCGCGCATGTGCCCGTGATTCTGCTTGAAGGCTCTCAACTCGGCAAAGCGCTGATCCCAGCAGCGTTCGGAATGCCTGTTTTTGGCAAACCAGGCGAAACCCAGGGCATCCAGACGCTCATAACGCGAGCGTTCCAGCTTCCCCCGTTTCTGCTTTTCGCGCTGCATGGAAACCCAGTTCGAAAGCGGGGGATTGGGAGCATAGGCCTTGGGCACGTCACAGTGTCCGAACTGGCTGGAGAAGTCGCACAACTCACTGTGGCGGGTCTCCCAGGACACATCACTTTTTAAGGGCTTGTTTTCCTTCTCCTGATACTTCCGGCTGTTTCCGATCACTTTGAGCGGCTGCAGACGACGAAGACGATCCGCGCGCAGAAGGCCCTGCGAGTGGATCTGACGCTGCTCCCCCAGCCAGGCAGCGAGATCCTCATCGGGCGCATCAGGCAGCCATTGCTCGCGGCTTTTCTTCAACGGCACCCGCTGACGCTTCAGGCATTGGCGCAGACGGCGAAGCATCGCGTCCCAGGCGCCGTCCTGCGGCTCAAAGGAAATGCCCAGGACGGCCAAACGCTGTTGTCGTTCCTCGGACAAACGCCCGGCGACCGCGGCATTCTGCTGCCGACGCAGCCACTCGCCGAGCGGATGCTCGCCAAGATTGTAGTGCCCGCGTTTGCGGACGAAGGCGGCCAGTTGAGTGCAATTCCACTCCCACTCGGCGAAGGCGGCGAGTTCGTGCTCATGGCGTGTGATGGCCGAAGATGACATGCGATTCCTTTCCCCAGGTTTGAGCCCTGACGCAAGGCTGAAACGGTTTAAACCCATGCGGTCCAATCGTTTGGCAAACTTTTGCGCATGACGGCGGGGGAGCTGTAGCCATCACACCGCCCGCCGTTTCCGAAACTCACCCGGCGTCACACCGCTCCTTTTGCGAAAGGCCTCGGCCATGTACTGCGGATGGGTGAAGCCGCAGCGGGCGGCGATGGCGTCGAGGGTGAGGTCGGTCTGGGTGAGAAGTTTCTCCACGGCGGCGAAGCGCAGGCGGTTGATCTCCTCGCCAGGACTGCGGCCGATGAGAGCCTTCATCCGCCGTTCGAGGACGCTGCGTGACAAGGCCACTTCACGGGCGACGCGCGTGACATCGAGGTTTTCGGTGGCGTGCTGGCGGATGAAACGCAGCGCGGCGGCGATGCGCGGGTCTTCCACGGCGACGATGTCGCTGGATTGGCGCACGACGATGTCGCCGGGCAGATGCAGGTGTTTTTCCCCCGGCTTGGGGATGCGTTTGCGCTGCATCCACTCGTCCAGGAGGCGGGCGGCAGCGTAGCCGACGACCTGACCGCGCAATCGCAGGCTGGAGAGCGGCGGGGATGCGGTCTCGCAGAGCATGTTGTCATTCTCCGCGCCAACGACGGCGAGTTCTTCTGGCACGGCGATGCCAGCACGGCGCGCGGCATCGAGCACCCAGAAGCCAAGCTGGTCGTTCACGGCGAAAACACCGGCAGGCTTGGGCAGCTTGAGCAACCAGGCGACGAGATCGCGCTGATGCTGCTCCCAGTTGGAGCGCTCAGATTGAAACACGGGGCACTCAAAACCAGCGTCACACACGGCGCGGATGAAGCGGTCGCTGCGTTCGACGAAGAAATTCTCCGAGGCGTCCTGCACGCAGCCAAAGTGATGAAAACCGCGATTGCGGAAGTGCTCGGCCACCCGGGCGCCGATGACGCTGTTGTCCATTCCCACGAAAGGGAACGGATGCTTCAAAACGGACGTGCGCAGCTCGACGACGGGCAGTTTGGTGGCCTTGAGCTGCCGCAGCATCGTCTCATCGACGGTGCGGGAGAGGATGCCGTCGCCTCGCCATTTTTTGAGCCAGTCGGGGAAGGTGCTTCGCAGATCACGCGGCTCCAAATACAACGACCACGGCCCCTGCTCCGCCACATAGCGCCGGATGCCGCGCACGATGTCGCGCCCATAGGAGCGCGAGGTATCGACGAGAATGGCGACTTGAGGGATGTGGGACATGGCTTCAAGGCACGGCGAATTTCACACTCACTCCCGGCAGCTTCGCGGCGGCCGCCATGCCTTTCTCGCGGCCCAGCACGCACATCGCCGTGGCCATAGCATCGCTAGTGGTGCAATCGGGAGCGATGACGGAGCAGGCGATGCGCTCAGTGAGGCCGAGGCCGGTCCGGGGCGAGACGATGTGCGAGTAGCGCGCTCCATCAATCTCGATGAACTGATAAAGGTCACCCGAGGTGGAGACGGCGCAGTTTTTGAGGCGCGTGGTTTCCATGGCTTCCTCCGCGTTTGGAGCGGGCTTGGTGAAGGTGCGCAGCTTGATCTCCCAGGCGTCCTGACCCGGCGGCGAATCACCGATGGCGATGTCGCCACCGGCCATGACAATGGCACGCGTGAGGCCATGCTGACGCAAAACACGCAGCCCTTCATCAGCAGCGCGGCCTTTGGCGATGCCACCGAGGTCGAGGAGCATGCCGGGCTTGGTGAGCGTGATGGTTTGCGCCTTGGTATCGAGCTGAACGGCCTGCCAGTTGGTGGCAGCAAGCGCTTGTTGCAGCCGGTCGGCTGGCGGAAGTTTTTGGAGGCGTTTGGCACGCCGCCAGAGCTTCGTGAGATTGCCGGAAGTGATGTCAAAAGCGCCCGCCGTGAGCCGTGAAATCTCTACGGAACGTGAAACGAGGTCGAACAACTCCGCGCTGGCCTTGAAGGGCTGACCTGGGGCGGTATGGCACAATTTCATCAGCTCGCTGTTCGGCTCGTAGTCGGAGAAGATCGCGTTGAGGGCGGCGATGCGTTGAAAGGCGGCATCGGCGGCGGTTTCGGCCTTCCCCTGGGATTCCGCATGCAGTGAGATGTGGAAGGTGGTGCCCATCAACGGCGCGGAGAAGTCGAAACGCTGCTGAGCGTGAGCGCCCACGGCAAACACGAGCCAGACAAAGATTCCAAGAACGAGACGCGGCATGGGCGGGGTGAAAACGGTTGCGCGAGTGGTATCGACGAAAAACCCGGCCTTGAAAAGGCCGGGTTGCAGGACGCCCACGAAGCTGAACGAAACGACTCACCAAGCCGGCTCGGCGTGGAGGGCGGAGGAGATGTCCGGCAAAGGCGAGGCCACAGGGCGCACCCGGGTGGTGATCGATTGGGCGAGGCGCCGGCTGGCTGCCCGGATGGCGGCAATCACGTCGCTGTTTTGACAGCGGACCAGAAGCACGCGGCGCTGCGGGAGTCCGAGCAGGTAAATGACCCCGCCGTCATGCTGCTGCACCACTTCCAAACAATCGCCGCTGCCAGAACGCCGGCCCAGTTCGGACGCGGCAGAGAGCGTGGCATGGGCCAGCACCAGAATGGCTGCGGTAGGCGGCTCGGCATCGCCAGCGCAGTCGAGCAACCGGCCTGAGTCATCGGTGATGGCGGCCTGGCGCACACCCGGAAGCGTGGCCAGGGGCTGAAGATCAATATTCATGGGGAAAAGGAGGGCTGCTCACGCCGCCAGCGCATGAGTGGGGACTTCATAGGAACCGGCGCCATTCCCATGCTCGGATGGAGGCGCGGTGCGCAGGCGAAATTGATGGAGCACCGCCTGGGAGATGGCGTTGAGGGTGGCCAGGACGTTGCGCCCGCTGTGCGCGTCGGATTCAAAGCTGATGAAGGGCACCGGGCGGTTGTTGAAGAGGTATTCGAGGTATTCGACGGGCGCGGCATTCGGCAGGTCGCGCTTGTTGTATTGCAGGACGATGGGCAGGCGGTCGAGCGAGCTGCCATTCATGCGCAGGTTGGCCTCAAGGCTCTGAAGGGACTGCAAGTTGTCGCGCTGACGGTCCATCTGCGAGTCAGCGACGAAGACCACACCGTCCGCCTGCCGCAGCACGAGCTGGAGCGTGGCGTTGTAGGTGATCTGGCCGGGCACCGTGTAAAGGTGGAAGGCGGTCTTGTAACCGGGGAGCGCGTCGGCCTCGATGGCGAGAAAGTCGAAGAACAAGGTGCGGTCCTGGGCGTTGGAGAGTGAGACGAGGTCGCTGCAGCCCTTGGGGTCGAGCTTGGCGTGGATCTGCTGCAGATTGGTGGTTTTGCCGCTGAGCGGAGTGCCGCAATAGACGATCTTGAAGCTGACCGTGTGGTCGTCGTGATTGATGCTGGGCATGGCGGCGTGGGTTGGAACGGCCTGATCAGCCAAGCATGCGGGCGAGTTCGCGCGCGATGAGGGTGATTTTGTCCCTCAGGCCGGTGGAGGGTTCGTGTTCGTGCAGCACGGCAACAGTCGTGGTGCCGGGGAAACAGAAAGTGAGCAGCCGGCCGCCGGCGTTGAGCGTGAAGGTCTCCGCCCCCTCAATGCCGATCAGCGGGGCCAGTCCGCGCAACTGGCGGGCGATGTCAGGAGCCTGACGCTGGAATTCGGCGGCATCAGACTTGGAGGAGTCAGCGTGGCTGAGAACATGCGCTCCATGCAGGCAGACACAGGCGCTGAGGCCGCTTTGCGTGGCCAGCAGCTCAACCACACGCGGAGCCGAGAGCTTCTCCTCGGTGCCAAGCAGGGCGCGGAGCAGCAGTTGGTCGGTCTGCGTGTCGAGCGGGGCGAGACCGAGGAATGAATGTTTCACCGCCGCCATTTGGCTCGGCGCTGTGGCCGCCGGGGGCTGAACAGGCACGGGCCTCGGCTCCATCACCGGCTTGGGCTGTGGCGCAGGTTCGGAGAAGAGAGGCACACTCGGAGCCTGCGTGCTGAACAGGCCGCGCGGTGCTGACGGCTGCGTTTGAGGTGGCGCGGGAGCCGCTTCCTCCGTCTTCGGGGCGAAGGAGGACATCAGCGGCTTGAACTCAGGCACAGGAGCGGCAAAAGGAGAACTGGCTGCGGGCTCTGCTGCTGGAGCCTGCCCCAGCAACTGGGCGCTGCTAAAGCCTGAGTCCGCAGGAGCCTTGGCCGCCAGCGAGCTGGTGGAAGCGAAGGGATCGAATGGCTTCGCCGCCGCAGACAGCGGCCCGGTGGGCTGCATGGCTGGCTGGCTGGCAAAAGGAGAAGACACAGGCGGCGAGCCAAAGGTCTGGAACAGCGGCGAGGAGGGAGCAGGAGCGAACAAGGATGGAGCAGACTGCTGCGGTGCCGCAGGCTCTGGCGCGGACTGGCCAAAGATAGATGGCGCAGGCGCGGGAGCTTCTGACGGCTGGCTTTTGGCGAATGGATTGAGCGACGCCCCGAATTTGGGAGCAAAGGGCTGGCCCGGCGCTTGAAGTGCATTGTTTTCAGCAGGGGCGGGGGTAAACAGAGGCGACGGACTTGGCTGCGGAGATGGAAACGAGACGGGAGCTGGCGCATCTTCCCGGTTCACCTGCCCGGCTGGCGATCCTGGCTGGATGACAAAAGGATTGGCGGCCGGCGGGCGCTGTGCCACAGCGGCCGCAGGTGCTGCTCCGCCGCCAAAAACCGGTGCCGCAGTTGCGACGCTCGTGAGCGCATGAAAGACCTCGTTTTGCGGCAGGCGAACCTGGATGTCGCGCTTGGCGGAGGTGAGTGTGTTGCGGAAACCGACATCAGACAACCCGTCAATGAGGGCTCCGAGTTCCACCAGGACCTGTCCCGAGGACAGTTGTGCGCTCAAAACGCTGGCTGGAAGGTTTGTGGCAATCCATTCAGGCACCATCGCGGGATTGAAGCCGAGTTCCTCCAGGCTGTAGCCGTTCAGCACGGCGGCGAAGCCGAGTTTCGCCATGCCCCCTGACGACGAAGGCATCTGCGGCGACGCAAACGCCTGGGCTGGAGCCGGAGGCTGAGCCGCTGGAGCGGCCTCCTTCATCGCGGCGGCAAATGGTGTGCCAAACGGCATCGCCGGGGCGGCAGAAGGCGTGGATGCCTGCTCCTGTGACCTCGGCGTGAAAAGACCGGTGATGGACATGGGCTGCTCCACTGCCGCCGGACTGCGGCCTGAAAAATCAGCCGATGGTGCTGGCGGCTGGGCGGCAGGGAAAACCGCCTGCGGCGGCATCCCAAAAGGCGAGCCACCCGGCGCATGAGCCCATGAGGGCGTTTCCACTTCCTGTTTTTGAGCGGCGGCGGCCCCCATCGAGAATGGACTTTCCGCCGGTTGTTGCGGAGCTTCGGCGCTGCGCGAAAACGGACTCGCCGCAGGCATTTCCGCCGCCATGGTTCGTGCCGCCTCAGGCGGAGCCTCGGGCTGCGCGGCCGCTGCGAACGGACTCATGGGAAACCGGGCTGGCGCTGCGGAGGCGGGCGGTGCCGCTTGAAATGGCGCTGCTTCGGCAGGAGCTGCACCGGGTGAAGGCACCATTGAGAAAGGTGATGGCGACGCTGGCGGAGCGGCAGAGGCGGAACTTCCCTGCCCCTCCCTGGCCTGGGCGATGAGGCCTGGCAGCTTTGCCGCCGGCAGCGGCACCACACGCGGATCCTGCGGGGAAATCGGCATCAGAAACAGGGCCGGGCAAACGCGGTACAACTCAAATACTGGCAGAACCGGCTGCCCGCTGCGTAACGCGTTTTCCAGGAGCGCTGGCGGCAGCGCCAGCGGCTGCTCGGCCGGCAAAGCCCCCGCACGCACCACATCCGGAGGCAAATGACCGATCACATCCCCCACCGTCAAAGGGGTGTTCGTGGGCGTGGAGCCATTGATGCTAAAGGGCGACATGCCGGCACTGGAATTGATGGGCGGAGCTGCCACAGGCTCGTTGCCCATGGTTTTAAACAATGGATTGCCGCCGATTTGAAACGGAGAATTTGAGTTCGACGTGGGTAAAGTGGCTTGCATGAAGTGACTGGAGGATCCGGATCCAGCCACGCCAGGATGAGTCTTTGAAGAAGCCGCTGTGGCGTCACTGCCGCTGTCAGAAGCGGCATCACGCTGAAACAGGTTTCGAAAAGAAAAACTCATCGTCAGAGCAGGCTGACCGACCCCAAACAATAACAACTCATTCTAAAAAATCTAATTTTACGCGCATATTCTCAAAAAAGGTATTTCATTAATTAGCCGATCTTAAATATCGGCATTGTTTAGTTCAAGGTTTTTCCTGCCTTTCTTCGGTCATGTTTCAAGAACGCAGTCATGTGGCCAAGGTCGTCAATTTTTTCTGTGGTTGCAGCGTCATTCAAGCTGACTTGAGGCTGATAAACGCACACGAGAGAACGATTTTCACTCCCGCTGAATTTTCCCTTGCGCTATCACGCTTTGAACGCACTATCCCCGCCCGCTCAAACGACCCCTTCGTCTAGCGGTTAGGACACATCCCTTTCACGGATGCGACACGAGTTCGATTCTCGTAGGGGTCGCCAATCTTCTTCATCGGCCAGGCCGACAGCAAAAAGAAGCTCCCGCTGGACACCGGCAAACTCGCCCGCTAAACGAGCAGCATGGTTCCCATGGAAGGAAAATTGTTCATCACCGGTCACAACGGCCTCGTCGGTCGCGCCATGCTGCGTCACTACGCCACGCAGCCGCAGTGGCAGGTCATCACCCGCACCAAGGCCGAGCTCGATCTGCGTGATCCGCATGCCACCGACGCGTTCTTTGCCGCAGAGCGCCCCGACTATGTGATCCTCGCCGCCGCCAAGGTCGGCGGCATCAAGGCCAGCTACACCCAGCCTGTCGATTTCCTGCTCGACAACCTGCAAATCCAAAACGCCGTCCTCTCCGCCGCGCACCGATTCGACGTGAAAAAGCTGCTCTTCCTTGGCAGCACCTGCATCTATCCCAAGAACGCCGAGATGCCCATTCGCGAGGACAGCCTGCTCACCGGGCCGATGGAAACCACCAACGAGCCGTATGGCGTCGCCAAGATCGCCGGCATCAAG
>DNXB01000298.1:0-2688 GCA_003506995.1 Verrucomicrobiales bacterium
CAGCGATGACCAAGGCTACCCCGACCTCGGTTGCATCGGCAGCAAACCGCTGATCACACCGAATCTGGACAAGCTGGCCGCTGAAGGCGTGCGGGGGACGAGCTTTTATGTGACGTGGCCGGCCTGCACGCCGTCGCGGGGCAGCGTGCTGACGGGGCGCTACCCTCAGCGCAACGGCCTCTATGACATGGTGCGGAATGACCTGGTGAACTACGGGCACCGTTTCACCGCCGAGGAATACGCGGTGTCGCCGGAGATGACGCTGGGGCTGGATGTGCGCGAAGTGACGATCGGCGACATGCTCAAAAAAGCCGGTTACGCGACAGGCTGCGTCGGCAAGTGGGACATGGGGCAGGCGAAGCGCTTCCTGCCTCTGCAACGCGGTTTCGACTTCTTCTACGGCCACGGGAACAACGGCATCGACTACTACACGCACGAGCGCTACGGCGTGCCGTCGCTGTTTCGCGGCAATGCGCGGACGGAGGAGGACAAGGGGAAGTATGTGACGGATGTGTTCCGCCGCGAGGCCTTGTATTTCCTCAACGAGCATGCCGGGCAGAAGCCCTTCTTTCTCTACCTGGCCTTCAACGCGCCCCACGGGGCCTCCACCCTGCCAGAGGGCACCGTGGCGGGCGAAAAGAAGAAAGGCGAGGGCGTGCAGGCACCGGAGAAGTATGTGGCGATGTATCGCGGCGAGGTGGCGGACGAGAAACTGGCCCGTTACTGCGGCGCGGTGACGTGCATGGACGAGGCCATCGGCGCACTGATGGAGGCGGTCGAAAAAGCCGGCCAGAAGGACAACACGATCGTCCTGTTCATGTCCGACAACGGCGGCAGCGGCAACGGCGGCAACGCGCCGCTGAAGGGCAGCAAGAGCACCATGTGGGAGGGCGGTCTGCGCGTGCCCTTCATCGCCCGCTGGCCCGGCAAACTGCCCGCGGGCAAGGTGACAGACGAGTTTTTGACCTCGCTGGAGTTTGTGCCGACCCTGCTGGCCGCGACCGGTGCGAAAGCCCCTGAAGGCGTGAAACTTGATGGCTTCGACATGCTGCCGATCCTGCGCGGCGAAGTGAAATCATCGCGAAAAGCGATGTTCTGGCAGCGCCGGAGCGACAAGGCGGCCCGGTTTGAGAACTGGAAGTGGCTGGAGTCGGCGAAGGGCAGCGGCCTCTACGATCTGAGCACCGACCTGGGCGAAAAGCATGATTTGAGCGCCGAAAAGCCCGAGATCGCGAAGATGCTGCGCGAGCAGTTCGCCCAATGGCGAACGGAAATGGACGCCAGCGAGCCGAGGGGGCCGTTTCGGGACTATTGATGGCTACTTGACTCTGTCTGAGGCATTCACGTCTCCCCGTGACTTTCGCAGGATTACCAAAAATGAGCGGTTTTTGACAAATTGAGTACAGGACTAATCCCAAAAAGCTGCTACATACGGCGCTCCATCAACCATGACCATGACCAGCGCCCCTGAAATGACATCAGCCAAGCCCCAGGCCTCCATTAGCGAATGGAAGGAGATCGTGGCCCAGTTCCAGGTTCCCTCCGTTCCCCGCTCCATCTGGCAGATCGTCAACACCTTCGTTCCCCTCATTCTGACCTGGTATGCGATGTATCAAAGCCTCGCTGTTTCCTACTGGCTGACGCTGGCTTTCGCGTTGCTCGCCGGTCTGCTGCTGGTGCGCGTTTTCATCATCTTTCACGACTGCGGCCACGGATCCTTCTTCAAATCGAAAGCGGCCAGCAACATCGTCGGCTTCATCTGCGGCATGCTCACCTTCACCCCGTACCTGCACTGGCGCTGGCAGCACTCGGTGCATCACGCCACCTCCGGCGATCTCGACCGCCGTGGCGACGGCGACATCTGGACGATGACGGTGAAGGAATACCAGGAGGCGGCCCCAAAGTGGCGCCTTTTGTACCGTCTCATCCGCAATCCCTTCGTCCTGCTCCTGATCGGACCGCTGTTTCTCTTTCTGATCCACCAGCGCTTTCCCTCGCCACGGGCCAAGGGCAAAGACCGCGCCTCGGTGATGTGGATGAACCTGGCCCTGCTGCTGATGGTGGTGGGAATGAGCTGGCTCTTCGGCTTCAAAAACTACGTCATGATGCAGATTCCGGTGACGATGTTTGCCGGCATGGCGGGCATCTGGATGTTCTATGTGCAGCACCAGTATGAGGACACCTACTGGGAGCATCGCGAGGACTGGGACTACACCACCGCCGCCCTGGAAGGCAGCTCCTTCTACAAGCTGCCGAAGATCTTCCAGTGGTTCACCGGCAACATCGGNNTCAGCTCCCGCATCCCGAACTACTATCTGGAGCGCTGCCATAACTCGCACCCGATGTTTCATTCGATCAAGCCGCTGACCTTCCTCTCCAGCCTGAAGTGCATCAACCTGCGCCTCTGGGACGAGGCCCAGCGCAAGCTCATCTCCTGGAAGGAATACAAGCAGCGCTACGGCGAGAAGGCTCAGGCCAAGGCCGCGGAGCTGGACCCGGCGGATCTGCCTGCTCCCAACGAGGCCGGGCAGGGCATGTCCTAAGCCGCCTCAGCCCCCGCAATGTCCGCCTTTCGGCTCAACACCGAGTACAGCCCGCAAGGCGACCAGGAGCAGGCCATCGCGAAGCTGACCAAGTCGGTGCGGGCCGGAAACCGGCATCAGACGCTCATGGGCGTGACCGGCTCGG
>DNXB01000298.1:2739-2994 GCA_003506995.1 Verrucomicrobiales bacterium
ACCAGCCGGAGGCCTACATCGCCCGCACGGACACCTTCATTGAGAAGGACAGCGCGGTGAACGACGAGATCGAGCGTCTGCGCCTTTCCAGCATGGGCGCCCTGCTCTCGCGGCAGGACACCATCATCGTCGCCAGCGTGAGCTGCATTTACGGCTTGGGATCGCCGGAAGACTACGAAGGCATGATGCTGCCGGTCAATGTGGGCCAGCAGATGTCCCGCGAGACCTTGCTCACCAAGCTCGTGGACATGCTCT
>DNXB01000298.1:3085-3232 GCA_003506995.1 Verrucomicrobiales bacterium
TCACACCCGGCGACAAGCTGCGCAAAGCCATCGTGGAGATACGCAAGGAGGCCGAGGAGCGCGTGGCGTGGTTTGAGAAGGAAGGCAAACTGCTCGAAGCGCAGCGCATCAAGATGCGCACACAGTATGACATCGAGATGATGCAGG
>DNXB01000328.1 GCA_003506995.1 Verrucomicrobiales bacterium
GATCCGGGAGGTATTGGGGTGAAGAAATCGCTTTTTGACATGCCTTGCTAAAATCGGTATATGAGTAGCGCTAGGGATGTTCAACTTGACCACCATGGATATAGTAACGTTTTACCATGACTGCTGGAACCATTCGGGAACTAGCCTGCAAAAAGCCCACCATTATCAGATAAACTGGGCTGACAGACACATCACTTGGGTCGGTGAGCTAGAAGACGTCACTGAGCACAGCGTATCCCTATTCGGCTCAGAGAGGGAACTGCTACTCAGCTTTACGGTGATTGTTGACTGGGGATATGACGAGAGAGAACGTCGCTATCCAATACATCGCAGAGTCCTCGTGACTCTACCACTTAGCACCTCCGGCGATTGTTTGAACTATGACAAAGGGCAGAACTGCATGGTTACTTCTATTCTACCGCCAAACCTGTCCGGCACCGACTGGAATCTGCTGTGCATGACCGGAGTGTCTGTTGCGGCGCATGAAGTAGAAAAGAAAAAAACTTTTTGGGACCGGCTCTTCCCGTGATCGAACCTTGCGCACGACACGCCTCGAAAAAACAGTTTGATTTCCTTTCCAGAGTCTCCACCATGCACCTCCCCAAAACCTGACCCCATCCCCGTACCCGCATCATGGCCGTAGTTATCCGTCTCCGTAAAGAAGGTGCCAAGCACCGCCCTATTTTCCGTATCGTTGCGGCTGACAAGCGCTTCCCGAAGGAAGGCCGTTTCCTTGAGATTCTCGGCACCTACGATCCTCAAAAAGGGCTCAAGGGCGCGACCGTGAAGCTCGACCGCGTGAATGCCTGGATCGCCCAGGGTGCCAAGCCCTCCGAAACGGTGGCCAGCATCATCAAGAGCGCCGCCGCCGTCACGGCCTAAACCGCCATGGACGCGCCGGAAGCCCTCCGCGAGTTCCTTTCGTATGTGGTGGCGAATTTGATCGACCACCCACAGCAGGCGACCATCGCCATCGGCACCAATGTGAATGGAGCTGTCAGTTACCGCGTGCAATTGGCGCAGGAAGACGTGCGCCATGTGATCGGCAAGAATGGCATGACCATCAGCGCGATCCGCTCCCTGCTGAACACAGCGGCTGCGAAGCATGGGATCAAGATTTCCCTCAAAGTGGGATCGGCCCGCGAAGAAGACGCGGAAGCGGCGGCTGCGCCGAATGACGAGGCCGGAATGACGAATGCCGAATAGGGGCTGTCACTTCCAGCCCCGGCACAGAAGCAGTGACACCGAGCGGAATGCCGCTGCTCAGGCGGCCAGTTCACCACGCCGGGCACCACCGATGGTCTGCGGCGCGATGCGTGCTCGCCAGATGTAGCGCTGAAACAGCACCTTCACCGAGGCGGTGAGCGGCACGGCGAGGATGGCGCCGAGCAGGCCGCCCAGCAGCAGCGCCCAGACCAGCACGGAGGCGATCACGGTCATCGGATGCAGCCCCACGGCCTCGCCGACGATGCGCGGGGTGATGAAGAGCGCATCAATCTGCTGCACCAGGGCAAACACCCCCGTCACCACGAGCGGCATGACCCACCATGGATCTCCCGGAATCAAGGCGCTGCCACCCTGCACCGCCGCGATGACCACCGCCGGCATCCAGCACAGGGCGATGCCCAGATAGGGGATGATGCCTGCCACGCAGAGCGCCAGGCCGATGAGCAGGCCGAAATCCAGCCCCACAATCACCAGACCGATGCCGGTGGCGATGCCATTGATGACACTGACGAAAAGCTGGCCGCGGAAGAAGGCCACGAGGTAGGTGTTGATCTCGCTCAAGCAGCTCACGACCTCGTCTTTGAAGGCGGAAGCACGCAGCGGCAGGTAGTCGGACCATTGCTCCTGAATCTTGGCGCTCTCGATCAGAAAATAATACAGGTAGAGCGGCACGATGATGAAGGAGAGCAGAAAGCCGAAGACGCCGAGGAAACCTCCCACGCTCGAGCGGACAAAGGCCCACGCCATGGCTGGCAGCTTCGGCAGCGTGGTCTTGACCCAGTCGCCGCGCAGGAATGCCTGAAGATCAAAGTCGAAGCCCTCGGTGCTCGCGTTGGTGGCTGCCGCGGTCTGTTCGGGAGCGCTGGTGGCCGTATGCGGCAACAGCGTCCACCCGTAGTCTTTTTCGATCTTGGCGGAGAAGTCGAGCACCGACTGCCGCGCCTTCGTGTAGTAAACCGGCACACGTTCGGCGAGGTGCCGTGTGGGATCATCGAGTTTCACCACCACCCACCAGCCCAGGCCCCCGATCGCCAGGATGAAAACGGCAAACGTCATGAGCACCGAGCGCTGGCGGCTCAGGCCGCGCCGCTCCAGCCACTCCACGCCGGGTTCCAGCAGGTAGGCCAGCACTCCGGCCACGGCGAAGGGCACGAGAATCGGCTGGAGAAAGGCGATCACCTGGGTCATGAGGTAGATCAAGCCGATCGCCATTGCTCCGATGGCCGTGATCGACAGGGCGGTCACGGCGGTCCACAGCGCGTTGCGCTGAAAGGCGGTGGGCAGATTTTTCATCGTGAGGGGAAAGCCGCG
>DNXB01000105.1 GCA_003506995.1 Verrucomicrobiales bacterium
ACATCGGTGAGGCGGAAATCGCGGCCGCTGTAGCGGTAGGTGAGCTTCTCGTGATCGAGGCCGAGGAGGTGCAGCATCGTGGCGTGCAGGTCGTGAATGTGGACTTTGCCCTCCACGCCTTCCGCACCGTAGTCATCGCTGAGGCCGTGGCGATGGCCTGGCTTCACGCCGCCGCCGGCCATCCAGAGGGTGAAGGCGCGGTTGTTGTGATCGCGGCCATCGCTTTGACCGAAGGGCGTGCGGCCAAACTCGCAGGCGAAGATGACGAGCGTGTCGTCGAGCAGGCCGCGCTGTTGCAGGTCCGTGAGCAGACCAGCGATGGGTTTGTCAGTGGCGGCGCAACTGGTGGGCAACAAGTTCTTGATGTCGAAATGATGATCCCATCCGCCCGTGCCGATCTCGATGTAGCGCACGCCAGCCTCGGCGAACTTGCGGGCAAAGAGACACTGGCGGCCAAAGTTGTCGGTCGCCGTGTCGCCGATGCCGTAGAGCTTCAGGGTGTCAGCGGACTCGCGACTGAGATCGAGCAGCGAGGGAACGGCGGCCTGCATTCGGAAGGCCATTTCATACGAGTGGATGACGCCTTCGAGGTCGGGATTCACTTCGTCGAGCGCGAGCCGGCGTTGATTCGTTCGGCGCAGAAACTCAAGCTGTGCGCGCTGCTGAGCGGGCGTGAGATGCGTGGGCACAAGGTCCGGCACGGGCAGCGAGCCGGGCTTGTCCTTCGAGCCGCCGGCACTGACCATCGTGGCCTGATACGCAGCGGGCAGGAAGGCGCTGCCGTGGTTGTTGCCACCGAACTGTCTCAGCGAGTTCATGGCGATGTAGCCCGGCAGATCCTGTGTTTCGGAGCCGAGCCCGTAGAGCGTCCAGGCACCGACCGATGGCCGCGCCTGTGACGCGATGCCGGTGTGGAAAAACGGCACGGCGGTCTCGTGCGCCTGCTGATCGGTATGCATCGCACTGAGGACGCAGAGCTTGTCCACATGACGCGCCACGTTGGGATACAACTCGCTCACCCAGTGTCCGCTCTGGCCGTATTGACCGAACTGCCACATGCTGCCCATCAACTTTGACGTGCCTTTGGTGCCGAAGGGTTTGCCAGCATCAGCGGTGAGCTTGGGCTTGTAATCAAAGGTGTCCACATGCGACACGCCGCCCTGCATGAACATCATGATCACGCGCTTGGCTTTCGCCGGGAACAAGGCTGGGCGCGGCGCGGTGGGATTGTTCAGTGCCGCGCCTGCCTGTGTGCTCAATCCCGCGAACGCCGCATAGCCGAAGCCATTGAGCGTGGAGCGAAGGAAATCGCGTCGTGATGGAAAAAGAGGATTCATGGTGTTGGCCGTGCCAAAGTAAGCTGGTGAAGCGGGCCGTCTTGCGGGAGGGAATGAGAATCGGGCGACGTCCTGTGGCACCAATTTTGCAACAGGCTGTTGCACTTTCGCCTTCCGCAATAGTCCCACAGCCTGTGGGACTATTGCCCGCGCTCCAATCTCTCGGACGTAACGAGGTAACAACGCCTAACCTGCCTCTCCAGAAAGAATGCGCCACACTTCTCGATAATCATCGCCTGACATGCGAGCGTTGCTTGGCCTCGCCGCTTCCCATTGCTTGAGATCGAGGCTCTTCAAATATTCCCGTGCCGTGCGGATAGTCGCTTCGTCGCTTTTTGTGCCGAGTGCAGCCTCCATCTCGAATGCTAGAGCTGGCGCGATACTCCGCGGCACGGCGTTCATTCGGAGCAAGACGGCACTCTCAGTGGATACGCCGTGATAGAGCATGGCTGGGAGATTGTTGATGGTGCGCCGCTCCTGTTCGGACATTGTTTCGAAATTCAGGCCGGAAGGCCCCATCTGCGCCAATGCTGCAAGTCCCCATGTGCCAAAGTTAGCAAGTGTCTTGTAAATACCCTTGCAGGCATCGCCTAGCGCAGCGGTGATGTCGCTATTGGCATCCTTCATGAAGTATTTCAGGGCCAGTTCGGAGAGCGATTTGCCCTGCACCCAATCCTTGGCGATATCGGCGATGTGGCGTTGGTCGATGCCGTGAGTTCCGGTTATCTCGCCAAGTTTTTCCTTCAACTGCGGCACCTTCAGCATCACGCCGACTAGCTGGGGCAAAACGGAACTACCTCCGAAAATACTTCCGGGCTGCCAGTCAGACGGTTGAAGCCGATGCTCCAGCTTGCCCATCTCGATAATTGCTGTCCGCACACCATCTGGGTCGAATCCTGTCGCATCAGCAAGCGTGGCGTTTTCAGGGTGCTCATTCAATTCTGCTGCGTAAGCCCGAGTTGCGCTCAGCAGCGTTTTGGCTCGCCTGCGGTCCTCAGCATTGGGGCTGGATTCGAGCGTGCTGTATCCGAGCGTTTCGCGCAGGGTTTGCTCAGCGGCGCCTTGAACGGCTTCGAGATTTTTCAGTTCGTTGAAAAGATGTGCGATGTAGCTGCGGAATGCAGCCCATTCATCTCGATGAATGATACGCTGCATATCTCCGAGGTCCGTCTCGCTCAATCCGCGAACAATGGAGACCAGTTGAGAAAGTAATTCCTCGGTTTGTTGCCGGATGAAATCAATGACACCAACACGATTCTCACCTGCTGCGATACCGACAATGCCCACGCTGTCTTGTCCGACACGTCCTGCGCGACCGGCAAGATTCCAAAACGCACGGCGACTCATTGATTTACCCCGATCAAATGCGCGTGTGGAGAGGAATACAGAACCAATGGGGAAATTGATGCCTTGAGCGATGCCCATCGTAGCGCAAAGCACTCGGAGACTGTTCTTTTCCGCTAGCCATTCGACAAGCGCGCGGGTTTCCTCCGAGAGTCCCGTATGGTGAACAGCGACGCCCTTTTCGAGCAATTCACAAAGTGCGAAATCTGGACTGACTTCCGTTGCGACAAACTTGCGGACCAGTTCGAGCGCTGGATCAGGCTTGGAGAGGACCGGCAGGGCCTTGGCTACTTCCGCACCGACGGACCAGGTGAGGCGCACCTGGTTCACAACTGCGACACTGGTGCCTCGTCCCATGGCACCGAACACCCGGCTCATCGCCCCGGTTTGCATCGCCAGCGAAGATGCCTTCGTCTTTGGTATCAGCAACGGCTTCACGCCATCTACTTGGTGCTTGCCACGAAGATGCGTCGTTCGCTGCGTGGTTGTCAGTGTTTCATACTCCATCCGCCAGCCAGCACGCTCAGAATCATCCGCTACCAATGCAAACACTCCGACTAGCCGCTCGTTTGGTCGCCATGCCGTCGAGCCAAGGCTGATATTTCCGCCGCTCCCCGGCTCCAACCAGTTTGCCAAGTCTTTGCTGTTCGGCACGAACGGCATGAGCAGGAGAAAGCTCGCATCGAGGCACTGGCGCTTAATGGTCGCCAACAACAGTTCAATGCGAAGACCACGCTCGGCATCTTCGATGTTGTGCGCTTCATCAATGACGACGAGAGCCAGCGGGCGTGAAATCGCTCCGCGATTGATCACGATGTTTAGCTTCTCCGGGGTGGCGACGAGAACATGGAATGAATCCTCGCCAGTTTTCCCTGCGAGCAATCGCTGCTCAAATGCGTCGAGATCCACTGCGGAGGTGAGTTGCTCGACGTTGACCTTTATTGGCTCGAAATCCCGGCGCAATCGGCGAGTGATCTGGGCCACCAACGCACGAGTCGGGGCGACGTAGGCAACCCAACCTCCCCGATCATTGAATTGATTCAATGCTTGGAGAATTCGGAACTGAGCGAGCGCTGTCTTGCCGCCGGATGTCGGCAGATTCACCACGACCGCGCGGCGGGCGGGGTCGAGCAGCCCTTGATCCTGTAAGGCGGCACGTTGCGGCGGGAGCAGTTCGATTAGTTGTCCCTTCACCGCATTACGCACAAAATCAGTGACCCTGGAATTGACCATCTGCGTCACGGTCCAAACGGAAGATTGAACCATGCGTCGTGCGGCCACATGCAGCCAACGCATAAGCACCGTCATGGGGGCGTCCGCCGCTGCCTCTGCCGCTTGCTGCGCTGCTTCAAATTGCGCATTTAGCACCGTGGCGATGTTTCCCGGTTCGCCCTGCAACATGTAGGTGGAGAGTAGTTCCGTAGCTTTCGCCCAATGATAGAGCCCGACCAATCGCAGTGCAGCTACAGGGCGCGGAACGTCTCCCACCTGTGCAAGGAACTCTGACTCATGCACACGCTGCTGCTGACGTAGCGAGTTCACGAGGTCCGCTACTTCTGTCAGGTCTTTCCATCCGCTCTTCCGAAAGAGCCGCACCCAGCAGTCGAATAACAGCACGAGAACGCGGCGGTCCCACGCGGAAGTTGCGGAATCGGGAATGGAAGTTAGTTCGACGTTATCAGCGAGCCATTGGCGCAGTTCAGTCCATCGGTCACCTGTATAGGCTAGAGCGCCAGTGTGAAGGACATGGAAAATCCGCATCTCCACCTCGCCTGGCACAGGCAATACCCGGCGGAAGTCAAAGGCCTCATGTGCGCCAGACATGGCCTGCACGGCGCTCTTCTTCGAATCGTCGTCTGCGCGGGGGTGCAACAAATCCTGAAGACATTCCACTGCCGCCAATTCGAACGCAGTTGCGACACGCTCCAGCAATTCATCGCTCACATCGCGGCCAGCGATCTGGACACTATCTCCAAGAGCACGAGAGACGAACCGGAACCGCGCCGCCTCTTCGGCCTCAACAAGACGCTTCTCACCGATGGCTGCTACAGCCCAATGCAACCGCACATCCTTGAGTGATTCGTCGGAGACACTCATTTAGTGTTCCTCCTTTCAATGTCGGCGACCTGTCCGGGTAGCTTGGTAATGTGTTTATCCGGGAGATATATTACGACAATGCTGATTGCAGTTGCTGTTGGACAGCCCTTGGCAAGATTCTTCGCCCTCGCCAGCACGTCGTTCTCGGATGGCTTGGTATCGCGCACTAACACTCCGAAAAGCGCAACATCACTCGGGTTCGCAAGGTAACGGCTCGCAGCAGCTTTGTAGCGTTCCTGCCATGGCGCTCCGTTTGCTCGACAACCGAGATATCGGACGACAATGTGATTCTTGGTTTCGGGGGAGTCCCGCAAACCCTCCAACTGCTTCTTTAGTCCGCTTCTGCCATTCCATACGCCTGGCGGGCTTTTCGCATCGCTAGAAGTCTTCGTTTCGCCGAATGCCATGCGGTATGATTTGCCATGTTTCTGGAAGCCCACTGAGTCCGTGCCTGGCAAACTACCGCGAGGATTGCGCGCATCCCTCGACATTGGCCACGGGAAGTCGCAACTGTGGTGATCCTCAAGATAAACCTCGGCCAATACCTCTCCGACCTGCCAATCTGGGAATTCGCGGCTCTCGGTGAGCGCCGCTCGAAGTTGGTCAGTCGCGAATTGCGTCGTTGCTAATGATCCAAGCATCTGTTCCACCACTGACATCCCCTGATCATCGCGCAACGCAGGCACCACGCGCTTCTCAAGGGCGTGTTTGACGTCAATCACAGAATACGAAAAGCCGCCGATCTCGACGGCGCCCAGTCGCTGCGCAAAAACCTCGGTGCCTCGGCTTACATTAGTCATCGCGAGTGGGTTTTGGGGCAGTTTTTAGCCGATAAAGCGTCGCCTTCATCGTCATATCTAAGCGCACGCCAACGCCACAATTGCCGGTGCACAGGAGAACTTTGAACGGGGAGAAGCTTGCCATCTGGGGCGAACCTACCTTCCCAGAAAGCTCCTGCAAGTAGTGAGGCTGAAATCCTGCGAGTGGGCGGCCGGCGGCGGCAAATTATCAGTAAAGATACCGAAACTCGGCTGATGCGAAGAGCGTCTGGCAGAAGGCCGCCAAGGCACTCAGCTCCGAGTTCTTGCCGTCACCCACTGGGAAGTCGCGGATGAAGGCGGTGGCGTCGTTGCGTTCCTCGTCGGTGGGAGCACGGGCGAGGATGAGTTGGTAAGCGGTTTCGATGCGAGATGGATCGTCTTTGGTCATCTGCATCAAGCGTCGCGCGGTGCGCTGCGAGTGATCGACAACGAGCGCGCTGTTCATCATGAAGAGTGCCTGAGTGGGCACAGTGGTGATGCTGCGGCGGCCTGTCACCATCTCGGGTTCGGGGAAGTCGAAGACGGTCAGATCCGCAGACACCGTTTCGTGCATGATGGGACGATACACGGTGCGGTAGCGGTCGGTGGGCGCGAGCAGGTCGGGAATGTTGGTGGAGACGATGCGAGGATCGAGAGTTCGCAGATGAATCTGTGATTTCAGCTTCGGCGGCGTGAGATAGAGGTGGCCGCTGATGGCGAGGAATGAGTCGCGAATGGCATTGGCATCGAGCCGGCGGCGATTCGCGTGCCAGTTCAGACGATTGGCGGGATCGATCTCATACGCGGCGGCATCGTGTGCGGTGCTGAGTTGATAAACGCGGCTGCTGGTGATGTCGCGGATGAGCTTCTTCACCGACCAGCCTTGCGCGATGAATCGTTGCGCGAGGTAGTCGAGCAGCGCTGCGTTCGCCGGAGGCTGGCCAGTTTTGCCGAAGTCATCGGATGACTCCACGATGCCAGCGCCGAAGAGATGCTGCCAGATGCGGTTCACCATGACGCGTGCGGTGAGGGGATTATCCTTGCTGGCGATCCACGCGGCGAGTTCCACGCGACCGCTTTGCTTCGGGTTCACCTTCGGCGTGCTGGTGGTGGTCAGCACTTCGGGGAAGCCGCGCGGCACGACCGCGCCGAGCTGCGACTCTTCGCCGCGAATGCGAATCGCACAGTCGGCGGGCTCGGGCACGTCGCGCATGGCGGACATGGCGTAGGGCAACTGAGCGTTGAGCTTGTCATTGAACTTCTCCACGATGTCCTTGAGCCGGTCCTGTTCGTTCTTGAGTTCCATCACCTCGGGCCGCGTTTTGTAGAACGCTTCCAGCTCGGTCTTGCCAGCCTTTTGCATCCCGGCTTCCTGCACTGCTGCACGTTGTGCGCGGTAGATTTTGCCACCCAAGCCCATGCGGGCCGAGGCGGCCTTGAGCTGTTCAGCGAGGTCTTCGTCGGTGAAGGTGATGGGCGCACCCGCGAGCGGCTGCACGCCCTGCGTCCACTTGGCAAAATGTCGGCGCCAGGCTCCGGCGAGGGGCTCGGAACTGCGCAGGATGCCCGCAAGCGCGTAGTAATCGCGTGTCGGGATCGGGTCGAATTTATGGTCGTGGCATTTTGCACACGCCAGCGTCAGGCCGAGCAGGGAGCGGCCCATGCTGTCGATCTGTTCATCGACGACGGTCATGATGTAGCGCTGATCATCTTCATCGAGCGTGTTCTTCGTGCCGATGCTGAGGAAACCGGTGGCGATGAGCTGTTCGTTGCGTTGCGCATTGTTCGTCGCAGGCATCAGATCACCGGCTAGCTGTTCACGCAGGAATTGGTCATACGGTTTGTCGGCGTTGAACGCCGCGATGACGTAGTCCCGATAACGGAAGTTCACTGGCAGCAGCATGTTTTGCCCACCGCCGCTCGACTCGCTGTAGCCCGCGATGTCCAACCAATGACGGCCCCAACGCTCGCCGAACTGAGGGCTCGCAATGAGCTTCTCGATTTCGGATTGGGGATTGGGGATTTCGGATTGGCTCGACGAGGGCGACTCGCGCTCTTCCAACTCAGGTGGCAGGCCAGTGAGATCGAAGGAGATGCGACGGCGCAGTTCATGCGGTTGCGCGTCTGCCACGGGCTTGATACCTTTTTCTTCGAGAGCTGCGAGAATGAAGCGGTCAATGTCCGTGCGCGGCCACGTCGTGTCCTTCACCTCCGGAACGGGCGGATTCTTGATCGGCTGAAACGACCAGTGCTTGCGCCCTTCCTTGATGTTGATCGTCGTCGCCGAGCCCGGCTTGCCTTCGCGAGGATCAGCCGCGCCCATCGCGATCCATGTCGCAAAATCAGCGACGACCTCCGCAGGCAGTTGTTTCTTCGGCGGCATCTGCAAGTCCTCATCCGCATAGCCGATGGCCTTGAGCAGTAGGCTTTTCTCCGCATCTCCAGGCACCACCGCCGCCGCTGTGTCACCGCCCTGCCGCGTGCTCTCGCGCGTGTCGAGCAGCAGTCCGCCTTTGTTCTTCCCAGCCTTCACGGAATGACAGGAGTAACACTTCTCCGCTAGCACCGGGCGAATCTTGTTCTCAAAGAACTCCACGGCCTTCGCCTCGTCGGCAGCAGACGCGGCAAGGCATCGGCTGGCGGCGGCGAGCAGGCAGAGCAGGTTGGGGACAATGGCGCGTTTCATTGGGTAAGTCAGGCGAGAGATAACTGCGCACGAGCCCGTGTCTTGCTTGTGAGAGGGCACATTTTCTTTCCACAGATCATTCGGCACCCGTGAGACTGGGAGCCGTTATGGATAGGGGCGCAGCCACGAGGCCGTTACCATGTGAACTCTCTTCGCCATGAACACCACGCTTCGAAAAATCACCCTTGGATTCATTCTTGGCGGCGCATTGGCTGGAGCATCTGGTCAAAGCACGGACGGTTTGGCGAAGGTCGAGGCGATTCCCACGCAGACATCGGCGTGGCAACTGACGTGGGCGGACCTTGAGCGCGACGGCAAGGATGAAATCATCTATGCGAGCTATCGCGGCATTTTAACCTGCCAGGATCTGCAGACTGGCCGGGTCAAATGGTCGCATGATCTCGAAGGATTGCCGTTTGTCATCAAGACCGCTGATCTCGATGGCGATGGCAAACAGGAGGTCATCGCAGCATCGGCATCGCTGTCCGTGTTCGCACTGAACGCCGAAGGCAGGCTGT
Organism: Verrucomicrobiales bacterium; assembly: GCA_003506995.1. Lineage (GTDB taxonomy): Bacteria > Verrucomicrobiota > Verrucomicrobiia > Verrucomicrobiales > Verrucomicrobiaceae > Prosthecobacter. The sequence goes on from DNXB01000105.1 coordinate 8,783, forward strand.
TGTGGCGTCACCGTGGAACCGCGCCGCTCTATGCCATCGCGATCGGCCATCTGCTCGATCGCAAGACGATGCATGTGGCCGTCGGCGGTGAAGACATGACAGCGACGCTGCTCGATCCGCAGGGCAAGGTGGTGAAGCAGATCCCTTATACGGAGCCACCGGACTTTCGCCGGCGTCTGCGGGTGATGGACGCCGGCGACACCGATGGCGATGGCTTGGATGAGTTGCTGCTCGTCAACGGCTTCGACATGTTCAGCCTCTACGATCCGCGCAGCGGCAAAGCCATTTGGAATCTGCGCGGCAAGGATTCAGGCAAAGGCCACCTTTCATCCGGCAAACTCATCGACCTCGATGGCAGCGGTCGTTGCATTGCCTATGTCGGCAGCCGCAAGTCCGTCTTCGCCGTCGATGGCAAAGGCACGATGCTTTGGGAGGCCCGCCTCGACAAAACAGCCATGGGCTGCGAGCAGATCGCGCTGGCACCCGTCGATCTGGATGGCGATGGCAAACTGGATCTGGCGGCGCAACTCGGCTCCCGCGTCTTTGGCCTCGACCGTTCTGGGGCCGTGCGATTCACCGGCGACACTTCCTACTTCGTCTTCAATGGCATCGCGGGCGCACCCGCGCCAGCGTCGCGGCAGGTGATGCTGGCTTCCGTCACCGGTGCGGATCGTAATGTCCATCGCGTCACCTTCGGCGCGGGCTCGTCGAATGGCATCACCGCCTTCATGGACCCGCCTGGTTATCGCGATGAGATCAACAACACGTTGCGCGCGATCCGCGACCAGGTGCGCAAGCTTCCCGTGGATGCGCAGACGCCGAAGCGGCCTTACACCGTCGCCATCAGCGGTGGCTCACCCGCCTTGGCACAGCTTCCACGCTGGGCGGAGACGCAGGCGAAGTGCCGCGCCGCCTATCCTTACGACAACATCTCCTATTACGCCTACCTGGCGCTTCAGGAGGAAGGCTTCGAGACCACCCAGGCGATGACGTATCCGGTCAGCGAACTGCTGAAATTCGCCGACGCTGCCGAGGCTTCAAAGTGTCTCCATGTGCTCATCGTCGGCCATGGCCATCACCCGGCGATGGCACCGGGCACCGTGGATGAATGGCTCAAACGCACGCCCACGAGCTGCCTCGGCATTCTGTTCAGCGAGCTGAACGTTTCCGTGTTTCACCTGCCGCGCTTCGCGCGCAACAAGCCTGAGTTCGACCGATTCATCGACGAATCCTTTTTTCCGATCATCGATGTGGCGGTGAAGCATCGCAAGCCGACCCACTTGATGATGAAGCAGAACTGGTGGGCGTACACACCGGCGATGCAAAACCTCGGCCAGCGCCTGCTCTCGCCTGAGCGGCGCGCATGGATCATTCCGTCGGTCGAGGAGAGCGCCGCAACGACTCCAGAGATCAATCTCATGGCGATGGCCGGCCTCTGGCGCAGCGGACTCGTCAAGAGCTGGAAAGCCAACATCATCGACGACCAGCTCGTGGTGAACGCTCATCTCACCGAATGGAAACCGAGCGATGCACACCACATGCTCAGGCATCTCGTCGCCTCCGCCGCTCTCGGCGCGAACTGTTTCAAGTCTGAGGGTTTCTTTCCAGACCGGCAAAACAAATACGATTTCCCGGATGCGCCGATGAATCCGACGCTGTTTGGCGTGTTGTCGCGGGACATCTTCATTCATCTGCTGGGCAAGGGCCTCCTCGATGTGCCGACACCCGACACGATCTCCGGTCTGAGTCCTGTCGTCTTCCGCTTTGACGAGCCGTCCTTGGATTTTCTGCAATGCGACAATCATGCGGTCTCCGAACCGCCGCCGCAGATCCCCGAAGCATCGGCACGCGGCCTGTTCACCGGCAACGAATGGGCCTTCGTTCAAACACGTCCGCATTTCGCGCCACGCTATTTGCTGGGCATTGACCGCCACGCACATGCCTTCATGCCGGAGAACCGCCACGGCCTGCCCACCATCGTCCCCTCCTGGTTTTCGTTGCCCGTGGGCAGTTACGGCAAACAGCAGTTCCACACCGACGGCGTGGACGTGATGGTCGAAGGTGCGCGCCGTTCCGCAGTCGAAATGCAACCCGCCATCGCGTCCGCGTTTTCCGCAACGGCGGAACAACTGCCAGTTCGTGCGACCAACTGCTTCTGGATGGGCACCCGCCGAGCCGACGGCACAATACGGGTGACACTCGTGGACTCACCATACGTCGATCCCGTTGGCGTCGAAGCAGAATTGATCGCCAGCAGCGCCATCACTTCGCTTCGCGATGTCATCGCCAATCAACCCATTCCGTTCACCGGCACCAAGGCGAAGCTCGCGATCCCCGCAGGTGCCTTCCGCATTGTGGATGTAAAACTGTCCCCGCCATGAACCGACAATCGCTCTCGTTGCTTCTTTTCGTGCTCATCACACTCACGAGCGCATTCGCCGATGAAGCGAAGCCAGCGACCGTGCTTTTTCAGGAGAGCTTTGATGATCCCAATATTGGCAAACGGCAGTGGTATGATCACACCGCTCTGAGGATGGCAGGCGGCTCGAAGGCAGGCACTGGATGCATCGAATACGAGTGGACCGACTCGAGTGGCACCGTGGCCGGTTCATCCGCGATGAGGCATCTGTTTGAACCGACGGATGAAATCTTCATCCGCTACTACTTGCGGCTCTCCAAAGGCTGGGGCTGGAGCGGGCGGAGCTACCATCCGCATCTCACGCACTTCATGACCACGGAGAACACGAAGTGGCACGGCCCGGCGGCGAGTCATCTCACCCTCTACATCGAGCCGGTGAACGGCAAACTGCGGCTCGCCGCGCAGGACATTCAGAACAAGGACGCGCTTCACGGTCTGACCCAGGGTCCGCTGCGCGGCGGCTACAACGGCCAGATGTTCGACAGCGCCGATGAACTCTTCACCGATGACCAGTGGCACTGCATCGAAGCGCAGTTCAAACTCAACACCCTCGATCTCAACGCCGACAAACCCAACGCCGACGGCATCGTGCGCGGCTGGTTCGACGGCAAACTCGTCATCGAGCACACCAACGTGATCCTGCGCCCCACCGATTTCCCCAACATGAAGTTCAACCAATTCCTCATGGCCCCCTACTTCGGTCCCGGCCTGCTGCCGCACGCGCAGAAGCTCTGGATCGATGAGATGGCCGTCAGCACGAAGCGCCTCGGGCCGCTACCGTATGCGAAAAGGTCACTGGGCAAGTGAGCGTGGCTCCTTGGTGTTCATCGCCGCCGTTCGCCTCCACGTTCTGATAGTTCCCACCCAACTGCGCAGTTAATGGGGGTGATCATGAAGCGATTCCATTCAGCGCGGGGAAGTTTGTCGATTGTCGTCCTGGCAATGGGCGTCGGGATGGCTGTCGCTGCGGAGACGCTGGAGAATCCGGCGCTGCGCTGGGCGGCGGAGGGGCCGGGCGGGGTGCCGTCGTTCACGAAGCATGTGGTGCCGATGTTCTTGAAGGCGGGCTGCTCCACGCGCGATTGCCACGGCGCCTTCCAGGGGCGCAATGGCTTCCGGCTGTCGCTGTTTGGTTATGATCGCGTGCTGGATCACAAGGAACTCACCGCCGACACGGAGAAAGACGAGCCGAAAGGCAAGCCGCGCTCGCGCATCGACCGTGCGAACCCAGACGCGTCACTGGCGCTGCGGAAGCCGCTCGAAGACGGCTTGGAGCACGAGGGCGGCACGCGGCTGAAGCGCGGATCGTGGCAGTATCGCATGCTCCGCGACTGGATCGCGGCGGGTGCGCCTTTCGACAAAGCGACGGAGCCATATCTCGAAAAACTCGAACTGCTGCCGGAGGAAATTCGCCTGACACCTTCGGCCAAATCGAATCCCGTTGATTTGCGTGTGCTGGCGCAGTTCTCCGATGGTTCGCGTCTCGATGTGACGGCGCTGGCGACGTTTTCATCGAATGACGAGGGCATCGTGAAGGTGTCGAAGAACGGCGAGGTCTCCGCCATCGGCGCGACGGGCGACACGCATCTCGTGGCGAGCTATGGCGCGGAGGTGGCGACAGCGCAGGTGATGGCGGCGGATGCGCGTGGTCTCGCGAACTTCCCTGATTTTCCGCCGAACAATCCGGTGGACGGCTTCGTCGCCGCAAAGCTGCGCAAGCTCGGCATTCAGCCTTCGGACCGGTGCGATGACGAGGCGTTTCTGCGGCGCGCGTTCATCGACACCATCGGCACGCTGCCCACGCCTGCGGAGGCGCGTGAGTTTCTCGCGGATTCACACCCGGACAAACGCGCACGGCTCATTGACCGCCTGCTGGATCGTCCTGAATACGCGCTCTACTGGGCCTCCATTTGGTCGGACTGGACCGGCAATGCCGATGGCAATTTGAATCCGAACATCAAGGTCACCTGGCTGTGGCATGATTGGTTTGTCGATAAGTTCCAGCGCAATGTCCCCTTCGATCAGCTCGCGCGCGGCATCATCGTCGCCTCCAGCCTGGAAGGCCGCTCCCTGGAGGCATACCAGGCGGAAAACAAGGCCGTGAGCTCCCGCATCAACATCACCGGCGGCGCGCCCAAGAGTTCCTTCGACGACGGCACCTATGGCCGCCGTCAGACGCTCGATCTCTATTGGCTGAAGCGCGACGGCGATCCCGAGGAGATGGCCATCCGCAGCGCCAGCACCTTCCTCGGCATCCAGATCAACTGCGCCCAGTGTCACAAGCATCCCTTTGATCGCTGGACGCAGGATGACTTTGAATCCTTCACCTCCTTCTTCCGCGTCATGGACATGCGCTCGATTGATGGCGGCGACCGGCCGAACCGGCGTGATTACCACCTCGTCGCCCTTTATCCTGGTTACCGGCGCGGAAAGGAGGGCGTGGTCAAAAAGCATCCGCCAAAAATCCTCGGCGGCGAAACGGTGGGTTACGATCCCAAAGCCGGCGCCGATCCCCGCGAGCGCCTCTGGCAGTGGATGGTGGACCCGCAGAACCCTTACTTCGCGCGCAGCATCGTGAACCGGCTCTGGGGCCACTACTTCGGCACCGGCATCGTGCATCCCATTGATGACTTCAACGCCGCGAATCCTCCTTCAAACCCGGAGCTGCTCGACTGGCTGGCGCGCGATTTCATCGAGCACCAATTTGATTTGAAGCATCTGCACCGCCGCATCCTCAACAGCCGCACCTGGCAGCTCAGCCATGTGCCCAACGACACGAACCGCCACGACCGGCGCAACTTTTCCCACGCCCAGCTCAAGCGCATGCCCGCCGAGGTCTTCTACGATGCGTTGCTTGCCGTCACCGGCACGGACCAGCGTGTGTCCGCCACTTATGCGCCACCCGGCTCGCGCACCATCGGCCTCGCCGCCACGCGTCTCGGCAGCGACGGGCCGGAGTATGCGCTGCGCATCTTTGGCCGCCCAAAACGCGAGCAAACCTGCGCGTGCGAGCGCAGCAGCGAGACCGGCCTCAGCCAGGCACTCTTTCTCCTCAATGACGTCGATGTCATCGAACGTGTCGCGGACCCCAAGGGCAGCGCGGCACATCTCGCCCGGCGTTTCCCCAGTGCCGCCGATGACGCGCCGCTGGCGGAGGAGGCGTATCTCCTCGCGCTCGGCCGCCGTCCCGATGCTGCGGAGCTGAAACGCGTCACCGATTTTCTGCAATCCTCACACACGAACATGCCACGCGAGGAAGCCGTGCGCGATCTGCTCTGGAGCCTGCTGAATGTCCGTGAGTTTTTGTTTGTGCGCTAAACCATCCACCTGCTCTGATCATGAAACACGCCTCTCATTGCCGCTGCGACGGCGTCGCCTCCCGCCGGCACTTCCTGCGTGCTGGCACCATGGGCGGACTCGGATTGAGTTTCGGCCTCGCCGATCTGCTGCGCATGGAGGCGCAGGCTGGCGTCGGCAGTTCGGAAAAGGCCGCCATCCTCATCTATCTCGACGGCGGGCAGTCGCATCTCGAATCCTGGGATCTCAAACCTGATGCCGGTGCGACTGCAGGTGAGTTCAAACCCATCGCCACCAACGTGCCCGGCATCCAGGTGTGCGAGCACATGCCTCATCTCGCCAAGCAGGCGGACAAATACTGCGTGCTGCGCGGCGTGAAGGACGCGCTCGGCGTGCATGGTGTCGGCATGCAATACGTCCGCACCGGCAACCGCCCCGTGCCATCGCTCGTCTATCCCGACATCGGCTCGGTCATTTCCAAGGAGCGCACCTCGCCGCAGGGCATCCCCTCCTTTGTCAGCCTGCCCGTCTCCCGCACCAATCAGTCCACCGAGACGCCCGGCTATCTCGGCGTCGCCTTCGGTTCCTTCACCGTGCAGGAAGATCCCAGCGCCAAGGACTTTTCCGTGCGCGCGCTGCGTCCGCCCGGCGGCATGACGCCGGAGCGCTTGCAGGCGCGCCGCAGCCTCACCGAGCAGCTCGACACCGCCTATCGCAACACCGATCTCTCCAACGACAACCTCGCCGGCATGGATCGATTTTACGCGCAGGCCTGGGACATCCTGCGCTCCGCGAAAATCCGCGAGGCGTTTGAGCTGCACCGCGAGTCCGCCCAAATGCGCGACACCTATGGCCGCAGCGCGCTCGGCCAGGCGCTGCTGCTCGCGCGACGCCTCGTCGAGGCCGGTGTGCGCTGTGTCACGCTCGACTTCGGCGGCTGGGACACGCACCAGAACAATTTCAAAATGATGAAGGACACCCTCCTGCCGCCGTGGGATCAAGGCATGGCCGCGCTGCTCGATGACCTGCATCAGCGCGGCATGTTGCAAAAAACGCTCGTGTGGAGCACCGGCGAAATGGGCCGCACGCCCGCCATCAACAAAGACGCCGGCCGCGATCACTGGGGCGCCGCCATGAGCATGATGATCGCCGGCTGCGGCATTCGCGGCGGCCAGGTCATCGGCGCCACCGACGCCACCGGCAGCCAGGTCATCGCCGATCCCTGCACCCCCGCCGACGTCGCCGCCAGCGCCCTCCACGCCCTCGGCATCCCGCACACCAAAGAATACCACACCCCTACAGGTCGCCCCATCATGATCGTCCGTGATGGCAAGGTGGTGGAGAAGATGTTTGGGTGAGCGTCCGGTGCTAACAGGAGTGGAAAGAGTTTGAGGAAACCGGGGCGGAGGTTTACACGAAAGTCTGTCACACGCCCGCATCCGATAATCTGAACCTCATCACCCCGTGGACCTGCTTTCCTACCAGCGCACCGTCTTTGGCTTCCACGGCTGCGACCGCCGCGTGGTCGAGTCAGTGTTGAGTGGAAAGATGAAGCTCACCGCCAGCCTCAACACCTACGACTGGCTCGGCATGGGCATTTACTTCTGGGAGCACGGTCCGAGGCGTGCCCTGGAGTGGGCCACGCAGCAGTCCAAACGCAAAGGCAGCAAGATCAAACATCCCGCCGTCCTCGGAGCAGTCATTCAGCTCGGCAACTGCTTCGATCTGCTCGACATCCAGTTCACGCAGCACCTGGCCGAATCTGCCCAGGGGATTGAGGTTGCTCTGGCATTGCAGGGCGCTTCCATGCCCGAAAATCAGATGGTCGGACTGCATGATTTCGACTGGCTCAGACGGGAGCGTGACTGCTTTGTGATCAATCAGTCGATTCCAGCCATCGAAGCGACCACGGACTGCCTGTTTCAAACCGTTCGCGGCGTTTTCCAGGAGGGCGAACCCGCTTTCAAAGGTGCCGGCATCAAGCTCAAGTCCCACATTCAGATTGCCGTTCGCGACTCCAAGGCCATTATTGGATACTTCCGTCCCGAAGGCATGTAGCACCCGCAATCAACCTTCCACCGACATGAAAACCACCGCCAAGCCCAAAGCCCGCAGCAAGTCTCCAAGCTCGTCCATCGCCGGCAGGTATCCATACATCAGCCCAGAGGAGTTTCGTCTAGGCGTTCGAGAATGGTGGGCCAAGTTCCATCGCATGCCCAAGGCCAAGCAGCGCGCCCGCATGATCGAACTCGGCATGTTGACCCCCGAAGGCAAGGTGCCCGTCTATCCCATGGACCATGTGCCGCTGGGGCCGAGGGAGTAAGCAGTTTTGTTTAATTTTGCGCCCAGCCACGGTTCCTGAGATCGAACGCAGGTCCCCGGTGCTGGCTCCGGAATCTCGACGGCGTGTTGAGCGGGACGATGGCCCGCCAGCGTAAGGTGCTTGCATCATTAAAAGCCGAAGAAGTTTGTGAAGAAGGGCGCGCCGGTTTATCAAACAGCATGACCCATCATGTCATAGAATTTTGTGCAGGCGGCGGCGGACAAGCGCTTGGTCTTGAGATGGCTGGCTTCGAATGCGAAGCGGCTGTCGAGATCGATCCTGACTGCTGCACCACTTTGCGAGCAAATCGTCCTTGGTGGGATGTGCGAAACGATGACATGCGCAACGTTGATGCGGCACGATGGAAAGGAGTTGATCTCTTTGCTGCAGGCGTTCCTTGCCCTCCATTTTCTGTCGCTGGCAAACAATTAGGAAGCAGCGACGACAGGGATATGTTTCCCGACGCATTGCGTCTTATCGAAGAATGCTCCCCTTCGGCAGTTCTGCTGGAGAACGTCCCGGGGTTTGCCTCATCCAAGTTCGATGATTACCGGAAGAAGCTGCTTCGGCGATTGGAGAAGCTCGGATACCAAGCAGATTGGAAAGTCGTTCAAGCAGCAGATTTTGGAGTGCCTCAACTTCGGCCGAGATTCTTGTTGGTGGCACTTCGCCCGCAAACCTTTGACTACTTCCAGTGGCCTACAGCATTCGACAGGAAGACCGGTGTTGGTCCCACTATTGGCGATTTGATGAGCGCTGGAGGCTGGAGGGGTGCAACACAATGGATTGAGAAGGCGAACCGAATCGCGCCAACAGTTGTGGGCGGATCAAAGAAGCACGGTGGGCCAGATTTGGGTCCGACTAGGGCGAAGAAACAGTGGCGAGAGATGCATGTGGACGGTCTTGGAATTGCTGATCAGCCTCCAAACTCGGATTTCAATCCCAATGGACACCCAAAGCTCACAGTGCGGATGGTTGCCCGCATTCAAAGTTTCCCTGACGGCTGGCAGTTTAGCGGCAAAAAAACGGCTGCTTACCGCCAAGTCGGTAATGCGTTCCCTCCTTTGGTTGCCAAGGCAATCGGCCGATCAATTCGCTCGGCTCTTCGAATGCAGCGGGCTCCGTCGAACAACGGAGATGAGCAACTTCGCTTATTGGAAGAACCAGCGGTTTACTATTCTTCCGGTCAACCACTCAAGCCTCACCACTTCATGTAGCAGCATGATGCGATGAACCGTGGGACTGGTCGTCCGATGAATCACGCGTTCGGTTCCTTTTTGCACGATCCCGTTCGAACTGTTGAATCCAGCCTGATGGATCTGACGGCCACTCGCCAAATTTCTCCAACATATACGAAGACGTCACACGTCCGTTGGGCTGCTTCTGTCGTTTAGCACCTATCTTCCAGCCCAGATAGCGAAGCTCGCGTGTTCGCTTCTTCCAGTCGTCTCGGTTGGCAACAAATTCGATCAATTGCGATGGAACCCATGTTCCAAAGTTCAATTTGAGGAGTTCCCCAATCCTGACATGAACCGAACTGTGTTTCATAACGATCTTCACGTTGTCGACCTGAGAGGCAAAAAGGTCTTTTTTGCCGTGATTGCACTCTTCACAGAGTGCCCAGAGGTTCTCGAGATCGTTCGTCCCGCCCCATGCTTGTGGGATCTTGTGATCAACCTGGAGCTTGACTCCGTCGGCGGCGACGCTCCGTCCGCACATCTGACACCGACCTCTGGCTGCGTGAAGCACCGTCGCTCGCAACCGCCCATTGATTCCAGTCCGGCTAACGGACTCTGTTCGCTTTTCACCCAAGCGATACCGTGGATTACTGCCATTTGGGACAACGATGACGTGATACCACTTCCTCACATCACGACGCCTGCGATCAAGTTGGCTTTGCTCATGCGCCGCGAGGCAAAGCTTCTCGCGAATCTCACCTGACGTGAGTCCCTCCGGATGTTGCCGCAACAACTCCACTATTTTGCCGACCATGCCTGAGGGCTCGTCATTCACAACTGCCGCCCCTTTCGGTTTACTGGAATGGCCTTCTTTCGTTGAGACACTTCTGCTTCCTCCACGAGCTGTGATAGCGGGACTTCAAGTGCCGTCGCTATTTCTGCTGCAATATCGAGCGAACAATTTCGCTCGCCTCGTTCGACCATGCCAACATAGGTTGGATGAATACCCGCTCGTTCGGCAACCTGCTCCTGCGTCAGGTTTTGTTTGGTCCGATGCGCGCGCACGACACCGCCGAATGATTTGGAAAGGGATCGGGTAGCCATGTGCGCTCAGTTTCCGCCAATTCACCGGCGCATTTCCACAGACAATAGTATGTCCAATCCGCTAATGCAGTAAACGACCACACTCGGTTTGGAGTCTGGGTAGAACCGCAGTCAGTGTGAAAAAAGCAACAAGCCGCCACGCATCACGGAGACCTGATCCCCTGACGAATCGCTTTCAAACGAAAGGCTGAATGGTCCATCGCCCTGCGGTAGGCGGGAGGCGAGCGAGTAGTGGTCATGGATAAAGAATTCGACGATGTCGTCTTCGATGATAAGTCGTGTCGGCGACGAGTAGCCGAACGCATGTAAACCGCGCTCACTCACCTCGCCCAGCAAGCTTCGCGAGTTCGCGGATCTTCTCGATGAGCACTCCCTCCGCCTCCGGTGCGAAGAAGCCGATGCCGCCGGTGTAAAGGCCGCGGGTTTCGTAGCCGCCTTCGTCGAGGACGCGCGCGGAGGGGACGTAGCCGAAGGTGTCGTGGCAGTAACCGGCGAGCCAGAGATTGAGCGGGCCGATGGCTGACTCGATGAGATGGGCGTAATCGACGACCACTTCACCGGACAGGCCGATCATCGTGAGATCGCCACCAAACTGCCACACGGACACAGGCGCCTCGTGGTGAGTTTGGGGCGGCTGATTGGCCGTGGCTTCGGCGAGCATGCGTCCGGCGACCCATTTTTTCCAGGAGCCGGCGGTCTTGGCGAGATTTTGGAGTTCGTCCTGCGAGGGCCGCTTTTGCAAGGGCAGCTTCGCCTTGTCATGGGCGATGGTGAGCGGGCCGTTCACCGGTTTGAGCGATGTCTTTAACACGCGCACCACCTCGCCGCCGAGTTCGGCGCCGTGAGCGCGGGCAATCTCGACGGCGGGGCGTTTGGCGGGATCGTTGAGACTGTTGGGATACGGATTCGTGTCGCCTGCGAAGCCCTGCATGAACATCGCCTGCACACCGGGCAGTGCGCGTTCGATGTGCGCCTGCGCACTGCCTGCGAAATCGCCGCTGATCTGGTTGTCCTTGGAGCCGAAGGTGGTGTTGTGACAGGTCGCGCGGAACAGCACGCCGATGAGCTTGCCATCGGCGGCCTCGATGCGCAGCACCGACACTCCGCGATCCACCAACCCGCGCGGATTCACGCCAAGAATGATGCCCTTCTCCGTGAACTCGCGCCGGTTCATGGGAAAGTTCACCACGCCGCCGCCGACCGAGAGCCGCGCCGCCTGAAGCCTGCCAATGGCTTCTCCGGCCAGTTTCACACAGGCGTCCTGAAGCTGCCGCGTGTAGGCGATGGATGCCGCCGTTTGCTCATCGGTCGCCGTGCCTCCCTCGCGACGCTGCAGCATGAGCGCCGGGCCGGTGTGCGTGTGCGAGGCATTGAGAAGGATGCGCTCGCGCGGGATGCCTGCCTCGGCCGCGATTCGTTCGCGAATCGGATCGCCCACTTCGGCGGTGAAGCCGATCAGATCCGCCGTGAGGATCAGCGCACGCTGGCCGGTGGCATCTTCGAGCGCCAGCGCCTTTGCATGAAGCTCATCAAGCACACCGGAGAAAGGTTCATTCCGGCTCGCATACCCAGCCAGCATCACCGGCTCCTTCGGCGTGATGACGGCGGAGGCCATTCCGACTTTCCAATCGGCATCCGTAGCGAAAACGATGGAGGACAGACCGTGCAGGATTACTGCAACGGCAACAAGACGATGAGCGAGATGTTTCATGGTGTGTGTTTGAGTCGTCCGGTTTCATGGCGCTGCCATCACCGCTTTGAGCCGCGTGAGTTCAGCTTCGATGGCATCGCCTTCATAAAACCACAGCCAGCCGCGCAGGCGTTGCGTCTGGCCGGGCTTGCAGTCGGGGAACTTGGGATCGGAGTGCATGCAGGGCACGGGCGCGTTGGCCCAGACGCGATGACAGCCGCTCCAGGCGGTGATGATCCAGCGACTGCCGTCGTCTGAGCGGGCGATGACGAATGGATCATCGAGCCGCTTGTTCTGGCTGGTCTGCGCGGAGAATCCGGCGACGGCCTTGAGCATGACGCAGTTTTGCACACGCAGATCGGTCAGCGTTTGATCGCTGCCGTTGCGCAGCCACAAATCAAAGCGCACCGAGTCTGCGCCAGGCGTGACTTTGGTGCCAAAGGCGACCTTGTTGGGCAGTTCGCGTTCGCGTTCGAGCGTGCCATCGGGCAGTTGCGTCCACTCAAGGCGCGGCAGCGGGATGTTCCGCTTCGTCCACACCGTCGGCACATGCCGATGGGCGAGATAAAGCAGACCGTCCTGATGCCAGATTGCCTCGGGGACATCCACGACGGCATAGCTGCGATCATCCCACGGCGCAAACACGCTGACCTTCGTCTCGCGTTCAGGATCGAGCGCGCCATCAAGGAAACCGGTGCGCGGATGACGACCGCCCGGATAAGGCAGCACCTTGATCGATTTGTCGGTTTTCGCCGGACGCGTTGCCTCGCTGATGTTGAAACGCCGTAGCGCGTTCTCGATGGCATCCAAACTCATGCCGGTGGCGCTGCGCACTTCATCGGCACTGAAGCGATGATGCCAGACCATGTTCTCCAGCCAGGAACGCAGATCAGTGTCATCCGCAGGAGCACGCGCGGTGCGTGCGATGTCTGCGGAATCATCACGCACGACGATCTTCTCATAAATCGCCAGCCCGCGCGCATACTCATCGAGAGCGGCTTGTGGAAAGACGGCACGGCAGCGCTCAATCTCGTCGCGCAGTCGCTTCACCAGATGATCGCGGTCCGCCTTCGGTGCGTGCTGCGGTTTCCCCGCGATCACGACGCGCCACGGCGCGGTGTGCGCATAGCGGACGCGACCGTTTGGCCGATCCTCCCAACAGCGCAACGCCAGCCAGCCGCTCTCGTCGAAGGTGATCGTGGCATTCAAGTCGCTCTCGAACGCGCCCGTCGCAGTCTTGCGATTCTGCGAACGCAGCAGCATCACCGGCGAGCCATCTTTGATCACCTCAATAAACGTGAGCGGCGTTTCGCTCACCACGGAGCCGGTAATGGTGTTGGTGGATGCACCGCCGCTGACTTTGAGGACCGCTCCCGGATCGTTCCCGGCAAATTGCGCGAGCAGCATCGGTCCGGTGGTCACGAAACTGCGACCCGCATCGAGGCCGCGCTTCCATGCCTCATAATTAAAACCCTCCGGCAGATGCACATACACGCGGCCAAATCCCGCCGGCACCGGATGCACGCCGTTCGCCGTGCCAGCGGTTGGGCGCAGGTGGAAGCCGCAGTTCAGCAGCGCGTAGTAGTTGGCGAACGTGTAGCCGATCCACTCGCGTTCCGCGCCGCTTTCACCGCCAAACGGCGGCAGCAGATGCGGCGGTGCGGCGGGCGTCCATTTCGTGAAGCCAAACTCCGTGCGCCACATGTGATTGTTCGCCAGTTCGTAAAGCTGCACACCGAGCACGGGCGGCAGCGCCATCGCCCACGGCCACGAGTGCTTGTCGAGATCGAGCAGCGCTCCCTCCGCACGCGCCTGCGCCAGCATGTCCGCGAGCGGCGGCACGCCTGCGGTGAGGACGTTGCGATGACCGAGCACAAACACGCCGCCGAGATGGTGGCGCTGGCCGTTGATGCTGAAGATTTCGTATTCCGTGTTGCGCGGCCAGATGACGTGCGTGGCGTCGAGTCCGATGAGTTTGTCGGGAATGCTGCCGCGGATGTTCTTGTCGCCCGAACCCGGCGGCGTGAACGCGCGCGTGACCCAATAAGTGAGCGGAAAGGTCACGTTCAAATCCTCCGCCAACATCACCGCCGGCACATCGGCCAGCTCGCGATGCAAATGCGTGTCACCCGAAAACCAGCCGCGCGTCGCCATGTCGATCCAGCGCTTGAGTGGCAGACGCAGCGGCGAGGCAGTGGTGGTCTCGACAATCGTGATCTCGCGTTCGAGCGGGAACCATTCCTTCCCGCGCTCCACCGTGATCCGATAACTCCCCGGCTCCAGATCCGCGCGAAACGGCCCCGCAGGAACCGACGTGTGCATCTCCACCGACTTCGGATTCACGAACGAAACCTTCTCATACCGCACCGCCCGCTGTTCCGGCGACACCGCCTCGACAAAATGCCATTTGTCATCCGCGCCCTGCACATACACCCGCGCCGCCAACGCCGCGCCGTTCGTCTCATCCACCACTTCTGCGCGAAACTCCACCGCCGTCAGTTGCGACGGTGCCAACATCAGCAGCAACGCCGTGATCAACCGCGTCTGGTTCGCCTTGGTCATGGCCACATAACGGAGCCGCACGGCGCACATGTCATGGGAACGGCGTTTCACGACGGGAAACCGAACATGACACGGCATGATGAGGCATCGTTTGAAAACACGTCTGAACGGCTCATCGCCCTGCGGCGGAGACAGCGACAACGGAAAGAAGCCCCTGCGGTTGATCGTGGAAGAGGAGTGCGGTGCAGTCTCACCTCAACCCGAGACCCTTATGAAACACAGGCTTTCCCTCTTCACCTTGGTGGCTGCGGCCTTTTTTGCGCCGCCGTCAAAAGCTGCTGACACGGAAAACTGGCCGCAGTATCGCGGCGCGAACGCCGACGGTCTCGGCGAGGGCGCGACGCTGCCGGAGACGTGGAGCGAGACGGAAAATGTGGTGTGGAAGGTGAAAGTGCCGGGCTGGGGCTGGTCGTCGCCGATTGTGTGGGGCGACAAGATTTTCGTGACCTCGGCGGTGGGTGAGAAGGAAGTGCCGACGCCGCATGTGGGTGGTTATCCGGGCGGACACGTCGGCACCGGCGAGGTGCATCGTTGGATGCTTTACTGCCTCGACTTCGAGACGGGGAAGATTCTGTGGGAGTTCGAGGCGCATCAAGGCATCCCGCCGCAGATGCGGCATCCGCGCAACTCCTTCGCCTCCGAGACGCCAGTGACGGATGGCGAGCGCGTGTATGCCTGGTTTGCGAACATCGGCCTCTTTTGCTGCGACATGAACGGCAAAAAACTCTGGGAGCGCCGCTGGCCGAGCTATCCGATGCGCGACGGCTGGAACACCGGCACCTCGCCCGTCCTGTACGGCGGGCGCGTCTTCATCCAAAATGACAACGACCAGGAATCCTGGCTCGAAACGGTGGACAAACTCACTGGCAAAACGCTCTGGCGCGTGTTGCGCGATGAGCGCAGCACTTGGTCCACGCCTTACATCTGGGAGAGCGGCACGCGCACGGAATTGGTGACCATCGGCATGAAAAAGATCCGCTCCTACGCGCCGGAGGACGGCGCGTTGCTGTGGGAAATCAGCGGCACTGCAGGACTCGTGAGCCAGATCCCGATGTCGAAGCACGGACTGCTCTACGCGGGCGCCGGTTATCATTATGGACCTCTTTACGCGATCAAACCCGGCGCGAAGGGCGACATCACGCTGCAAGGCGACGCGACGAGCAACGACTTCATCGCGTGGTCGCAGAAGCGCGGCTCCAGCATCCACCCCGGCTACCTCATCAGCGGCGACCGGCTCTTCGTCTGCTACGACTCCGGCCTGCTCGGCTGCTTCAACGCGAAGACCGGCGAGGAGATCATCGCCAAACAGCGCCTCAACACGAAAGGCGGCCGCTTTTATGCATCGCCCTGGGCTTACAATGGCCGCGTCTTCATGCTGAACGAAAACGGCGACACCTGGGTGATCGAGGACAGCTCCGAATACAAACTCGTGCGCAAAAACTCCCTCGGCGACGTCGCCTGGGCCACGCCGGCCATCGCACGCGGCAGTTTGTTCATCCGCACCTTTAGCAGCGTATGGAGGCTCCAGCAGAAGATCGAACGCAAATGACGAAACCAGAATGGCGAATGCCGAATGAAATCCAAATGACCGAAGCATTCATGAACACATCACTGTCATGCCGCCTGTGCTCATTAAGCATTCGTGCTTCGAGCTTGATTCGTCATTCCTCATTCTGGTTTCGACATTTTCCCCTGATCGCACTCACCAGCGTCACATGTCAGCTCCAAGCCGATGATACTCAGCCCGTGAAGGAAGTTACAAACCGCGCCGAACGCGGCACGCTGAGCGATCAGCGCCAGCTCGTGCGCGGCGACACCGGCAAGTGGAACGACTCCGCCACGTTGCAACATGCGCCACCGCTCGCGCAAAAGCCGCAGGGCATGTCACTTGATGACTGGGCAGACGATTTGAGCGAGAAGAAGCCCGCCACGACCGCAGCAGACGATAACTGGCTGCTTTTCCGCACGCGTCAGCTCGATGACAACGACCGCGTGTGGATCGAGAAGATCGAGCGCAGCGGCAATGAGTTCACCATCACCATGCACGAGGCGATCTGGCAGGGGAACTACTTCAAAACCTTCACCTGGTATGAAGTCACCGCCGTGAACCTCGGCAAGCTGCCTGCGGGCGATTACACCGTGAAGTGGATCGTGAAGCCGCTGACCTTCAAACAGCTCGAAAAGCCCCGCGAAGCCCAGAACAACTACCAGACGAACTGGCCGACCGACGACCAGCCGGGCAGCGGCAAGGCGGTTGAGTTGAAGATCACGTTTGGGGTTCGCTAGTGTAGTCCGTCCAACAG
>DNXB01000391.1 GCA_003506995.1 Verrucomicrobiales bacterium
TTTGTGAGCATCATGCAGGGCTGCAACATGAAGTGTACGTTCTGCATCGTGCCCTACACACGTGGCGGTGAACGCGGACGCCCCATCGCGGACATCGTGGAAGAGGTGAAACGCCTCGCGGATCGTGGTGTGAAGGAAGTGACGTTGCTGGGGCAGATCGTGAATCTGTATGGCAGGCACGAGTTTCCTGCTGAGGATGGCAAAAGCCCGTTTGTGCAGCTTTTGGAGGCCGTGCATGAGGTTCCAGGCATCCAGCGCATTCGTTTCACGAGTCCGCACCCGATTGGCTACAAGAAGGATCTCATCGATGCCTTCACCTACCTGCCAAAACTAGCCGAGCATGTGCATCTGCCGGTGCAAAGCGGCAGCGATGCCATTTTGAAGCGCATGCACCGGCCTTACACGGCGGCGAAGTTCACCGAACTCGTGCAGCGCATCCGCGCGGCGCGGCCGGACATCGCGGTGACGACGGATGTCATCGTCGGCTTCCCTGGCGAGACGGAGGAGCACTACCTGGAGACGCGGAGGCTCTTTGAAGACATCCGTTTCGACAACGCCTTCGTGTTTCGTTACTCGAAGCGACGCGGCACGCCCGCCGCAGAGATGGAAGAGGCCACGCAGGTGCCGGAGCGCGTCAAAGAGGAGCGCAATCAAGATTTACTCGCGCTCGTGAACAGCATCGCGCTGCCGATGTATGACGCGCTCGTGGGCAAGGAAGTCGAAATTCTCTGCGAAGGGCCGAGCAAGACAAATGAGGCGCGTCTCACCGGTCGCACCGGCTCCAACCGCATCGTGGTCTTTGAAGGCAGTCGGGATCGCCACGTCGGCGAAATCTTCAGGGTGCGCATCACGGAGGCGGCCAATTTCACCTTGTTTGGCGATCCAGTGCTATTGGCATGAGTGCGAAGCTTCAAATCGAGCTGAAACCTCTCGCGAGAGAGCATGTGGTGTCGTTTTGCCGACTGGTGGTGGCGTTGGCGGAGTTTGAAAAACTTCCGCCGCCGGAAGAAGCGGCTCAGGCGAGATTGGTCGAAGATGCGCTGGGGCCGAAGCCGCGCATCGAGGTCTGGCTGGCCTTTGCGGGCAATGATCCGGCTCCGTGCGGCTACATGATCCTGGTGGAGACCTATTCGAGCTTCCTGGCGCTGCCGACCTTGTATCTCGAAGACCTGTTTGTGCTGCCGGAGCGGCGCAATGCCGGTGTGGGCGGCGCTTTGCTGAAAAAAGCCGTAGGCCTCGCGCATGAGCGTGGCTGCGGCCGCATGGAATGGACAGCCCTGGACTGGAATGTGAACGCGCAGCAGGTCTATGAGCAGCGCCTGGGAGCGAAACGCATGAGCGAGTGGCTGCTCTACCGCATGAACCGTGAGGACATGACGCGCTATCTCTCCGCTCAGGCCGACGGGATCGATACCGTGGGGAACTCGATCAGCGAATAGACCTCGACCGGCTCCGGCTGGCCTTTCACCGGGTGAATGCCGGCATTTTGATAAATCTGCAGACCCTCGGGCCAGCCTGTCAGAAACGGCGCACCGACAAGCACCGGCACCTGGAGCTTCCGGGTGAGGCTCTCGATGCGGAAAGTCACGTTCACGGCCTCGCCGACGGCGGTGTTGTTGCCACGGCCCATCGCGCCGAGCGCGACATCGCCGACGTTCAAGCCGACGTGGCAATAGACTTCGAGGTTCATGTTTTCGCGCAGCCATTTGCGCTTCGGCGAGTTGCCAGCCTCAGGGCCGGAGAGCAGTTTCGCGGCTTCGGTGGCCTTGACGCGCGAGCTGATGTCGTCACCGGGCCAGTAGGCAAACACGCCGTCGCCGATGAACTTGTCGATGATGCCGTCTCGGGTCTTGATGATCTTCTCGCAGTCCGCGTACCACTCACGCAGCATGGCGGCGACTTCCTCGGCGCTGAGCTGGGCGGAAATGGTGGTGAAATTGCGCAGATCGCCGACGAGCAGCGTGGCCTTCACCGTTTTCATCGGCAGGGCGATGGTGTGCAGCGATTGAGTGCTGACATTGCCGGACTCGCTTGGCGGCCGCTCCTCCTCCTGGCTGTCAAAAATGAAGACACTGGTGCCGAACTGCACGCGGTCGCCATGCCGGAGGGCGCGGGCGGTGGTCACGGCCACGTCGTTGACGAAGCTGCCGTTCGCGCTGCCGAGGTCGGACACCCAGAAAAGGGAACCGTCACGCCGGATCGTGGCGTGCTGGCGCGACACTCCTCCGTCCAGCAAGCGGATGGAGGCATCCGGACTGCGTCCGATGAGGTTGAAGTCATCGAGGGTGATCTCGTGACCTTTATCGACTGATTTGAGGGTGGCACCCATGCGGGTTGGTAATTGATCTGCTCTTTTGAAGCAAGTTGCGCACCCATAGTCAAGCGCGCTGACGATCTAGCTACAAAGATTTTCGTCTGTTCTTTCCAGCCGGTGACGGTGCCTGAGGGAAACAAGCCGCTCAACCTCTTCGAATCAGGACGCCCCGCTGACGTTGGATTTGCCATCCCCGCCTGCATCTCCACCATGGGTTTGATGACTTTTTCGCTCCCACGCACTGCGCTCGCCATGCTCGCCCTTGCCATGCCAGGAGCCGCGTGGGCGCATGTGGTGCCGAACATGACGGTTGAGGCGGATTTCGCTGCTGATGGCGGTTACACATTGAGTATCAATGTCGATCCGCGCACTTTCCTGGCCGCCGACCCCACCACCCTGCCGCCGGTGCCCGGCTCGTGGTATTGGGAACAGACGCCCGAGCAACTCGCCGCCACGCATGAAAAAGCGGGCGAATACCTCACCAGGGCGCTGGGACTGTTGTTTGGCGGTCAAAAAACACCGCTCCCCAATTGTTCCATCCTGGCCATCGACGGCGAGAACAACACCCCGCTGACCGCCGAAACCCAGGAAGTACACCTCCTGGCTTCGGCTCAAGGCCGCGTTCCTGCCGGAGCGGCGTCTTTCCAGATCGACTTTGCCAAGGACGCCAACACCACCCTGATCCTGCTCCCCAGCCACGGCGGCAAGGCCTCGCCACGCCCCCAGGTGATTTTTCCAGGTGAAACCAGCCGGGCTTATCCCTTGGAGACGAGCACACCTGTTTCGACCACGGCGGCGGCGCCCGCTCCAGCCTCTCAGCCGCCAGCGCCTTGGCTTAGCCTTGGAATGATCATCACCTTGAGCATCGCGGTGATGCTTCTCATCGTGGGATGGCGGCTGCTGAGTCATTACCGGCACCATCACCGCGCCCATCGCAGGCCCAGGCCCGACGATGTGAACAACTAGCCCTTGTTCCAGCCTCCCAAACGGGGTTAATCCTGCCCCCGCCGAATGCCCGACTCCTTCGTCCATCTCCACCTTCACACCGAATACTCGCTCCTCGACGGAGCCGTGCGCATCGACTCGCTCATGAAGCGGGTGAAGGAACTGGAAATGCCCGCCGTGGCGATGACCGACCACGGCAATCTCTACGGGGCCATCGACTTCTACATGGCCGCGAAAAAGGCCAAGGTGAAGAGCATCCTTGGATGCGAGGCCTACCTCGCCCCCGGCTCGATGATGGACAAAAACGAGGTGCCGGGCCGCAAACGCTCCTCCCACCTCACACTGCTGGCCGCCAGCAACGAGGGCTTCGACAACCTCTCCAAACTCATCACCAAAGGCCATCTCGACGGCCAGTGGTACAAACCCCGCGTGGATAAAGACGCGCTGCGGGAGCATGCGAAGGGCCTCATCTGCCTCAGCGGCTGCATCAATGGCGAGATCAACGAATTCCTCCTCTCCGACCGCAAGGACGAGGCTGAAAAGAGCCTCCAGGAGTTCCGCGACATCTTCGGCCCCGAGAATTTCTACCTCGAAATCCAGGACCACAACACGGAGGCCCAGCGCAAGAGCGCCCGGCAGATGGTCGAGTGGGGAAAACAATACGGCCTCAAAACCGTCGCCACCAACGACGTGCATTTCCTCAACCGCGATGATCATGAGTCCCACGACATCATGATCTGCATCGGCACCGGCGCGAGCATCTACGACCAGAACCGCATGACCTACTCCCCGGAGGTCTATTTCAAGACCGCCGAGGAGATGCGCGCGCTTTTTTCCGAGGTTCCCGAGGCCTGCGATGCCACGCTGGAGATCGCCGAGCGCTGCGATGTCAAAATCCACCTCGATTCGACCTCCATCGACCGCTACCCGCAGTACCCGATGCCCGACGGTGGCGATCGAAACGAGTATCTCCGCAAGCTCACGCAGGAAGGCCTCGAACGTCGCTATGGCCGCGACCGTGCGCTGAATGACGAAGCGCTGCACGACCGCATGGAAGTGGAGCTCGCTTTGCTGAAGGAAAAAAACTTCACCAGCTACTTCCTCATCGTCTGGGACTTCAT
>DNXB01000429.1 GCA_003506995.1 Verrucomicrobiales bacterium
TGGAGACACTCTGGATCGTGCTGCCCTACTCGGCGGGCCTGGCTGCTGTCGGTTTGCTGGAGTCGTGGATGACGGCGCAAATCGTCGATGAGATGACCGACACACCGAGTGATAAAAATCGCGAGTCGAAAGGCCAGGGCCTTGCCAACATCGTCTCGGGCCTCTTTGGCGGCATGGCCGGCTGCGCGATNNAAGTCCGGCGGACGCGGGCGGCTTTCCACCCTGGCCTCTGGCATCATCCTGCTGATCATGATCGTCGCGATGGCTCCCTGGGTGAAGCAGATTCCCATGCCCGCGCTGGTGGCGGTGATGATCATGGTGTCCATCGGCACCTTCTCGTGGGCCTCCTTCAAGAACATGAAACTGCATCCCCGCACATCGAGCATCGTCATGCTGGCTACCACGCTCACGGTTGTCTTCACGCACAATCTCGCCATCGGCGTCGGCGTGGGCGTGCTGCTCAGCGCCTTGTTCTTCGCGCGGAAAGTCGGCCAGGTGCTGCGTGTGCGCGGCGTGCTTCAGGGCGAGTGCCGCACCTACACTGTGACCGGGCAGCTCTTCTTCGCCTCGGCGGACGCCTTTGTGCGCGAGTTCGATTTCAAGGAGGTGCTGGGCAAGGTCATCATCGACGTGACCCATGCGCACTTCTGGGATCTCACCGCCGTCGCCTCACTGGACAAAGTGGTGCTGAAGTTCCGCCGTGAAGGCACGGAGGTGGAAATCCTCGGCATGAATGAAGCCAGCGCCACGCTCGTGGACCGCCTCGGCATCCACGACAAACCCGATGCCCTCGAACGCCTGCTCGCCCATTAAACCGAGAACAGCGAACCGCGAACCAACAACAACACCATGTCCCACATTCTTTCCTGCACCGACGGCTCACTCTACGCCCCGAGCGTCTATCAACACAGCGCCTGGGCCGCCGCCCGCATGGGCGCTGGCGTGAAAGTGCTGCACGTCCTCGATCCGCATCGTGAACTCGCCCACGGCGGCGATCTCACCGGTGCCATCGGCTTTGATGCCAGCGCCGAACTCACGCAAGAACTCGTGAAGCTCGAAGAAAACCAAGCCCGCGTGGCCCGGCTCAAGGGCAAGGCCATTCTCGAAGATGCCGCGAAGCAGCTCACCGCCGCAGGCGTCACGAATGTCGAGACGCTGCAACGCCACGGCACGCTCGTGGACACACTGGAGGAACTGGAACCCGCCGCCGAGCTTGTTGTCATCGGCAAGCGTGGTGAACATTGCGACTTCGCCAAAGGCCATCTCGGTGGCGAGCTGCAGCGCGTCATCCGCACCAGTGTGAGGCCTGTGCTCGTCGCCTCGCGCGCCTTCAAGCCCGTTGAGCGCTTCCTCATCGCCTACGACGGCGGCCCCAGCGTGCTCAAAGCGGTGGATTTTGTGCTGAACAACCCGCTGCTCAAAGGACTGCACTGCCACATCCTCCGCGCGGGGAGGGTCGATGACAACGCGCGTTACTATCTCGAAGAAACCGCGCAAAAACTCCGCGCCGCCGGCTTCACCGTCATCTCCGCCGCCGAGCCCGGCCCGCCGGAGGAACTCATCGCCAACGTGGTGAAATCCAGCGGCATCGACCTGCTCGTCATGGGTGCCTACGGTCACAGCCCCATCCGCAATCTCATCCTCGGCAGCACCACGACGACGATGGTGCGCACCTGCCAGATTCCGGTGCTGATGTTCCGTTAAAAGATGAAAGCAGTGAGGTCGAAAGAGCGCCTCTCCTCACACTCCCTCGTCCTGGATGCTCTTCAGCAGCTTGGCGAGGCGCTCCACGATCTCGGGATGCTCGGCGTAAACATTGCGCGTTTCGCCGGGATCGGTTTCGAGGTTGTAGAGCTGCCCTGGAGGGCCGCCTTCTTTGGCGGGATCGAGATTCTTTGGCTGTGAGAAACCACCGGAGCCGCGATGATCGGGAACGAGCTTCCACGGACCCTGCCGAATGGCAAACACGCCCTGCATGGAGTGATGCACGGCGAACTCACGCACGGGTTTGGCAGATTTTTCCGAAAGCAGGGCGGGCAGGATGCTGCGGCTGTCGGGGCCGGCTCCGGCAGGCAGCGGCGCGCCGGTGATGTCAGCGGCGGTGGCGAGCAGATCGGTCAGCTCCACGAATTCCGCGCTGACACTGCCCGCAGGCGTTTTACCCGGCCAGCGCACCACGAAGGGCACCCGGTGACCGCCTTCCCAGATGTCCGCCTTCGTCCCGCGCAGGTGCGCGTTGCCCTGATGCTGAAACTCGCGGATATGCGCGGCGCGGCCGGTGATCTTGTAATGCTTCACGTCATCGGCCTCTTTTGCCTGCCAGTGGTGGAAGAGACCGCCGTTGTCGGAGGTGAAAAGCACGAGCGTGTTCTTTGCCAGGCCGGTGCGGTCCAGCGTGTCGAGCACCGCGCCGACAAAGGCATCTGTCTCCACCACGAAGTCGCCATACTCGCCCGCCTGGCTCTTGCCGCGATACTCCTGGTTCACCACCACGGGCAGATGCGGCGAGCTGAGCGGCGCGTAGAGAAAAAAGGGCTTCCTTTCCGCCGCAGCGGCCTGCTTTTCGATGAACGCCATGGCCTCGCCCGCGAAGCGTGGCATGACGGCAAAGTTCGTGAAGTCCGGCGAGCGAACACCTTCGTCCGTGGCCTGAAAAAGCGCGTCACGCATCCGTTCCTGCTTCAACGTGGGCTGATGCAGCACGCGGTCGTTTTGCAGGAAGCAGAACGGCGGCATGTTCAGCGAGGCGCTGATGCCAAAGAAGTGCTCGAAGCCCAGCGTGAGCGGTCCGCCGGTGAAAGGGCGCGTGTGATCGATGTCAAAGCCAGGTCGCACGCCTTTGGGGCCTTTGTCACTGCTTTCCGGCGAGCCATCCTGCCGCGTCCATTGCAGGCCGAGATGCCATTTGCCCACGCAGCCGGTAGCATAGCCCTGTTGCTTCAAATACGACGCCACCGTCACCCGATCCGCCTCGATCAGCGGCGGGCTGTAGCCATCCAGCACGCCGGATTTCATCCGCGTGCGCCAGGAGTAACGTCCGGTGAGCAGCCCGTAGCGCGTGGGCGTGCAGACGGCGGAGGGCGTGTGCGCATCGGTGAACCGCATGCCTTCGCGGGCGAGGCGGTCCATCTGCGGCGTGGGAATCTTTGAAGCGGGGTTGTAGCAGGCCACATCGCCGTAACCGAGGTCGTCAGCGAGGATGACAATGATGTTGGGATGATCCGCAGCAAACGCGGAGAGCAGAGGGCTGAGAGCGAGGAGAAAGAGAAGGCGGAGCATGGTGGATAGGATAATTGAATCAAGGAAACCGGAGGACAGTTGATGAACGAGACGACGACAGGTGGGTTTCCGCCTGTTCACTTCACCTTGTCTGGGTTCGCCTTCGCCCAGTGCAGGTATTCCTGCACAGTGACGAAGGTGCCGTGCTTGTAGAGGCGGCCGCCCTCTTCGATGAGCTCGCTCGAATTGAAGCTCCATGAGTCGCCGTGTTGTTTCATCAGCGAGGTGAGCTGCGAGTCGAGCTTCTCACGCAGATCCTTCGCCGCAGGATCGGTGGCGAGATTTTTCATCTGATGCGGGTCCCCTTTGTCATCAAAGAGCACCCAGGGCGCGTTTTCATAACGCGCATAAGTGTGGTCCTTCGTGATGATGCCGCGCCAGGGCGTCGCGATGCCATCGGGATTGAAGGGGACGAAAATTTGCAGCAGCACGGCCTCGGGCCCGTCAGTGGTCTGGCCGAGCGCGACGCGGGAGAGATCGGCGCCCTGCATGCTCTTC
The DNA here is from genome assembly GCA_003506995.1 of Verrucomicrobiales bacterium. GTDB lineage: Bacteria > Verrucomicrobiota > Verrucomicrobiia > Verrucomicrobiales > Verrucomicrobiaceae > Prosthecobacter. The sequence goes on from DNXB01000429.1 coordinate 3,778, forward strand.
GGGATCTCATGCCCGGCGAGCGCGAGCAGTGTGGGCGGCATGTCGATATGGCTGAAGAGCGTGTCCACCACCCTGCCCTGCGGCACACGGGCGGGCCAGCGCAGAATGCCGGGCACCCGGGCGGATTCATCGTGCGGCTTGCGCTTCCGCCTCATGCCGTGATTGCCCAGCATGTCGCCATGGTCGGAGGTGAAGAGGATGATCGTGTTCTCATCCGCGCCGGTTTCCTTCAGCGTGGCAAGCAGGCGGCCCACCTGGTCGTCAACGGCGGTGATCGCGGCGTAGTAGGCGGCGATTTCCTCCTTCCCGCCGACGGGCACGAAGCGATTCGCCAGCGGTCCGTGACGCAGCCCGCCTTTCGGAACCGGGCGTGATTCGCTGCCAGCCTGCCAGCTTGCGTCCGGAGTGAGTTTTTCCGCGTCGTAGAGCTTCATGTAGTGCTCCGGCGCACCATACGGATCGTGCGGCGGCCCCATCTGCACGGTGAGGAAAAAGGGTTTGTCCTTGGGCTGTGACTTGAGGAACTCGACGGCGAAATCACACGATGCCTCCGGCTCGAACTTGTCCACCACGATGCGCTCCGGCGTGTCGCGGAAATAGTCGGGCTGGAAGTGCTTGTGATGGCACTCGTAGGCCGCCCAAAACTCAAATCCCTGCCGGCGCGGCCCTGGCGGCACAAAGCCGGGATCACGCGGCCCGCCGTCGAGATGCCATTTGCCGATGAAACCGGTGCGGTAGCCCGCATCGCGCAGGATTTCGGCGATGGTGACCTGTTCCTCGCGCAGACGCAGATCGTTCGCCATCATGCCGTTCACATGCGGGTAGGTGCCGGTCATCAAAATCGCCCGTGCCGGGCAGCACACGGGCACGTTGGCATAGGTGCGCTTGAAGAGCATGCCCTCGGCGGCCAGGCTGTCGATGTGCGGTGTTTTGACCTCTGCATTACCATCGCAACCCATCGCACTGGCGCGCATTTGATCGGGCAGGATGAGGAGGATGTTGGGCTTTGGCGCGGCAGCGGAGAAAGCCGAAAAATGGGGACCACAGAATGAGATGAGGAGGACGAGGAGCTTTTTCATGTGCGAGCAGTGGTTGCGTGAACCGTCAGTGGCTTACTCGTATTCATACTTGGAGAACCAGGCGTCGCGGGTCCGCTCCTGATAGGCCTTGAGCCTGGCGGCGAGTTCATCAAAGACGGCCTTGTGCTCCGGCTCGCTGGCCAGGTTCGTGAGTTCCTCGGGGTCGCTTTTCAGGTCATAGAGTTCGTAATGCGGACGGTGGACGTAATCGGACACGGGTCGTTTGCCGTAATGCGTGTCGTTGTTTTTCAACGTCGCCTGCCAGGTCGCGGAGGCGTGGAGATCGCTGGCGAAGGGATAGGGCAGTTGATGCGCGAGGTTGAGGATGAGCTTGTGGCGGTCTGTGCGGATGGCGCGCATCGGGTAATACATCTGAATCTCGTGAAACTGGTGCGAGCCATACACCACGTCCCAGCCGGGCGGCGTGGCACCATCGAGCGTGGGCAGGAATGAGCGGCCGTGAAATTCATACTTCACCAGCGGCTTCGGCTTGGCCGCCGCTCGCTGTTGTGCGCCACCTTCAGGATCGCCGGTCTGACGCGCGGGTGCCAGCACCTCCCTCACGCCCGCGATGTCGAGGATCGTCGGTGTCAGGTCCACCCAGGAGACGAGCGCGTCGCTCACCACACCGCGCTTGGTCTGGTCGGGGCTGCGGACGACGAGCGGCAGCCGCATCCCCGGCTCATAGAGCGTGGTCTTCGCACCGGGCCAGGGCTTGCCGTTGTCCGAGCCGAAGAGAATGACCGTGTGGTCATACTGGCCGGTTTCCTTGAGCAGCGCGATGAGCCGCGCGAGGCCGGCGTCGGTGCGCGAGATGGCCTGGTAGTATTGCGCGAGCTCGGCGCGGCAGGCGGGCGTGTCCGGCAGATGCGCGGGCACGGTGATCTTTGCCTCGTCGTATTTCACGTCGATCAGGCCGGGGTAGTTCTTGTGGTTGCCGAAGGGATTCGGCTGGAGCGGATGGCCCTCGATCTGCCCGCCGCTGCGGTGCGGCGTGAGGGGGCAGAAGTAGAGGAAGAAGGGCTTGCTCTTGTCGGCGATGAACGCGCGCGACTCCTCCGCCATGCCCAGCGAATTCCACGGGTCGCCCGGCAGCGCCTCGTCGAAGTGATACACCGGCTCGGGCGCGAGGTGATACTTGCCAATGCGGCCGGTGCGGTAGCCGTGGCGCGAAAGAATCACCGGCAGGCTCTGCACGCTGCCGAATGTGCTGAAATGCCCGCTGCCATGCGCGTGCCCGTAATGCCCCGTGGCATGGTTTTGCAGCCCGCTCAGGATCACCGAGCGGCTCGCGCTGCAACTCGCCGTGGTGCAGAAGGCGAACCGATACCGCGTGCCCTCGTGCGCGAGCTGGTCGAGCGCGGGCGTCTTCACGTCGGGATTGTTGTAACAGCCCGCGTCCTGCCCCATGTCATCGGCGATGAAGAGCACGACGTTTCGCGGCGCGGGCGCTGCTTCGGAATGAAGAGCAAAGGCACAGACGAGGCAGAGGAGGAGGTAGAATAAAGGGGGCTTGGTATTCATGATTCGTGGCATGTGTTTTTGCTGTTCATTCAAGGCTTCTGAAGATGCTCCGCGTGCAGCTTGTTTAACCGAGTGATGATGTCGGGATGCTGGGCGGCGAGGTTGGTCTGCTCGGCGGGGTCGGTGCGGAGGTTGAAGAGCTGATTTTCGAGGCGCACGGGTTTGCCGTCGTTGCTGCTGGTGTCGCGGGAGCTGCCGATGAGTTTCCAGTCGCCGTCACGCACGGCCCAGTCGGCTTTCGGCCCGTTTCCGACCTGCCAGTGGAGCGCGTGATTTTCATGCGGCGATGGCGCTTTCGCATCGCGGATGACGGCGGCGAGGCTTCGACCATCGAGATGGGTTTGCGGCGGTTTCACGCCGGTGAGCTCGGCCAGCGTGGGCAGCCAGTCGCAGGCGTGGGCGAGTCGGTCGCGGGTTTCGTTTTTCGGCAGATGTCCCGGCCAGGAGATGATGGCGGGAAGGCGGATGCCGCCCTCCAGCAGGCTGAACTTGGCCCCGCGATACGGCCCCGCGCTGCCGCCGCCGTAGTGCGCGCGCTCCTCAGTCGAATGGCCGTTGTCGCTTTGGAAGATGATGATCGTGTTTTCGCGCAGGCCGAGCGCATCAAGCTTGGCAAAAAGCTCGCCGAGGCGCTCGTCCTGCGCGGCGATGAAGGCGGCGTAGAGCTTGCGCGGATGCGGCATGTCTTTGAAGTGCTCCAGCCACTTGGCATCGCCCTGATAAGGGTAGTGCGGTGTGTTGAGCGCGTAGTAAATGAAGAAGGGCCGGTCTTTGCTCTGCTCAATGAACTGCGTAGCCTCCTGCACCATGAGATCGGGGAAAAAGCTGCCGTCGTGGAAGACTTCGGTGCCGTTGCGCCACAGGTCGTGGATGTTTGGGCCGCTCCAGTAGAAGAAGTGGGAGTAGTTGTCGATGCAGCCGCCCATGTGGCCGAAGCTGTGGTCAAAGCCCTGCGCCTGCGGCGAGGTCTCCGGCGTGTAGCCGATGTGCCACTTGCCGATGTGAGCGGTGGCGTAACCGGCGGCCTTGAACATCTCCGCCATCGTCACCTCCTCCGGCGGCAGCGCCCCCTTGGCGCCTTTTTGCGAGGCGCAGTTGCCCGGCACACCGGCGCGAACGGGCCAGCGTCCGGTCAATGCGCCCGCCCGCGAAGGCGAGCACACCGGAGCCGCCGAGTAGAACTGCGTGAAGCGCACGCCACTCGCGGCAAGCCGGTCGGTGTGCGGCGTGTGCAAGTCTTTGGCACCATAACAGCCGAGGTCCACGCTGCCCTGGTCATCGGCCATGATGAAGATGACATTCGGCTGCGCTGACAGCCCGGCGACGAAGGCAAACCAAAAAACAAGGGAGAGGCGGAAGCTCATGGTGGGTGGGAGATCACTTGGCTTTTTTCTTTTTGCCCTTCTTCGGCTGCGAACTGGCGGCGGGGTGCTGCTGAAGCTGGTGGCGGAGTTTTTCCACGGTGGTGAAGTGAGTGGGATCTGCGGCGAGGTTGGTGAACTGGTTGGGATCGGCCTGCATGTCGTAGATTTCTTCGGTGCTGTCGGTGTAGCGCATGTAGGCCCAGCGGTCGGTGCGGAGCGCGTGATGCTGGCCGTCGTAGGCAAAGGCGGCGTCGTGGATGGTGGCGGTGGGATCACGCAGCACGGGGACGAGGCTTTTGCCCTCCACGCTTGCCGGGACGGGAGCGGCGGTCAGTTCACACAGCGTTGGGAAAACATCCACGAGCTGCACGATGGAGCGGCTGCGGGCTGGCTTCACTCCCGGCGCGGCGATGATGAGCGGCACACGGATGACTTGCTCGTGAAGGTTGGCTTTTTGCCAGAAGGTGTGGTCGCCAAGGTGATAGCCGTGGTCGCCCGTGAAGACGATGGCGGTGTTCGCGGCGAGGCCGAGGCGGTCGAGCTCATCCAGGATGCGGCCCACCTGCGCATCCATGAAGGTCACGGCGGCATAGTAGCCGGACCACATGCGCTGCTGGTTTTCGAGGTATTGAGCGAGGCCGTTCTTCTTGGAGCTCGAGTTTGAAATGCCTGGCGGCGGGATGTCATCAAGATCATTCGTCGGCACCTCTGGCAGCGTGATCTTCTCGTGCGGATAACGATCAAAACACGGCTTGGGAGCGACCATCGGGTAATGCGGACGCACAAAGCCGGCGGCGAGCAGGAAGGGCTTTTTCGCGGCGCTGAATTTTTGCAGCAGCTCCACGCATTTAGCGGCAGTTTTCGCATCGGGCTGGTCGGAGCCATCGCCCTCATAACTGACAGTGACGAAGGGCCGGTGCGGATCACCGGTGGACTGGCGGCCTTCGAGCGCGGTGGTGAAGATGTTGAGGTTCAGGCAGGCGTAATCACCCGGCGTGTGCGCTTCCTGGCCCTGGGAGTTATGACGCTCCGTCCAGCACGCGGCCACGTCGTCGCCATCCGTGCCTGCGATGATGTCGCCCGGCACGCGCATGTGGAAAATCTTGCCCACACGGGCGGTGGTGCGTCCGTTGGCGATGAAATGCTCACCGAGGGTGATGCCGCTGCTGCCATGGTAGCGCCCGCGCATGAACGAAGCCCGCGATGGCCCGCAAACGGTGCCCTGGCAATAGGCCCGCTCGAATAGCATGCCGCGTGCGGCGAGGCGGTCGATGTTCGGCGTGGCGCAGGTTTTGTCGCCATAACAGCCGAGCACGCTGGCCCGCAGATCGTCGGAGACGATGAAGAGGACGTTTTGCGCGGGGGCGGCGGAGAGGATGGCAGAATGGTGACAGAGGAATAGAAGAAGGAGGGAGAAGAAGCGCAGGTGGAGTGCCATGGCCTGAGAACGTCAGGCAACGGTGTGAAATGACGCGAGGATGGGAAAAGTTCAGGGCGGAACGGATGAAAGGTGGACAGCAGAATGAGGGGACAGCAGAATGAATTTCTGATAGAAGCACGCCAAACCATTCCCCTGCGATTCCAAATCCTCCTCGGTGAAAGTTGAATGAATTGGATTCTGCTGTCCCCATTCTGCTGTCCAAAAAACTGTCGGAGACTGCTACTGTTCCGCCAAAGTCATTTCGCCGGAGTTTTCTTCTTCCCGCCAGGAACTTTCGCCGCCGGGTCGTATTTGGGATTGGACTGCGCGGGCAGCACGGCACCGGAGGTCTTCGTCCAGGCGAGGAGGTCATCGAGCAGCTCGTCGCGTTTCGCTGTGTCGGTGGTGGCGAGATCGGTGCGCTCGCCTGCATCGTTGGCGATGTTGTAGAGCTCAGCGGCGCGGTTGGTGGCGAGCTTGTCCCGGCCGCCGTCGAGCTGCCATTCCTCGTGGTAGAGGTGCAGCTTCCAGTCGCCTTTGCGGATGACGCTCACTGGCCGCGTGCGGAAGACGGGATCGCGTCCGCGCAGCACCGGGTCGTCGAGATAGCCTGGGAAATGCCAGAACAGGGCCTGGCGCTGAAGTTTTGACTCGCCACGGAACAAGGGCAGCAGGTTCTCACCATCGAGCACGGTCGCGGGTGCGGGCGCACCGGCCACGGCGAGGAAGGTGGGATAAAAATCGATGTTGCTGACCGGCACATCACATTTGCTGCCAGGAGCAGTGACTCCCGGCCAGCGCACGATCATCGGCACGCGGATGCCGCCTTCGTAGTAGCCGCCCTTTGCGCCGCGCAACGGCTCCTGCGTGACGTGGGGGCCGCCGTTGTCGGAGGTGAAAACAACGAGCGTGTTCCGCTCCAGGTCGAGCGACTTGAGCTTCTCCAGCACACGCCCGATGCCGGTGTCGAGATCAGCAAGGCAGGCGGCGAGCAGCGCGTTGTCGTGGCCGAGCTTGCCCGGCGTCTTGCCTTTGAAATGCGCGAGTGTCTCCGCCCGACCTTCCAGCCGCGAATGGACAGCGTAATGCGGAATGTAAGCAAAGAAGGGCCGCTCGCGATTCTCCTCAATGAAAGCGCACGCGGCATCGGTGATGGAAAAGATGGCCTTGGGGTCCTNNGCGTGCTCGGATTTGCCGGTCTTGGAGTCGCTCATGTGGCACTTGCCAAAGAAGCCGGTGGCGTATCCGGCGGCCTTCATCGACTCGCCCAGCATCACGGTTGCGGGCGGCAGATTCTGACGGTTCGGCACCGGCAGCATACGCATGAGCGTTTTCGGGCCGCGCTCGGTGGAGCCGACGGCATAGACACCGTGGCGCGCGGTGTATTGCCCTGAAAGCATGCACGCACGGCTCGGCTGGCAGTTCCCTGCGGAGGCATACGCATGACGAAACACCATTCCCTCGCTCGCAAGCCGGTCGAGATGCGGTGTCTCGCAAAAATCCGATCCTGCAAAACCCGGCTCCTGCCAGCCCAGGTCATCGGCGAAGATGAGAACGATGTTTGGCTTCTCCGCAGCGGAGAGCAGAGGGAAGAAGGCGAAAAGGATCAGGAGTAAGCGTTTCATCAGAAGGGAGATCTTGCGGCCTAGGCTGCCAAAGCCGTGTTCTCACTGCCTCCCAACCGCGCGCTTGCATGAAACGCATCCAGCCCCGCCGCTTATCATCCATCTAAATTCCAGCAAACATGAATGCTTGGCTTTTCTCAAACTGTCTGGTCCGATCACTCCGGAACCACCCCTGGACCGGCAATTTTTTGCAGGTGGAGTGCTTACGAACGGAAAAGTTGTGACAGCGCGGTTGAAGTGCTTCACGTTACACTCACGCCACCCATTCATGACCGTCAACGAAACCAACGGAAGATCGCGACAAGAGGAACTTGGACAGTTCCTCACGGCGACGCCGACGGCGGACTTCATGGCTTCGATGTTTGGGCCGCTTCCAAGGGTGGTGCGCCTGCTGGATGCGGGCGCTGGGGCTGGTGCTCTCACAGCCGCCTTTGTGAGGATGGTTTGTGAAAAGGGCGAGGGTGTGAATGAGATTCAGTCCACGCTCTACGAAGTCGATCCGAAGATCCTCGATGCACTCCAAACGACGATGCGCGAATGCCAGGGCCGATGCAGGGCATCGGGAATCGCCTTCACGTTCACCATTCACTCCACCGATTTTATCACAGAGATGTCGTCGAAGTTGGCGGGGGATTTGTTTGGCTCGCTGCCGCCCGCGTTCGATGCGGCTATCGCAAACCCACCGTATCGGAAAATCAGCACAGATTCCGCCGAGCGGCGCTCTCTCCGCTCCATCGGCGTCGAGACGAGCAATCTCTACACCGGCTTCATCGCGATCATTCAGCGCTTGCTAGTTCCTGGCGGGCAACTCGTTGGCATCACGCCTCGGAGTTTCTGCAATGGACCCTACTTCCGCCCATTCCGAGAGGACTTTCTGAGCCTCTTGGAACTTCGCCGCCTCCATGTCTTCGAGTCACGCCTGGCCGCTTTCCGCGAAGACAGTGTTTTGCAGGAGAATATCATTTTCCATGCAGTGAAAGGGCGGAATCAGCCAAGCGAACTGATCATCTCCAGCAGCAGCGGCGAGGCTGGTGGCGAGGTCACGGAAAGTATTTTTCCTTTCGGCGAGATCGTCCACGCTCATGACTCCGAGAAGTTCATTCACATCCCGTCATGCTCCAGTCATGGCACGGCGAAAGAAACGATGGATGGCCTCACGACCTCGCTCGCAGAGTTAGGGCTGACGGTTTCCACGGGGCGTGTCGTGGATTTTCGCCTCAAAGACGCTCTGCGCAAAGAACCCGAGCGCGGAACGGTGCCGCTCCTCTATCCTTGCCATTTCAATGGTGGCACCGTGCATTGGCCGAAGCTCGAAGCGCGCAAGCCGAATGCCATCATGGACACTGCCGAGACTCGGCAGTGGCTCGTGCCGTCGGGCATGTATCTGCTGACGAAGCGATTCACTTCCAAGGAAGAGCGCCGCCGCCTTGTCGCCTGCATGTTCGACCCCGATCAGGTGAAAACAGAGTGGGTCGGCTTTGAGAACCATCTAAACTACTTCCATGCCAGCGGTCACGGACTGGAGCGTGATCTCGCAGCAGGCTTGTTTGCCTTTCTTAACTCCACCGTCGTCGATCAGTATTTCCGACGCTTCAGTGGACATACTCAGGTGAATGCCACCGACTTGCGCACCTTGAGCTATCCAGACCGAAACACGCTGAATGCCATGGGTGGCGAAATGACCGCCTTGGATCTCTCCCAGGACGAAATCGATCAGCTAGTGACCAAACACCTTCATGCCTGCCGATAAACCCAGCCGCAAAGCATCGGCACGAAAGTGCCGACTCGCCGAAACCATCGAAACACTGACTGCCTTGCAGTTTGGCCCAAAGCAACGCAACGAAACCGCCGCCTACACCTTGCTGGCGCTTCTCGATCTCCAGCCTGATGTTCCGTGGACCGACTCGCAGGCCCCACTTCGCGGCATCACACCCGTGATTGATTTCATCGCGACCACCTACGGCGTTCGTTACGCCCCCAACACTCGCGAAACCATCCGAGATGATGCGGTGAAATTCTTCGTCGAAGAAGGCCTATTGTTGCGCAATCCAGACGATCCAAATCGTCCGACCAACAGCGGCAAGACGGTGTATCAGATCGAACCAACCGCCCTCGCACTTCTCCGCAAAGTAGGCACACTCGATTGGCTTCCTGCTTTGAAGGAATACCTCGCAAGTCGAGAAAGCCTCAAACACGAAATCGCGAGAAAGCGTGACCTAGCCCGCGTGCCCGTCACTTTGCCAGACGGCTCCCAGGTGGCTCTATCCCCTGGCGGCCAGAATCCGCTCATCAAAGCCATCATCGAGCATTTCTGCCCAGCGTTTGCTCCTGGCGGTGTCGTGCTCTACATCGGCGATACCGAAAACAAGTTCGTCCACCTGGAGACCGAAGGTTTGACAGACCTCGGAGTCACGCTGGATTCAGCCGCCAAGATTCCTGATGTCATCGTGCATGACACGAAGAGAAACTGGCTTCTGCTCATCGAAGCCGTCACGAGCGCTGGACCGGTCGATGGAAAGCGTCGCAAGGAACTCAAAGACCTGTTTGCAGGCTGCGAAGCAGGCCTCGTCTTTGTCACCGCCTTCGAGAGTCGCAAAGCCATGCAGAGCTTCGTCTCGCAAATCGCCTGGGAATCCGAAGTGTGGATCGCCGAAGACCCCGACCACATGATTCACTTTAATGGAGAGAGATTTCTGGGGCCGTATCCAGATGTGATGCCGAAAAAAACATGACCGCTTCATGATTCTCGACATCCACGACAGCATCAAAGCAGGAAAGGGTCGGGCGTCGATTCTCGACAGCGATGACTGAGGCAATCACGAGGAGGGTGACTGGCAGAATAGGAGAAGGATGAGGTGGAGATGTTTCATGGGAGTTTGGTGATGATGGCGTAGTAGGCGCCGATTTCGTTGCCGGT
>DNXB01000485.1 GCA_003506995.1 Verrucomicrobiales bacterium
GCTGCCCGGTGGTCAAAAACAGGCCGATCACATAAACCACCGTGAGCAGCAGTGTGGCGCCGATCTTGCCAAACAACGTTTTGAGGATGCTGCCACCGACAAAATAGCCCAGCGCCCCGCCACCGCCGAGCGGTGTGATGTGATCGCGCTCATTGAGCAGGTTTTGCACCTCCAGCAGGCCGGCGGCGCTCACGATCATGACCACCAAGCCCAGCCAGGCCACGCGGGTGATCTTCATCTTCGAGTGCAGCTTGCTCACGCCGAACCACGTCATGCTGAAAGGCAGCAGATAGCCCGCCAGACCCATCAGCCACAGCAGATGCCCCGCCACCAGTGCTCCGGTGCGGCCCACGAAATTTTGCGTCACCTCGCCAGAAGACTCCGACAGCGCCAGAAATGACCACCCGGGCATGTCACGCGGATCGTAGGACACCAGCGCCAGCAGCAGCATGGCCGAAAGCATCAGCAGCAGGATGCCATGCACATCATTCCACGGACTGACCTTCTCGTCCGTGGAACGGGCGCGAGGGGGGCGGGAGGCGACAGCGGCGGCACGGCTCATGAGAATCGCGGGATTCTGACAGACGAAATTATTTAAGGCCACCGAAATATTTACCTTGCCGCACTTTTATGAATCGGCTTCGATCCTTGTCAGGGTTGCAACTTGACCACGAAAAATCCTCGTGAACATCTTCTCCCGCCCGCTCGTTTCACACCACCTATGAAAAACACCCTTGCCCTCACCCTCGCCGCCGTGCTCGCCCTCGGCGCATCTCTCACCTCCACCAGCAGCGCCCAGGACGCAGGCAAAGTGGACTTTGAAAAGCAGATCCTCCCGATCCTCAAAGAAAGCTGCTTCAAGTGCCACGAGAAGGAGCACGAGGACAACGGCAAGATCAAGAAGCCCAAGGGCGGCCTTCGCCTCGACGGCGCTGCCGTCATCATGAAGGGCGGCAAAGAATACCCGGATGAAAACGTCGTCGCCGGCAAGCCCGACGCAAGCTGGCTGGTCAAGACCATGCTGCTTCCAGATTCCGACGACATGGCCATGCCTCCTGAAGGCAAAGGCGACCGCATCACTCCTGCCAACATCGACCTGATCAAGAAGTGGATCACCGAAGGCGCGAACTTCGGCGCTTGGAAAGGCGTCGAATAATTTCCCAGCACCCCATTCACCACGAAGGGCGGAGCCACGGCTCCGCCTTTCTTTTTTCTTCACATGAACGCCCCCTTTCGTTTCACCACCTGCCGCGCCGGATCAGAACCCGTGCTCAAGCGCGACATCGCCAGCCACTTTGCCGGCGAGCTCACGCCTGCGTTCATGAAACCGCAGTTCATCACCTGGAAGGTGCGCAGTCCGGGCTTCAGCCCGCCTCGCACACTCAGCACCTTCGCCCGTGTCAGCGGCACCTCGCTTGGTTTGTGCAAAACGATCACCGAAGTCGTCGATCATGCCCGCAAACTTGCTTCCAAGCCGGTTCGCCTCCACGTTTTCCCCCGCATCACGAATGAAGATGGTGTCGAAGTCGCCGAATGGCAGCGCATCGACGCTGTCGAGGCTGAAATCACCCGCGAACTTCAACAAGCCGGTGTCCAACTCGAAACCCGGCTGCCTTATGCTCACGGGGATTTGATTCTCGATGTGATCGTCGGTGAAACCGCTGCCGAACCGCTTTTTCTCGGCCATCACGAGCATCAAAATGGCATCCACACGCAGCCTGGCGGACTGCCACGCATCACCTTGCCAAAAGACGTGCCGTCACGCGCTTGGCTCAAGCTCGAACAAGCGCTCGCCTGGCGTGGCTGGGATCAGCTCGATCTGCGCGGCCAGACCGCTCTTGATCTCGGTTGTGCGCCCGGTGGTGCCACCTTTGCTCTGCTGCAACGCGGTATGGATGTCCTCGGCATCGATACCGGCGAGATGGACGAGCGCGTGCTCCAACTCGCCATAGCCCAGGGCGTTCGATTCGACCACTGGCGGACCGCCGCAGGCCGCCTCAACCTTACCGCATTGCCTCAAGAACCCGCCGTGCTGCTCTGCGACATCAATCTCGCTCCGCCTGAGGTGCTGCCACAAGTGGCGCGCATCCAAGAGGCGGTTCAGGCCCGTCGGCTCATCCTCACGATCAAACTCAACACCCCAGCGCTCGAAGACCGCGCCCACGAGTTCATCGACGCCATCCGCGACTGGGCGCCCGCGCCCGTGTTTGCCACGCAACTTGCGGCCAACCGTCGCGAGATTTGTGTGTGCGCCGGATGACCTTTGCCGGCCGGGCCTGGGTTTTCCGCTGCTTGTGACACACCCTCTGGTCCACAAGAATGATGGGCTGTTTGGGCATATGACTGGCTGATGAACTATCCGTAACTGGCAGTTTGCTCTTGCACGATCGAACTGTGAAAATGCGCCGCCTTGGCACGGGACTCGTCGGAGCTTCCATCTGGGATTTCGGGAAGGATGCAATCTTTGGAGATGAATGCGGCGTGCTCGCTCTCAGGTAGCGGAAGGCCAGGAGGCGTGATGGCCTCGCCGGCTTTTTCACGGGCGGCGCAGGCATGATTCAGCTCCAGGAGGAACTCCAGCACGCTGTCAGATTTTGTCATGCCATAGGCAGCGCGCACAGTAGCATCCAGCCTGTCCTGTGCGTCACGCAGAGGGTTG
>DNXB01000358.1 GCA_003506995.1 Verrucomicrobiales bacterium
GCCTTGTCGGCGAAAGCGGCTGCGGGAAGTCCACGGTGGCCAAATCCGTCGTACGACTACTCAAACCGACGGCTGGCAGTGTGAACTTCAACGGCCACGACATCTCCACGCAGTCACAGAGCCAGTTGCGCACGCTCCGCCGTGAGATGCAGATGGTTTTCCAAGATCCCGCCGAGTCATTGAACCCGCGGCACACGATCGGACAGATTTTGGAGGAGCCGTTCATCATTCAAAAAATGGGCACGCGCGCCGAACGCGGCGAATGGGCCGCAGAGCTGCTCAAACGCGTCGGTTTGCCGGTGGATGCGCTGCATCGCTACTCCTTCGAGTTCAGCGGCGGCCAGCGCCAGCGCATCGGCATTGCCAGGGCTCTCGCCTTGAAGCCCAAGCTCATCGTGTGCGACGAGCCCGTCTCCGCGCTCGACGTTTCCGTGCAGGCACAGGTCTTGAACCTCCTGCTGGAGCTCCAGCGCGACTTCGGTCTCGCCTATCTCTTCATCGCGCATGACCTCAGCGTCGTGCAGCACATGAGCGACCGAGTCGCAGTGATGTATCTGGGCAAAATCGTCGAAGTCGCGCCTGCCGCACAGCTTTATCGCAGTCCACGTCATGCCTACACGAAAGCGTTGCTCGATGCGATCCCCGTCGCCGACCCCACGAAGCGTCGTGAGCGTCAGTTGCTCAAAGGCGATGTGCCATCACCGATCAATCCGCCTGCAGGTTGCGCTTTCGGCCATCGTATGAAGCATGCGAAGTGGCAGGACAGTGTGAGTATGGACCTCACGCTCAAGGAAATCGCGCCGGGCCATTTGGTGCAGCCGTGCCCGTGCTGCACGGATTGATTTGAGCCCTGAATAACAAAAACCCCGCCTGGAGAACCAGACGGGGCTTGAGAAAAGAAGGATGCTCTTCTGGCTTATTGCGGCGGCACGCGGAATAGCTTGCCGGTGTATGGGCACTTGACTTCCATGCCAACCGGAAGGCCGGTCACGTCCACCAACTGATGCTTGGCGGCAAACGGGCTGTTAACGAACCCAGGGCGTCCGCTGATGGAGGTGCCGTAAGGCAGCTCGGTTACAGGGTTTGGAGCGGGTGTCACAGCCGGGGTGTTCGCACTGCTGGCGGCGGGTTTGTTCATGGCCGCCACAGATGTGTTAGGTGTCACAGGTGCCGTGCGCGGGCGTTGCTGAGGTTCGGACGAACTCGGGCGAGTAGGAGCCGAGGCCATGCTGGAGGAGGACGCAGAACCAGGAACCAGGAACGGGCGCTGAGTGTAGGGGCAGACCACTTTGGAGCCTGCCGTCATGCCACGCACATCGACCAGACGCGGGGGATTGGTGAAGGGAGTGCGCACATATCCTGGCAGATCTGGCACTGGCTGAGCCACAGGCATGCTGGTCGAATTCTGTGCGACCACAGTCGGAGTTGACGGAGCGGCAGGTCCTACCAGTGAGTCGTTTGTGTTAACTGGTGTGCTGCTAGCCAGGATTTGTTTCTTGTTGGCAGGCGCCCCAAGCGGAGCGCTCTCACCATTGAGGTAATAAGGAATAAGCCCACGCGTCTGAATTTCCTGCCAAGCTTGGCGAGGCGGCAGGGCGCAAGAAGCCAGCATGAGGGCCGCAGAACTAGCTGCGGCTAAACGAACCGGGTTTAGAAGTTTTGGGAACATATGCGATGGCAAGCGGTTAATTTTTGAACTAGCATTCTCATTTTAACGATCTTTTTAAATTATGCAACAACAACGATGGTGATGTTGTATAACAATTTCTTTATATACCATAATTTCTAATATTATAGATTGCCGTTCATGCACTGGCGTATCATCACCGTTGGAAAGCCCGGTCACGCTTGGGTGAAAGCCGCCCTCGATCTCTACTGGCAACGGCTGAAGCATCATGGCTGCTTTGAACACGTCATGATCAAAGAGGGCTGCCGGGCGCAAGTTGAAGAGCAGATGACCGCCGCGAGTGAAAACTCCCTGCGTGTGCTGCTCGATGAGCGTGGGCGGCAGTTGCGCAGCGTGGAACTGGCCAAATGGATCGAAAATGAGAGAATTTCCTCCCGCAAAAAAGTCAGCGTGCTGATTGGCGGGGCGGACGGTCATTCCGAGGTTTTCAGAGCTCGCGCAGATGCTTGCTGGTCACTTTCCACACTCACCTTGCAGCATGACATCGCGCTGGTCGTGCTTGCGGAACAGCTTTACCGCGCCCATGCCATTTTGCGCGGGGAGCCTTATCATCGAGAGGGCTGATGGCTTGCCTTTGTAATGATAGGGCTTGCTTGTCGGCCTGTTTATTGCTGAAATGAGTCGCAAATTAGGTCATTTTCGCCTTGTAGAGAATCTAAGGGAAGTTAAATTTCAAAAAGTTCTGAGTTTCATCGGCAATGTCTTCCTCCATCCTCAAAAATGTCATTCAACCCAAGGCGCAAACCACGCCTTTGGAGAAAAAAGCAGAGGGAGAAGCACCCATTCGTCGCACTGTCAGCCCCGCCAGCTTTGTGAGTGCCACGAGTCATGATTCCTCTGGGGCGGAAACAGAGGACATGGAACTGGTGCTGGGTGCGCTGGTGGAGAATGCGCCCGTGGCCATGGCCATGTTTGACAGGGCCATGCGATACATGCTGGCCAACCGGCAATGGATCAGCGAATTTGGTCTCCAGCAGGTCCAGCCGCTCGTGGGCAAAAGCCAGTATGAGATTTTCCCCGGGCTGCACCCAGGGTGGCGGCAGGTTTACGAGCGGGCGCTGCAGGGGCACATCGTGCGCAGCGAGCATGATGCTTTGAACGGCCCGGACGGGAGCCATTTGGTCTATCGCTGGGAAGTCCGTCCATGGCGGAAGAAACGCGATGCCTCAGTCGGCGGCCTGATGGTCACCTGCGAAAAATTCAGCGCACCACAGCCAGCCACGGATGAAGAGGGAAAGTCCCCGTCATCCGAAAGCGCCGAGCCAGCGGCCACGCTTCCCAAAATACCGCCCTTGATCGAGTGCGCCCAGCCCATGCTGATCTTGAACGCGCAGGGGGTGATTCAGCGTGCCAACGTCACGGCGGCTCACCTCACCCTCGACAAAGGCATCCAGGAGGGCGTCACCTGTTTTTGGGAGGTTTGGAGTGATGGTCGCGACAGTGCCGCTTTGCGCCAGCAAGTGCTCGAAACACTCGCCGACTTGTCCGCCTCTCCAGGCAAAACCTCCGCATGCATCACCACGCGTCCGGAACTCTCCGCCGATCCCACCTCCCCCTCTNNCCCTCCCGCTGGCTGGTGTCCGCCCTGAGCGACAAAGCCACCGACACCGCATCACCTCTTTTCTTGTTGATGGGATTGCCTCCGCAGGCGGCGGAAAAGATCACGCAGGTCACACTCCAGATGCCGCAGGCGACACCTGTGACGCTGCCCCCGCCTCCAGATCCGGTCAACGACGCGACCGTGAAGCACCTGGAGGAAGAATTGCGGCGCTCCAAACAAGAACTGCGCACGCTCGCCGAGGCGCAGCAGGCGTTCAGCCGCCGCGAGACCCGGTTGCGCACTTATCTTGAAGGCGTGCCCTGCGGCGTCTTTGTGCTCGACGAACGCGGCGCGCCCTTGTTTCAAAACGAGCGTCTCACCAGGCTGCTCGGTCGTCCGTTTGAAAAAGACCAGTCCGTGGAAGAATGGCTGGCCCATGCCTGCCCCACGGAGGATCATCGCGAGCAGGTCACGCTCGTCTGGCGTGAGAGTGTCTGGCGCCGCCAGCTCACGCGCACGCTCTCGCTCGCCACGGCGGACGGCCTGCTCAAGGAGCTCGAATTTCACCCCGCCGCGCTGCCGGGCGGCGGGCTGCTGGTCAGCATCCAGGACGTCACCGAGCACACGCGGCATGAGGAGCAGCTCCGCAGCATGGAGGCCAAGCTGCGCACGCTGCTCATGGGCAGCCCCGTCGCCGTGGTGATGACGGACAAGGCCGGTGTCATCTTTGAGGTCAACCAGCATGCCGAGACGCTGCTCGGCCAGGCCAAGGCCGAGCTGCGCCGCTACCCGCTCGACGCCTGGCTTGATCCTGACAGCGCCACGGCTCGCCGGGACGCCTTGCGCCAGTTGGGCAAAAGCGGCCGGCAAGCCGAGGCGCTCGGCGTCCGCGTCAAACGCGCCGACGGCACCTTCTCCAACGCCATCTTGCATCTCGCCACCGTGTCAGACGCGCATGGCGAGATGCACTGCACCGTCCACTTCCTCCAAGTGGCGGTGGCAGCCCCTGCCGCGGTGGCGAAACCCGATGTTTCAGCACCGGTCAGCACCGAAACACAGCCGTCTGGCCTGGTCACCACGCGCCAAACCACCGAATGGCTGCTCACCACCGATGCCAATGGCCGCGTCCGCACCTGGACTGACCATGCGCGGCAAATTTTCGCGATTGAGGAGTCAGCCGCCGTCGGTCGTCCGCTGCACCAGTTCTTCCGGCCGTCGGATGCCACAGGATTTTTTTCCGACCTCGCCCGGCAGGCCGCCGATCCGCAGCAGTTCATCAAGCATCCGTTCTTTGGTGGCAATGGCAGCCGTGGGGAGGTGTGGATGAGCGCCCGGATGTTGGATGACGGTGGTTTCGAGGTCATGACCCAGGTCACGGCAAGCGTGCCGACAACGTCTCCCCTCGCATCACCATCCTCACCCTTGCTGACCGCCGCCGTGCCGCAGGCCTTCCAGGTGGTCTCCTCCTCCAGCCTGCGCTGGCCCGTCGTCGATCTGGAGCGTGAAAAGCTGCTGCTCACCGAGACGCATCACCGCATCAAAAACCACCTCCAGATCATCTCCAGCCTGCTGAACATGCAGATCAACGGCGTGAGCGACCAGGACGCCCGCAACGCCCTGCGCTCCAGCCAGAACCGCGTGCGCGCCATTGCCGCGCTGCACCAGCATCTGTACCAGATCGCCCTGGGGAAAGGCGACACCTTCAGCGACTTCACCCGTGATCTCGTCTCACATCTGCGCCAGTGCTACGAGGTGGCCCCGGAGCAGATCAGCGTGCGCCTCGAAATCCAGGAAGGCCCCGTGCTGCCGGAATGGCTCATGCCCTTGGCCCTCACGCTCAACGAGTCGCTCTCCAACTGCTTCGAGCACGCCTACCCTCATGGCCGCCAGGGGCAGATCACCGCCACGCTGAGCTACACCGAAGAAAGCGGCGAGCTCGCCGTGCGTGATGATGGGGTCGGTCTTCCGTCCGACTTCCACCCCGGTGAAGGCAGCGGCCTCGGCCTCAAAATCCTCGCTGTCTTCGCCGACCAGATGCGCGGCCAGCTTTTCGTGCAGGGCAGCCCTGACCAGGGCGCCGAGGTGCGTCTGCGCTTCCCGCTCGTCGTCAGTGACGCGTGAGATGACGAATCGTCGCCTGCCTTCTGAATCACCACGCAGCTTGACCATCATCCATGCCGCCATGACAATGGCGGGTGCATCCCACGTCCACGGTCGCCCTGCGCCTCCTTGCGTCTCTGACGCTGGGCTTTTCGGCCGTCCACGCCCAGCAGCCCGTCACCACACGGGGTGACGCGGTCGCCATGTTGCTCAATGAATGGTTCATCAACGGCACCGCCGCCGGGCTGAAGGCCATCACCTATGAAAACCGCGACGGTCAGCACTCGCCCCTGAACGCCGCGCTCTATCCGCAGTTGCAGGTTCACCAGGCTGCGGCGGGCGAAGCCGGCGCTGCCACACAGGTCCGCCCGCATCCCACGCTCGGGAACTGCTCCATGGCCTCCGGTGCAGAGCAGCTCGGCTGCCTGCCACGGCTCTACATGATGGACCCCGGCGGCCACCGCTTCCTGGCCCAGCAGTATCTCTCCAACAACCTCTTCATCTACCCTGAGCACCAGGATCACGACATCGGGGCCAACGGCATCGGCGGTTACGGCGATCTGCTGCCGGTGAACACCCCCGCCTTGCTCATCTCGCAGGGCTCATCCTTCACCGACCAGCCTTTCCTCCAGGCACTGCTCTCCACCACCGCCGCCTTTCCCCCGGAGACGCAAAAGCTCCTCATCGCAAAGCGAATGCTCTGTCCCACGCTCCAGTCGGTCTTCCGCCGTTCCAACAAGATGGTGCAGACGCCCGAGGACTACTTCACCGGCAAGGCGCATCCGGTGGTCTTCGACGACACACAGATCGACGAGGAAAAGATGGTCCGCATCGCCCATGAGATGACGCCGGAGAAAATTCCGCCCGTCGTGATCATGCAGAGCCTTGAAGAGACGAAGATCGAGGCGGGCAAAAACTACTTTGAGCACACCGGCCCCTATCCCTGGCAGCTCGCCGACACACCCGCCTCCATCGCCCGCATTTTGCGTGGCAACGAGGCCGAGCACGGGATGCTCATCAGCCTCGAAAAGACCCTCAACCCCGTCAAAGGCCCGCTCCAGATGCGCGCCGCCCTGCTTCAGGGCGATCCACGCTTCGTCAGCATTGAAAGCACCCCCGGCAAGCCCGTCATGCGCATCCGCGTCCGCTGGCAGCCGCCGGTGATCAACAGCACCGGCATCCGCAGCCACCGCATCGACATCGGCTTCTTCGCCGACAACGGCGCCAGCATCAGCGCCCCCGCCATACTCAGCTTCTACATGCTGCCCAACGAGATGCACTTCTACGATGAGCAGGGCCGCGTTTCCGAAATCCATTATCAAACTCACAACCCCGACTTCGGTCTCCCCGCCTCCGACACCGATCCGCGTTGGATCAAAGTCCTCCTGGCCTTCAGCCTCAAGGACACCAACCTCCGCGGCCGTCTTCTCGATCAACTCCTCACGCCCGCCGAACGCGGCGGCTTGCAAAAACTCTACCTCGTCCTCAAACCGCAGTCCGAGGCTCTTGCCGCCGCAGAACGCGATGAAAAACGCAAGGACGAGGCCGCCAAACTCCGCGCCCAGCGGGGCGAGGCCATCCGCGCCGCCCTAAACACCCGGCTTGAAAACACCACCGGCCTCACCGCACGCCAGACCATCGAAAAAGTCCTCAACGCCATCGCCAATTTTCATCCCTTCTACCTCGGTTCCCAGCGCGAGCTCGATGCCCTCGCCAGTGCCTCATCCAAAGCCACCGCCGTCGCCGATGTCCGTGCCGAGCTTCACCGCCTCATCATGCAGGGCGTCCTCGTCGAGCAGGCCTCCGGCCAGATCGACACCATGTCCCCGCCCGACAAACTTTCCCTTGGCGAGCGTCACATGCTGCGCGGCCTCAATCTCACCCTGCTCAGCCAGGTGCTCTTCCCCGATGTCCTGGAGCGCTCCACCGCACCCGCCTACGTCAGCCCGCGTCTCACCACGCCGAAGCAATGGCGCGATGTTTATCGCTACGATCCCGACTCCGGCCAGCGCCTCGGCTGGATTCGCTACGCCAAAGCCCGCATCGCCAACTTCGACGCCGAAGGCCGCCTGCTGCCAGACGGCCCCAAAGGCAAATCCATCCCTGTCATCTACCTCAAGGACGAAAACGGCACCCTCACCTGGCAGCCCCAGGCCGAACCCGCGCCTGTCTCGCCCAAGTAACGATCAAGTGGCCCTTGCGAATGGCCTGCTTGCGAGTTGGTTCACCCCCTATGAAACGTCCTTGGAAAGATGTCTCCACACCGCTGCGGGACGGCATGGTTCACTGGCCTGGCGATCCCGAGTGCAAGATCACCCGCGTGAGCCGCATGGAGGACGGCGCGGTGTGCAATCTGACCCACCTCTCCATGAGCGCCCACACCGGCACGCACATGGACGCGCCACGACACTTCATCGCCGATGGCATGACGATGGAGCAACTGCCCTTCGAGGCCGTCATCGGCCGCTGCCGCGTTTTCGAGCTCGACTGCGAGGACCAGATCACCGCGGACGACCTCAAAAAGCTCAGGCTCTCCAGCGGCCAGCGGGTGCTCTTCAAGACCCGCAATTCGACGCGAAGCTGGTCCATGAACGAGTTCGACAAAGAATTCGTCTCCCTCCGCGCGGACGCGGCGCAGTATCTCGCCGACCTAGGCGTCATGACCGTCGGCGTGGACTACCTCAGCATCGGCGGCTTCAACAAAGACGGCGTCGAAACCCATCAGATCATGCTCGGCGCCGGCATCTGGGTGATCGAGGGCCTCAACCTCTCCGAAATCAAACCCGGCTACTACGAGCTGATCTGCCTCCCGATCAAACTCGAAGGCGCGGACGGCGCCCCATGCCGCGTGGTGCTGCGCTAACCCGCTGATTTCTCCGTGCGGACTCAAGCCTGGAGTCACGAGCAGGCGGTCATGGCGCATCAAACACGCGCTAAATTTAACGGTGCGATGATCCTCATAAGGCATTTATACCCAGCGGTTTGACGCGGACTTGTGTTTGCATAATGCCTGGCATCTTTTTTTCCGTTTTCCGCGTCGTGGGGGTGTTGTTCCAAGGTATCCGTGATTCATAGCCCCG
>DNXB01000003.1 GCA_003506995.1 Verrucomicrobiales bacterium
GACGGGTGGCGATGGCAAACTGGCCCCCGTGCTGGCCCGCGCCGCCGTGGCGACCGGCTGTGACGGCGTGTTCATGGAAACGCACCCTGATCCGGCCAAGGCCTTTTCAGACGGGCCCAATCAAATACCGCTCGCCGAGATCGCGGGCGTGGTGGAAACCTTGCGGAAGATTCATGCCCTCGTTCGTGACATTGCTTGAGCCGACGCGCCGACGCGCCCTGACGTTTTCCACCGTGCTCGGCGTGGTGGCGGGGCTCGTCATGTTCTCCACCGGGCAGCAGCCCGCGCCTGCGGACTCCGGCGTCAGCGCCTTCATGAAAATGGTGCCGCTGGGGGCTGAGAGCAAAGGCGCGGTGATCCCCTCCTTCGACGCGGCCGGCAAGCGCACCTCGCTCATCACGGCGGATGTCATCCGCCGTATCGACGATGAGCGTTTGTATGCCGAGGGGCTGGTGGTGCAGATGTTCAACGCCAATCCGGCCAACAACCTCCGCATGGACCTCAAAACGGCCTTTTACCACATGACCGGCGGGGTGCTGCGCAGCCGTGAGCGCAGCCGTGTGAGCCGCGCCGACTTTCAGATCGAGGGGGACAACCTCGTCTTCGACACCGCCAAAAACCAGGGCCGCATGACCGGAGACATCCGCATGGTCATCTTTGACACCAGCGCTCTCAGCGGCGAGGTAAGCCCCTCCCCGGAATCCCAACCTGCCAAGTAACATGAAAACGCCGCTCATTCTCAGCCTCGCCCTGCTCGCGACCGGTGCCGGCCTTCTGGCGCAGGGCCCCGGCGGCCAGCGCCCGCTCTTTGATTTCCGCAAAAAGAAGGTGGATGACAGCACGAAGACCAAGGCCGTCGATGCCGCCAAAACGATCATCCAGGCCATCCCGGACGAGGTGAAGGACAAGACCAAGGAGATGCTCACCGATCCTGAGACGGCGGAAATGCGCCAAAAGGCGCTGCAAGCCGCGCAAACCGTCATCCAAGGCAACTCAGCAACGACGACGCAGCCCGCTCCGGCCACACCCGCCATGCGTGTGGTCGAGGCCCCTCCTCCGCCTGCCGGCCCCCAGCCACAACCGCTCCAGCCCCTCAACCTGGACGAAGCTCCGCAGGCCTCCAAGGGGCAGATCGTCATCACCGCGCGCAAAAGCGCCTTCTTCGACGCCAACCGCGGCTACGGCATGTATGTGGGCGACGTCCGGGCGCGGCATCCGCAGATGTACATCGAATGCGAGGAACTGGAGCTTTACATGGCCAAGCAGGAAGGCGGCGCGCTCGGCGAATCCAAGCCCAAACCGGCCCCGGCCGCCCCCGCCGTCAAAGACTCGGACATCCTCTCCCCTGCGACCCAAAAGTCCGGGAGCGAAGGCAGTTCCATCGAAAAAGCGGACGCCCGCGGCCCGATGGTTCTCATCGAAAAAATGACCGCCGAAGGCGAGCTGCAGGTCGGCCATTGCAAGCATCTCATTTATGATGGCAAAACAGGCAACAGCACCCTGCTGGAATGGCCGCAGGTGCAGGCCGGCAACAAGCTCCACAAGGCCACCGAGCCCGGTTGCATCATGGTCATCGACCAAAAAGGGCTGCTCACCACCACTGGCGGCCACCAGACCATCATCCTTCAGGGTGAAGATGCCACCCCCAAGAGCCGCGGCGGGATGGCCCCGGCACAGCAGTAATCATGGCACCCCGCAGAAAAAAATCGCCCCGATCAGCAGGCCAGGAAAGCTCGTTCTGCTGGGATGACTCCGCCCCCGCTGCTGCAGCCGCCCCGAGACGGGAGGAGCCTGATCAGCCTGACGGCATCACACTCCTGCACACCGAAGGGCTCAAAAAAATCTACGACGGCCGCGCGGTCGTGAACGGTGTCGATATCGAGGTGAAAACCGGCGAGATCGTCGGCCTCCTCGGCCCGAACGGGGCCGGCAAAACGACCACCTTCTACATGATCGTCGGCCTGGTGCAGCCCAATGGCGGCAAGGTCGTGTTTGACGGCAAGGAGGTCACCCAGCAGCCGATGTTCATGCGCGCGAGGCAGGGCATGGGCTACCTGCCCCAGGAAGAGTCCATCTTCCGCCGCCTCACCGTGCGGGAAAACATCATGGCCGTCATGGAGACCCAGCCTTACTCCAAAAAGGAGCGCGAGGAGCAGACGCAGTCCCTGATGGAAAAGTTCGGCATCGACCACGTCTCTGAAAACCTCGCCATCACCCTCAGCGGGGGTGAAAAGCGCCGTCTCACCATCGCCCGCTCGCTCGTCACCTCGCCGAAGCTCCTCATGCTCGACGAGCCCTTCAGCGGCGTCGATCCCATCGCCGTGAGCGAGATTCAGGACATCATCCGCATGCTGCGCCGTGCCGGCCTGGCCATTCTCATCACCGACCACAACGTGCGTGAGACCCTCAACATCGTGGACCGCGCCTACCTGATCTTTGAAGGCCAGGTGCGCCGCCACGGCAGCAAAGATTTCCTCGTCAACGATGAGGAGGCCCGCCGCCTCTACCTGGGCGAGGGCTTCACCATGTGATTCCCAGACCAACCCCGAAAAAAGGACAACCACCATGCAAAAACACAACGTCAACCTTCCCATCATCGTCACCGCACGTCACATGGACGTCACCGATGCGATCCGTGACTACGCGCACAAGAAAATCGAAAGTCTGCATCTGGACTACCCGCGCATCATTGAGGCCAAGGTGATCCTCGACGTGCAGAACCACCACCGGCACATCGCCGAAATCGTGCTCTTCTGCGCCGACCACATCGTCATCGAGGTGAAGTCCGTCACCGAGGACATCTACGCCTCCATCGACGAGAGCACCGCCAAGATCGCCCGCCGCATGCGCAAGTACAAGACGCGCCTGCTCAAGAACCACCGTCCGCGCAAGGACGGCTCCATCCGCCATCTCGAGGAGCACGTCTTCCACCAGGAAGTGCTGCACACCGAGGAGGAGCACATCGAGCCCTCCTACGTTCACAAGGAGTCCTACAAGCTGCGTCCGCTGTTTGCCGACGAGGCCATGATGGACCTGGAAATCAGCGACAAGCCCTTCGTCCTCTTCCACAACCAGCAGACCCACCGTCTCGCCATCCTCTTCCGCCGCAAAGACGGCGACTACGGCCTCATCGAGCCTGAGTTCAGCACGAACGGCGTGGCCAAATAAGCGCCTTGGGAAGGCAGATCAATCACGAAGCGGCCTGGTTTCAGGCCGCTTCTTTTTTGTGCCTGGCCAGGTACTCGCGGCAGTTCTCCTCGCCCATGTACTTCGCCAGCAGGCGGGCGTCCGTCTCGGTGAAATCCACCATGATCAGGCCGTCCACCACGGAGGAGAAGTCCTTGTCCACGTTGAAGCTCAGCAGCGTCGCGTTCAGCTTGAGATAATGCTTCAGCAGCGTGGGGATGCCCTTGCCGTCCGTCTCCAGGCTGGAGATCAGCGCGGAGCAGTCATCCACGTTCTCCAGGTCGGCGCTGATGAACTCGCGCATCATGCGGCGCGTGCGCATGTAGCGGAACGGATTGCGCGGCTTCACAAAGCTGGCGAGGTGCGGGTGCATGCGGTTGTCCTGCAAAAACGCCACGATCATCTTCCGCGACAGGCTGCTGTAGTCCTTGCTGATGCTCACAGGGCCAAACAGCTTCTTGTACTGCGGGTTGCGCGCGATCCAGTGCGCGATGCCCTTCCACAGCAGCGGCAGGGACGCCAGGCTGCGCTGGTAGGACTTGATGATGAAACTGCGCCCCATTTCCACCGCCGCCTCCAGGTTCGCGAGGAACGGCTTTTCAAAATGGAACAGCGTGTTCGTGTAAAGCCCCTTTGGACCATACTCACGCAGGATCACATCCGCGCGTCCGAGCCGGTAGGCGCCGGCGACCTGCTCCTTCTCCTCATCCCACAGGATCAGGTGCTCGTAGTAGCGGTCGTATTTGTCGAGGTCGATGTCATTGCCGGTGCCTTCGCCCACCTCGCGGAAGGTGATCTCGCGCAAACGCCCGATCTCAGGCAGCAGCGTGGGGATCTCGTGCGAGTGGGCCTGGTAAACGGACAGCCCCCCCTGCCCCACGAGGCGTCCGCCACGCGCGCGGATGCTGTCGATCTCCGCCACCATGCGCTCGTGCTGGATTTCAGACGGTGGAGTGCTGGCGGTATTTTCTCCTGCGAAGGTCAGCTTCACGGTCTCTTCCTTCCCCCGCTGATGCAGCACAAAGGTGTGGATGCGCAGGTAGCGCGTGAGAGATTCATCATCCTCGAACTTCTTCAGCCGCGAATACGGGATGGGATGCCCCACGCGCATCGGCACCGGCGTGTTCGCCCGGTTGCAAAACTCGCGCAGCAGCAGGCTGGTGCGCAGGCGCGGATGGATCAGCCCGGCGGCATGAAACAGGGCGCTGTTGGAGCCGGGGAAGTAAACCGGCAGCACCGTCGCCTGCGTGCGCCGCACCAGCGAGCCAACATGAGTGCTCCAGGCCGGCTCATCGACGCCGCGCCCCGGCTTGTACGAGGCGACCTCTCCTGCGGGAAAAATCACCAGCGTCCCGCCGCCACGCAGCAGACGGATCGCCTCCTTCATCGGAGCCAGATTGCGTTTCGCCGCTCCGTCACCACCAAAGGGATCGACCGGGATCACATGATCCGCCAGCTCCTTCATCGCCAGCATCAGCGAGTTCGTCATCACCTTCAAATCTGGCCGGAACTGCGCCGCCCAGCGCGCGAGCATGATGGGGTCAATGATGCCAAACGGGTGGTTCGCCACGATGATCAGCGGCCCCTGCTTCGGAAACTCAAACTCCGCCGGAAGGTCCACATCCTCTTGCAGCTTGAACGCGTGCGCCACCGAATCAAACCACGCGAACACCTTCGGGTGCTGCGGATGCTCACGGAAAAGCCGGGCTGACTCCTGATACACCTCATTGAGGCCACGCAGGCCCAGCGCATTTTCCACAGCAGGGCCGATCAGGCGGTAAACACGTCGCTGAAAAGGGGTTTTGAGGTGATCTCTGAGATCGAAGACCATGGGGGCGGCCAGGGGGTTGGTTTGACCGGTGCCATCCATCCTCACAAACACGCTTCTAGCAAGCAGCTTCCGCGTTTCGATTTCGTCATTCTTAAAAATGACACCTCAGCCCAGCGCCTGCTGAATCTGTCGCATCCACCGTTCTGCCCGTGTGGCGAAAGTCTGGTCATCGTTCTGATACAGAACGCCCCGCGAGACATTTACCAGCAGCGGCGCTTTTCGCCCGCTGCCCTTTAGTGCCGCCAGATCCCCGCCCTGCGCTCCGAGTCCCGGAATCAGCAGCGGCACGTCGGGGATGTGATCCAGCACATCCGGCGCGGCATTCGTCAAACCGACCACCAAACCGGCCTGCGGATGCCCTTTCGTCATTTCGGCCACGAGTTCATACACTTGGCGGTCGCCGGTCTTTTGCAGCTCAATGTCCTTCGCACCCGGATTCGAGGTCACGCCGAGCAGGTACAGCCCTTTGTCCGTGTATTTGAGAAACGGCTCCAGCGTGTCACGGCCCATGTAGGCGTTCAGCGTCACGGCATCCACGTTCATCACATCAAAGCATGCCTTCGCATAATAACCCTGCGTCTCGCCGATGTCCCCGCGCTTCACATCCAGCACCACCGGGATCTCCTTCGGAATCTCCCGCAAAATCTCCTCCAGCATCTTCACCCCACGCCAGCCCAGCGCCTCGAAGTAGGCCGAGTTCGGCTTGAACGCCGCCGCAAACGGCGCGGTCTGCGCGATCACGTCGAGGATCCACCGCTTCGTCGATTCTTCCGCGTTTTCCGCCCGCACATCAAGCCCCACGCAGAGATTCGATCCGGTTTGAGCGATGCGTTGATTCAGCTTGTCGAGAAAAGTCATGCGCGTGTGATTGGCACAACCTGTGGCATCGGGCAACAAACTTGACCAATGACCCTCGCAACGGCCATTGGCGGTTTACCGACCTCTTTTTTCAAGAAGCGCTGCCAAAACAAGCCCGTCGCCATCAAAAGCACTCCGACTAGCACATAAGCCGGACGTAAATTCGAGTAGCTCATCGTGCCCGCGAAGTGGTCCACCACGCTTGCGGACGCAGCACCGGTGACGAACAACACCACACAGTAAAACCACGCCTTCCGCACCCTCGCTGGCGAATGCTCCTCATCGGTCTGCGGCGAGGAGAAACCACCGAGTGCAGCAAACCCTCCCAGTAAAACCACCAGGAGCAGAAGGCGACGCCATTCAAAATTAAATTCCATCGGAAGTTCCGGCTTTGAAACGAGCTTGACCCTTGTGGGCGCTGAAATCGATCTTCTTCATATGGGCAAGCAACAGCACCTCACGTTCCTGCCCAGGATAATCAGAAAGTCCCTGCCATTTGTTCGTGGCATGCAGAGTGGCGAGCAAACGCGTGAGTTTCTGATCCAGACCTTCCTCAATCGGAACGAGTCTGCGAAAGCGGTGCAGGCCGCGGAACAGCAAAAGCGGCCCGCCAAGAAACAACTGGCTCAGCACATGGGACGGACCCGTGACCTTGCCCATGTAATGATCCACGACATGCGCACCCGCCGTGTCAGCCGCTCCCCCCAGATCGTGATACAACGCCGACTGCGCATATGTTTGGAAGCCCTGCCCGTTTTGCCAAGTGCGCCAGCCACTGAAAGTGATGCCTGCCAGCGCCACCGACGCAATCCAAGGCGCGGTTGTCGTGGAAAGCCCTGCCGCGTGCAAAACAATCGCCGCTCCATAGCGGAAGAACAGCCATGCCAGCGCATAACAAACCATGCCGCCCAAAAGGCTGAGCACTCCAAAAACGATCTGGCTGCGATTGAACTCAGAAATCATGCGCCGCATCCTAGGCCGAAGTAGTGAATCTGATCCAGAAAAAAATTGTGCCGCCCGCCGCGCCCGCCATCCTGCCCGCCTTCCCGATGAGCAAAGAAGCCGCCATCCAGCCCCTCGTGGGCATCATCATGGGCTCCAGTTCCGACTGGCCCACCATGCAAAACGCCGCCCAGGTTCTGCAGGACTTCGGCGTGCCCTTTGAAAAGAAAGTCGTCAGCGCGCACCGCACGCCGCAGCTTCTTTACGATTACGCCACCACTGCCTCCAAACGCGGCCTGAAGTGCATCATCGCCGGTGCCGGGGGCGCCGCGCATCTGCCTGGCATGACCGCCAGCATGACGATCCTCCCCGTCCTCGGCGTTCCGGTGCAAAGCCGCGCCCTCAGCGGCATGGACAGCCTCTACTCCATCGTGCAAATGCCCGGCGGCATCCCCGTCGCCACCTTTGCCATCGGCAATGCGGGCGCTTTGAACGCCGGACTCTTCGCCGTCTCCATGCTGGCGAACGAAAATCCCGATCTCGCCGCCAAACTGAAGACCTTCCGCGAACGGCAGACGCAAAAGGTGCTCGAAAGCCAGAAGGAACTCGAAGCTGAACCGAAAGCATGAGGGCGGTGAAGCAAATCATGGATGTGGTGATGATTTCAGTGCTCAGTGCTCAGTGCTCAGTCTTGAGTGAGAGCTGCGTCGCGGCACTGAGCACTGAGCACTGAGCACTATGTCTGCCGCATTCTTCCCTCCCAGCACCCTCGGCATCCTCGGCGGCGGTCAGCTCGGGCGCATGCTCGCCTTGGAAGCACGCCGCGCCGGCCATCGCATCGCCATCTTCACCGATGAACCGCAGGGCTGCCCCGCCGGCCAGTTCGCCGACATCGAGATCAATGCCGCCTACGACGACACCGCCGCCCTGAACCGCTTTTTGCAGCAGGCAGACGTTGTCACCGCCGAGTTCGAAAACATCCCCGCCGCGTGTTTGCAGGCCGTCGAGGCCGTCAAACCGCTGCGCCCCGGTTCCAAGGCTCTCTTCACCACGCAGCACCGTGAGCGCGAGAAAAACTTCCTGCGTGATCAAGGCATCGCCTGCGCCCCGTTTCGCGTCGTCGATGATTTGCAGAGCCTCGAAGCCGCCGTGGCCGCACTCGGCCGTCCCTGCGTCATCAAAACCGCCGCCTTCGGCTACGACGGCAAAGGCCAGTGCAAAGTCACCGCCGAAACGAATCTCGCCGAGGCCTGGAGCGGCTTCATCGATCATCGTGCGGTCGTCGAGCAGTGGGTGAGCTTCGTTTGCGAAGTCTCCGTCGTCGGCGCACGCGCCATCGACGGCAGCATGGCCACGCACGGCTGCGTCGAAAACCAGCACACGCATCACATCCTCGATGTCACCATCGCACCCGCCCGTGTGGAACCGCAGATCATCGCGCAGGCCGTGGAGTTGTGGAAAGCCGTCGCCGAAGGTCTCGACTACGTCGGCACCATGGCCGTCGAGATGTTCGTCACCACCGACGGCAAGGTCATCGTCAACGAAATCGCCCCGCGTCCGCACAACAGCGGCCACCACACCATCGACGCCTGCGACGCNNCGCACAACAGCGGCCACCACACCATAGATGCCTGCCGCACGAACCAGTTCCAGCAGCAGCAGCGTGCCGTCTGCGGCCTCCCGCTCGGCGATGCCTCCCAGCACACGCCCGCCGTCATGATCAACCTCCTCGGCGACATCTGGCCCGCCCCGCTCGCCCATCCCGACTGGTCGCCCGTGCTCAACCATCCCCGCGCCAAACTCCACCTCTACGGCAAACGCGAAGCCCGCCCCCGCCGCAAAATGGGCCACTTCACCGTCCTCG
>DNXB01000457.1 GCA_003506995.1 Verrucomicrobiales bacterium
TATAACAAGTAATCTGTTGGACGGAATACACTAGAAAGCTTTTGTCACAAGCATTTTATCTCAGATTCGTCGATCCCATGCCAGCGCCTCAGCCTGGTGTGCTGAGAGGTTGCAGAGTCATGTTTGAGCAAGATCAATGCCTTGCCAGCCCGAGATTTTTAACAAACAGTCCGTTGGACCACATGCTTTCGCCAGTGGGAGCCGATGCGGTCTCATACAAGCCGACGAGCGAGTAACCGCACTCCGCCATGAAGGCCAGTTGATCCATGTAGGAGCCTTGACCGTCGTAGTGGCTCTTAAAGATCATCTCGGTGAAGATCAGGTGAATTCTTCCGGTCTCGAGCAGTTGACGTCCGCCTTGGAGGATCACGAGGTCATAGCCTTCGGCATTGATCTTGAGCACGTTCACCGCTTCCCAGTCTTGGGCGGCCACATATTCGTCGAGGCTGCGCATTTCGATGTCGATGGCCTGGGTGCCTTCGGCCTCGGCCTCCTCCAGACCGAGAAACGAGCTTTCCTCATGATGCTTGCGGACGAAAAAGCGTCCCATTTTCCGCTCAGGACCAAAGGCAAGCTGATGCGCCGTGGCATTGGGGAAACGTTGCATGTTTGCTCGAAGCACCTCGCAACTGGAAGGTGCTGGCTCATAACAATGCACTGCGGCTCCAGGAAAGCCGCGTGCCAGCCGCTTGCTGGTCTGACCCCGGTTGGCTCCGATGTCCATGATCAGGCGCGGCTCCAGTCCACGCGCTCGCAGGATGTCATTCGCGTCCTGAATCCAGTCGAGTCCATAGACCGGGCGGTATTTGCTTTTCTTCCAGGCTTGCAGGCCGGTCGGCCGCAGCAGCTTGTTGAGGAGTTGAATGAAGGTCACGACGAATGGGGAGTTGCGAGCGTAGTGGTTTGAAAAATGCTTGTTCGCAGTGGTGACGCTGCCAGGCGCGGCACGGCCGGTGAGTTGCGAGCGTAGTGGTTTGAAAAATGCTTGTTCGGGGCAGTTGAGTGTCAGCTTCAGATCGCGGGAAAGCAATCATGTTGCATACTAAAATGCAGGCGTTGCGTGCCATGGATCACCCCGCCTGCCGGAGCGGCTGAACACGGGAGCCGATGCCGCGCATGACCATCTGGGTGCGCAGCCACGAGGCGATTTTCATCCTGCGCTTGTGCATGCTGCGGCACATGCGGGCCAGCTTGCTGTCGGACTGATCAGGGCAAGGTCTGCGCCGCAGGTTGGGCCTGAGCCCATGGCTGGCCAGAAAGTCGAGCGCATGCTGCTTCCAAAACACCCCCCTCACAGACTCGCAGTAGGTGAAGATCGGAGTGGTGCCTGTTTGCATGTAGTAAATGCCAGGTTCGTGGGCGCGGTTTCGTGCCCGCAAGGCGGACTCCGCCCGCCAGATGTTCTTGCCTGGCTGCGCGATCTCCCGCAGAAAGTCGGTGCGCCAGAGCGAGAGGTTCAGCCCGGCGTGAAGGTTGTCATCACCCCCGCTGACACGAAAGTCGGTGCCCGGCACCAAATCACCCGTGTCGCCAAACTGGTCGAGCGCGAGGTATTTGCCGCCGATGCGATGGAGCTGCCGGCAGGCGTCGAGCACGCGTTCCTCGTCAACTGGTGTGGCGAAGAAGAAGTCCTCCAATATGAGGATGAGGTACTCTGAATGCACACTCTGGAGCGCCCGCTGGAGGTTAGCGGACCAGTCCACATCGCGCCCCACTGGAATGGTTCTCACTCGCTGGTCGGCATAATGCATGTGATTGGCCAGCAGGCTCACCGGAACGGAGGGACTTCTCCAAGTGCTGAAGAAAAAATGGAAAAAGTACGGCCAGAGGTCGCTGTAGGAGTCGCAGGAGGAAACCAGCACGGAAAGGCTGGGGCCACTGGTCGGATTTTCGGTCGGCATGTGCTGCTTTGTGTCACCACGACACGGGCGGGGCAACCAAAATCTCAACCATCCCGGAAACCCGGCTTGATTCTAGCCGGATCGCCTTCATTACTCGCCGCGCAGATGCTTCGCAGACTTCAATTCCTGCTCTACCGACTCCGGCTTTCCTTGTGGCTCATAAAACATTCCAGCCTGCGCTCTGCCGTGGGGAAAAAATGGGCGCGCCGGATTGCGGATGTGTGTCTTAGCGCCGACAACGCTTATATCGCGCGCGTGGCTGACGCGGGTTGCGTGCGCCAAGGCACCCAGATCATGCACAACGGCATGGCGATCCGCCAAGGGTGTTACTACGGCGAGGGCATCGAGCGCATGCTGGAGCTTAACCGAGGGGTGCATGAACCCCAGGAGGAGCGTGTGTTTGGCGAGTTGCTAAAACTGCTGCCGGAGGGTGCGGTGATGATGGAACTGGGCGCCTACTGGGCCTTTTACTCGATGTGGTTTCAGCACTCGGTGCGCAACGCGCGCTCCATTCTGGTCGAGGCCACGGTCGAAAACTTGGAGGCTGGCAAGGTGAATTTCTCCCTTAACCAGATGAGCGGCACTTTCATCCTCGGGTGTGTTACGGACAAGGCGGGGAGGACCGCCGAAGGCACGCGCAGCGTCTCAGTTGACTCTCTGATGACCGAGCATGGCCTGGACCATCTTGACGTGCTGCACAGTGACATCCAGGGACATGAGCTGGCCATGCTCGAGGGAGCGGTCGAGACCCTTGGCAAACAAAAAGTCGATCATGTGTTCATCTCCACACATTTGACCAGCGACCTGCACCGCCAGTGCGCCACCAGATTGGCCGCTTGGGGCTACCACATCCTGCACTCCATCGACCTGGATGAAACTTTCTCCGACGACGGCCTCATCGTTGCCAGCAGGCCGGGAGCCGCGCAACTGCCACCGATGCAGCTTTCCCGGCGTTACCGAAAATTCTCCCCAGGCGGCGAAAGCTGAACCAGCTTCCTGCCCATCCCCTTTTTCGCCTCATGCGTTCCAGCACCGCCAAAAACATCATCCGTTCACTCACCACCATTCAGGTGCGTGCCGGACGCTCCAAGCTCAGGAAGCTTCTCAACCGCTTGACCACAGATCGCCAAGTCGTGGCTGATCTGGAGCCAGGACTAAAACTCGGGCTCGACCTGGACAAGGGACTGCAAAACTTCTTCTTCTGGTTTCCTGAAGAGTATGAGCCCGCGCTGCAGTGGTCCATCCGCAACCTGCTGCCGCTTGGCGGCACGTTCATGGACTGTGGCTCGAACACCGGCCTGTTTGGTCTCTACGCGGTGCATCGCCGCATGGCCCGCTCCTACTTTATCGAACCGCATCCGCGGCTTGCGCAGGAAATCAGGGCCAACATCGAACGCAACGAATTTGGCGGCCATTGCGTGCTGCATGAGGTCGCGGCCTCGGCACAGTCTGGCGTCATGAAGCTGATGATGTACGAAGGCCAGCAGCGCATGTCCGACGGCGTGCATCGTCTCGTCAAGGATGACCCGCAAGGCAGCGGCGGCGAGAAAATCGTCGAGGTCAAGGTCAGCACGCTCAAGGAACTGATGCTGCAAAACGGCCTGGAGCACCTGGACTTCCTCAAAGTGGATGTCGAAGGACATGATGTGGAGGCAATGCAGGGACTGGAGGACTATCTCGACCCCAAACGTGTCACCTGCATCTACGTGGAGAGCGCTGAGACCTTCGACTTGGTGCGTTCACGCGGTTACATCCCGTTTCAAACGCGCAAGATTTACATCGACGAGTTGCTGCGCTTCCAAAAACAGCACAACGGGGTGCGTTACTTTGAGCCAGCGCAGAGCGGGTCGGAAAACATTCTCTGGGTGGCCCCAGGCAGTCTGCAAGAGCAGTTGCTCAATCACCACGTCCGCGCCTGGCAGACCTTGGCGCAGAGCTAAATCGCCGCGATGAGCCGAAGAAGTTCACCCCAGTTTGTTGAGCGCGTCCTGCATGACGTTTGGAGCAGTGTCCGAGGCTCACCGCCCATCCTCCACCAGCTCGGGACAGACGCCGAAAGGGCAGACGCGCCCGCTGTTTTGACCGAGGCCGGCTCAGTGGCGGTGCAACTGGACGACGAAAGCGAGTTTCATGGCTTGCCGCTGCCACCTTCGGTCACACATTGGGGCCGCGCCTCATGCCACGTTTTGCGCGACGCCCGCGTCGTTGGCGACCAGGGGAATGTTTTCACACAGCAGGGCCAGTTCGTGAGTATCTGCCCCAGTTTGCGACGGCTTGACTCGGCGAAGATCCGCCGCCCCATCCCGTGGCTGGCGCGACGCCTCTGTGGGCCGGTGTTTCATCTCACGGGCCGTGATCACGAGAACCACGGCCACTTCCTCATGCAGCACCTGCCGCGCTTGATGGCCGCGCGTTCTTGGCTGGCAAGCCAGGGAGTCCAGCCTGTGATCTTGGTGCCACCAGGGCATGAAAAATGGCAGGGGCGCTATCTCAGCACACTGGGCGGCCTGGGAGCGCATGTCGTGCCCTGCCGCACGGGCACGGTCAGTGTGGAGAAGCTATATTATGTGCCCATGCTCTGGGATGACGGCCATCTCGGGCCGCCAGCGCCATACCGTCAGATGCAGGCATGCTTCCGCTCCTTCGCCGGTATTGCAGACGCAGCTCCGCCATCAGGCATGCCTATTTTTGTGACCCGTCAGGATGCCCCGACACGACGCCTAAGCAATGAGGCGGAAATCATCGATATCTGCCGCCGTCAGTTTGGCGACATCGACGTGATGAGCCTCCGCGAGGTTCCCTTTGTCGAGCAGATTCGGCGTTTTGCCGAGGCACCGCTGGTCATCGGTCCGCAAGGTCAGGGCTTGACCAATATCATCTTCTCCCGCCAGACCCGCCTACTGATCCTGGAGGCCGGGCAGTCAGCGCACGATATAGGCTGGGCAAATGTGTACCGTGATTTTGCACACATGACTGACAATTCCGCCCTGCGCCTGCTCTCTGGCGGGCCATGGCCGGATGATGGCGACTGGGAATTCCCGACAGCGGCTTTTTCAGAGCAGTTACAGCGCGTCGTGGCGCTGGGGCTGCACCATCACCGTCCGCCGGTTCTCAGGTAGAAAGCGTTGGCATAGATCATGACACCTTCCGCGTTGCGCCGGAACTCCTGCATGAAGCCGAGCTTGAAGCCGGCCTGCTCCAGAAAGGCGTGCGTGTCACAAAACACCGCGCCGTCCTTGTAGAGGGAACAGAAATTCACCTCGATATAAATGGCCTGGATGCGCTGGAGCAGTTCTCCGCAGCCGCGCAGCACTTTCAATTCAGCGCCTTGCACATCAATCTTCGCCAAATCAAAAGCTTGGATGTCCGCCACAGCGGGAATTTCATCCAACCTGCGCATTTCAATCTGCGTCTGTGCCACCTCATGAAACGGCTTGTGCAGCAGCTCGCCCGCTTCGCTTGCAGGATCGAGCAGGGAGCTGGAATCCTCCTTGTTCAGCACCCGCAACGCGGTGGCGCCGGACTGATCTGACAGCGCATAGGGCAGCACCTCGCAGCGCGGTTCGGCGCGGTAGCGCTCCTTTAAAAATGTGATGGAATCAGGGAACGGCTCAAACAAGAACACCTGCTCCACCGGATAGTGTCGCAGCACGCGGTCAGCAAACTCGCCATGATACGCGCCGATGTCCAGAATGGTGCGGTATGGCCTGCGCGGAAACTGACGGAAGAAACGAAAGTCGCGGCGGCTGTCCTTGTTGAGACAGAGCAGCGCCTTGCGCAGAAGAGAGGCGTCGATTTGCGGTTTCATGGCTGTCATGAGGCTAGTTCGTGAAAGTGATCCGCCAGACGTTTCACAGCGCGCTCGGCTGTGTATTCAGCCTCAAAGCGGGCGCGGGCAAGCCGGCCCATGGTTTCACGCATGGCGCTGTCGCGGGCGAGATGAAGCAGTTTTTCACTCCAAGAGGCCGTGTCGGCAGCGTAGAGAGCGCCGCAGTCCTGACCGAGGAGTTCCACAGTGCCGCTGAGAGCAGCGGCGACGCAGGGAATGCCCGCTGCCATGTATTGCAGAGCCTTGATGGGCGATTTGCCATGATTGAAGGAGGTGTCCGGCAGCGGCATCAGGCCAATACTGAAGCTGTGCAGTATTTCGGTCTGCCGCGCCGCGTCAAAAGGCACGAAGTCGATTTCCACGTCGATTTCAGGCCGCGTCCCGCTGAAAATGCGGATCACCACCTCCGGCATGACACGTTTGACCTCCCTCAAAGCGGCCTCGATGCTGCGGAGTTGAAAGTGGTTGCCGGGGGCGCCCGCCCAGCCGAGCACCACTGGTCCCTGCGGCAGCAGAGCAGACTTCCAAGCAGCCAGAGGCAGCGTCATCGGCAGCACTTCGACACGCGGGTGCAACTGTCGGAGATGACTAGCAATGAAATGATTCGCCGGCAGCGCTAGTTTGGAGAGTTTCAGGCTCGCCTTGAGGCGATGCGCGGTGCGCCACCGGGTGATGAAATGGTGCCTTGTTTCCAGCGGATGCCAAGTGGCGTCATCAATGTCGAAAATGACCGGCAGGCCGCTGCGAACAATTTTTCGACGACGGGCCGCACCAAGCAGCTTTTTTTGGAGCAGAACGCCATTGAAACCAACGAAGCTCGAAACACGGTCGAGTTCAGCAGCAGGTTTGCAGACAAGCTCCACCCCCATTTCTCTCAGCATCGGCACATACTGATGCACTCGAAAATGTGTGCTGGCACAGGATTCGCCGCCAAAGGTTAACGCGAGCCACTTCATGCGTTTGACTGGAAATTTGGCTCCAGCATGCGGTCGCAAGCGGCAATCACTTCGGCGGCTTGGATGTCACTCATGGAACGTTTTTCGGCATCGTAGAGGAAATCAGGGTAGTTCCGGTGCAGCAAGCCGCCCGCGCTGACAATTTCATACGCCG
>DNXB01000073.1:0-14438 GCA_003506995.1 Verrucomicrobiales bacterium
GATGACGTTGCGAGCGGTGGCGGCCTGCTTCAGTGGCGAGGTGCCCTGGCCGGGCGCGGCGATGACGCGGGTGTTCAGGTGCGTGGCGGCGCTGACACCAAGAAAGGTCTTGGCAGCACCGGAAACAAAGGAGCGACGGCTAAGGTCGTTGCGGAGGGCATTCATGAGAACAGGGTTTGGGGGGATGCCCGCCTTTAACGCAGCCTTCACACCGAGTTATCACAAGATTTCAGATCGTCCGAGCCGTCCCCTATCCCGGCGCACGGCGGCCGAATTTACGCTCAAGTTCAGCCGTGGAGATTTGCACCAGCGTGGGGCGGCCGTGGGGGCAGCAGTAGGGCATTTCGCAGGCGAAAAGGTCTTTCAGCAGCGCCTGAAGCTCGGGAATGGAGAGCACGTCGTTGCTTTTGACGGAGGCACGGCAGGCCGTGGTGGCAATGGCGTCCTCACTGAGGCGCAGCGAGGAGGCTTTGGCGGTGAGGCTGCTGAGTTCCTCAATGACCTGGTCGAGCCACGCGGCGGGATCGTCCGTCTTCAAGAAGGATGGCAGCGCCTCGACCTTAAAGATGTTGGGGCCGAAGGGTTCGATCTCGATGCCCAGGCGGGTCAGCGAGGCTTGATTCTGCTTCAGCACATCGGCATCTCGCGGCGTGGTTTGCAGCGTGATGGGCATGAGCAGCCGCTGGCACGGCACACCGCCGGATTCGAGCGCCCGGCGGAATTTTTCAAAATTCACGCGCTCGTGCGCCGCATGCTGGTCCATGAGCACGAGACCTTCCTTGCTCTCCATGAGAACGTAGAGCTTCTGCAACACGCCTATGATACGGAAATCGTTCGGTGATGGCGCGTCGGAAGACGCCGCCTTGGGACTCTCGATAGGCTTGGGTGGCGTGGCCTCGGGCGCAGAAACCGGCTCGATGGGACGTGATGGACTCGGCTCCAGCACGGGTCGCGGGGTGGCAGGAGCAGGCATCTGCCGCAGCGGCGCGGCAGAGGGTGTAACAGGCATTTCCATCTCTTCCTGGCGGCTGGTGGGAATGACCGGCGAGGGGCTTGCCACTGGAAGCGGACGGGCCGCAGGCGCATGACCCGTGTGCAATTTGGAGGCATTTTCAAGCGTGCGGCTGACGCTGCGGGCGATGGCATCACGCACGCCGTTGCCATCGTGGAAGCGCACCTCCTTTTTTGCCGGATGCACATTCACGTCGAAGGCCGTGGGGTCCATCTGGATGAACAAGAAAGTCACCGGATACTGGCCCTTCATCAGCGCTGTGTGATACCCTTCGCGCAAGCCATACGAGATGCTGGCGCTTTCGATGGGACGCCCGTTCAAATAAGTGGTCTGCATCTGCCGATTGGACCGGCTCATGCCAGGACCGCCGATATAACCGGACACCGTCACGCCGTGCAGCGTGGTTTCCTCGATCTTGAGCAGGCGCGAGGCGAGTTCATCGCCCACGAGGCCGCGGATGCGCTCCAGCATGTCGCGCGTGGCCGGAAGATGCAGCGCCAGCTCGCCATTGTGCGTGAGCGTGAACGCCACCTGCGGATTGGCGATGGCATGCAGCCGCAACTGCTGCTCCACATGCGAAAACTCGGTGTTTTCCGTGCGCAGGAATTTGCGCCGCGCCGGAACATTGAAGAACAGCGAACGCGCTTCGATCACCGTGCCTGCGGCGCCGCCGTGATCACGCACAGCGGTCAGCTTGCCGCCGTTCACTTCGATCTCCGTGCCCACAAGGGCGTCTTTCTCCCGTGTGGCGAGGCGAAAGCGCGACACGCTGGCGATGCTAGGCAGCGCTTCCCCGCGAAAACCAAAGGTACAGATGGCTCCGAGGTCTTCCTTGGTCCGTATCTTGCTGGTGGCGTGTCGCTCCAGACACAGCATGGCATCCTCCCGGTCCATCCCACTTCCATCATCCACGATTCGAATCAATGCGGTGCCACCGCGCTGGGCATGCACCTCAATGTGCCGCGCCCCGGCGTCCAAGCTGTTTTCGACCAATTCCCGCACCAGCGCGGCCGGCCGTTCCACGACCTCCCCCGCCGCCACCTGGCTGGCGAGCGCGTCTGGAAGAATGCGTATTTTGGCCATGAATTTCGATAAAGTGGGCAGCCGGAGACGTAGCCCTCTTGCTGCAAGGAAACGTCACATTGGATGCCGGGTGAGGAATTGCAATCCCCGCGCACCTGTGGCACGCAACCTCGGCAACAGCCTCCTTATTTTCATGATTTCCCTCACCGACAGCGCCATCTCTCACCTCAAATCCCTCATTGCGGAAAAAAATACCGCTCCAGGCACCGGTTTGCGGCTGCGCGTGGAGAAAGGCGGCTGCGCAGGCATGCAGTATGTGATGGGGCTGGATCAAGCCGCGCCTGAGGACAGTGTCATCACCCAGGACGACGTCACCATCATCATCGACCACGACAGCCTGGGCTTTCTCCGGGGGAGCCAGATCGACTATGTGGACTCGCTGGCCGACTCCGGCTTCAAGCTCACCAACCCAAACGCGACCCGAAGCTGCGGTTGCGGCACCTCATTTGAACCCCTGGCCGCATAAATGAGAAGCAAAGTTATTGCCAACTTCTTCACAAAAAACTCTTTTCAAATTCCGTCAATCTTGTAGAATTTGAACACTTTCATCCTGTAAATACTAAAATTTTCGCACTTTTGCCATGCAAATTCGATTTTTAAGCGACGGAAACGAGTTCCGCTCTTATGGCGGCGGTAGTTTTTCAAAGAAAAAAGATTCCGGCGGAATCTTCTGGTGGTCCATCCTCATCACGCTGCTGATGGGCTTCGCCACATTCTGCTGGTTCTTCAGCATCATGGTGTTCGCGCACCCTGAGAAGCCCTTCAACTACCGCGTGCTCGCGCGTTTCGACAAACTCGACCCTCTGCGCAAGTTCACCACCTACACCGTGCCCCAGGGAAAATTCCTGCCAGCACGCGAACTCCTCACAGAGTTCTACGCCTTTACCCATGACCAGCTCACGGTGAAGAACGACATGCTCAAGCGCTCCTACATTCGCAACTACAAGCAGGAGCAGCCGCTTTATGTCAAAGGCAGCTTTGAAGTGATCAACGCACGCCCGCTGACCACCAGCGATGTCATCACCGAAGGCTGGGTCGTTCGTGCGCGTTCCACCGACATCGAAGACGTGGACATTGAAATCGTGCTTCCAGGCAACAAGGCAAATGTGGATCCTTATCATGTGGGCGACACCATTGTGCTGGACCAGAA
Source organism: Verrucomicrobiales bacterium (assembly GCA_003506995.1). GTDB lineage: Bacteria > Verrucomicrobiota > Verrucomicrobiia > Verrucomicrobiales > Verrucomicrobiaceae > Prosthecobacter. The sequence goes on from DNXB01000073.1 coordinate 3,246, forward strand.
GAACACCTTCACCGCCGCCCTCCATGTGCAAAAGTTTGACCAGGAACGTGTGTGCGTCACCCTCATGCCGCTCGCTTATCAAGGCTTTGGCGCCAAGGACGGCAAGCAGTTCGAAATGAAGCCGCCGGCCAAGCTCAACATGGAAGCCTACTGGCCGCTGACACGCGATCCAGCCAGCGCGGTGACTGAAAACGTGGTTTTGAAAGATGGTTGAAGCCAGTCTTTAAAAAAGTTTCAAAAAGCGGAAGGCAGTGCCTTCCGCTTTTTGTTTTTGGGGAGCATGCGGCTCGTTCCTTGCATCCGCGCCTGTTCACGCCATTAAGCAGCAGCATGTCTGCCGACCACACCGCACAAACCATCCCTGAAGTTCAGCGCCTTCGCGCAGAACTGGACGCGCAGGGAAAAAAGCTCGTGTTCACCAACGGCTGCTTCGATCTTTTGCATGCGGGTCATGTGCGCTATCTGCATGACGCGCGTTCGCTCGGTGACGCGCTCGTCGTGGGATTGAACTCCGACAGCTCCGTGCAAGTGCTCAAAGGACCGGACCGCCCGCTCAATGGTCAAGACGATCGCGCCGAGGTGCTGGGCGCGCTGCGTGCCGTGGATGCGGTGGTGATCTTCGACGGCGAACGCGCCACATCTTTGATCGAGGCCATCAAACCTCATGTTTACGCCAAAGGCGGCGACTACACCGTCGATTCATTAAATCGTGAAGAGCGGGCCGCGCTTGATGCAGCAGGAACGGAAATCCGCATTCTTCCACTGGTGCCTGGACGCTCCACCACGAGCACCATCAACAAGATGCTCGGTGACAAAACATCAAACCGGCTCCGCATCGCCATTCTCGGCTCCGGCGCAGGCTCCAATCTCCGCGCCATCATCGCCGCAGTGCAAAACGGCGCGCTCAACGCCGAGATCGCCATCACGATCAGTGATCAAGCGGACTCCAGTTTCCTCCAGATCGCTCATGAGGCCGGATTGCCCGCACAATTTGTCGATCCTGGCGGCAATCCGCGCAAACTCGGTGATGCGGCGCAGAAAGAGATCTTCGATCACCTGGAACGTGCGCGTGTGGATGTTGTCGTGCTCGCCGGATTCATGCGCATCCTCAAAGAACCGGTCATCAGCGCCTACAGCGGCCGCATCGTCAACGTCCACCCTTCCCTGCTGCCGAAGCACAAAGGCGCGAACGCCCCGCAGCTTGTGATTGAGGCAGGCGACAGCGAAACCGGCTGCACCGTGCATCTCGTCACCTCAGAGATCGACGCGGGACGCACACTCGCGCAGGCAACGGTGCCCGTGCTCCCAGACGACACCGCCGAGACACTGCACACGCGCATCAAGGCCGAGGAGCACAAGCTCCTGCCGAAAGTGCTCAACGAGTGGCGTGAACTCGGGCTGCCCGTGCGAGGTGCGGGAGCGCCATGAGCAGCTTCACCGGCACGCTCAATCCCCAGCAGCGCGAGGCGGCCACGCACATCCACGGCCCGCTGCTCATTCTTGCAGGCGCGGGCACCGGCAAGACGCGGGTGCTCACCGCGCGCATCAGCTACATGGTGAACGAGGGCATCAATCCGAAAAACATCCTGTCTGTCACCTTCACCAACAAGGCCGCCACTGAAATGCGCGAACGTGTGAAAGGCATGGTGCGCGACGGCCTGGGCAAAAAAGTCGTCCTCGGCACTTTCCATGCCTTCTGCGCGCGCTTGCTGCGCGAGTTCGCCTCACACGTCGGCTACAAGAACAACTTCGTCATCTACAGCCAGGGCGAGCAGGAAAGCCTGCTCAAAAAGGTGACCCAGGGCCTGCTCGTCAAAGACGAGACTTTTGATACCTCCACAGCCCTCTCCCGCATCAGCAAGGCCAAGAACGATGGCAGTAGCCTCGGCGATCCCGAAAAGAACCTCGACGCCGCTGTCATGCAAAAGTACATGGATGAGCTGCGCGGCCTCAACGTCATGGATTTCGACGACCTGCTCGTTCTCGGCGTGCGTTTGCTCGAAGACTGCGCCGATGTCCGCGCCACCGTGCAGAGCCGCCATCATTACGTCATGGTGGATGAGTTCCAGGACACGAACTCGCTGCAAATGCGCCTCCTGCGCGCGTTGGTGCCTGCGCCTTACAACGTCTGCGTCGTGGGCGATGACGACCAGTCCATNNCAAGCTGGAGGAAAACTACCGCAGCACCACGCCCATCCTTCACACCGCGAACAGCCTCATCAAAAACAACGCGGGCCGTCGTCCCAAGTCCCTCTGGAGCCGCAACAACGGCAACGAGCTCGTGCGCCTCATCGCCACGCAAGATGAAAAAGAAGAGTCTGACATGATCGCGAAGGAGGTCGAGGCCGCCCACTTTTCAAACAAGCAGCCGCTGGAGGACTTCGCCGTGCTCTTCCGCACCAACGACCAGTCGCGCGTGCTGGAGCAGGCCTTTCGCCAGCGCAAAATCCCCTACCGCGTCGTCGGCGCCCGCAGCTTCTTTGATCGCCGCGAAGTGAAGGACATCCTCAGCTACCTCAACGTCCTGCACAATCCGCACGATGACATCAGCCTGCTGCGTGTGTTGAACACACCCACACGCGGCATCGGCAGCGCCACCGCCGAACTGGCCCGCGAGCGCAGCATGGAGAAGGGTCACAGCGTCTGGGTCGCGCTTTGTGATGAGGACTTCCTGCGCCAGATTCCCGAGAAGGCGCGCAACGCCATTCGCGGCTTCACCACGATCATCAGCAAGTATTCCGGCCCGGCCAACAGCCAGGGCACGCAGCTCGTGCAGATGACCGAGGCGCTCATTCTTGAGGTCGGCTACATGGACCACCTCAAAAAAGCCGCCAAGGAGCCGGAAGACTTCGCTGGGTGGGAAAACGGACTCAAGGAACTCCTCAAGAGCCTCGCAGGCTACGAGGAACGCAATCGTGCCGACGGACTCGGAGGCTTCCTTGATGAAATCAGCCTCAACGACGAGCGCGAGGAGAAGGACGACATCGAAAAGAAGAAAGGCGTGTGCTTGATCACCCTGCATGCCTCCAAAGGACTCGAATTCCCCATCGTCTATCTCCCGGGCATCGAGCAGGGCATTCTGCCCCACAAGCGCAGTTTCGATGAAGGCCGCGTCGATGAAGAACGCCGCTTGTTTTACGTCGGCATCACACGGGCGAAGCAAAAACTCACCATCAGCCACACGCGCACGCGGATGAAGTGGGGCCAAAAGCAGACCAGCCTCCCCTCCCCCTTCCTCAAGGAGTTGGATCGCAAATACATCACCGAGCTCGATTACACCCGCCACATGAACGAAACCGTGACGCAGGAGGAGAACACCAACTTTTTCTCCGGCCTACGCGCCATGCTGGCCGAAAAGTAATTTCAGCCGTCAGCGGCCTCAATCCACATAGAGCAGCGCGTTGCTGCTCATGAGCGCATGGCAGAGCGCCGTGAGGCCGAGGAAGCCGGGTTCTCCAGGCGTCTTCGAAGGTGTGCCGAGCTGGACTTCGAGCGGCGTGGGATTGGCCTTGTAGAACTCGGTCTGTGCCTGCACGAACTCGACGCTCTGCTGCAGATCCGACTCGGACGGTGCTTTGCCATGAACGAGCTTCCACGCGAGGCGGATCTGATCCGCCAGCTCCTTGCCACCTTCCGTCTGCACGCGCTGGGCGAACTGCTGGGCATGCACGCGCATGATCGAGCTGTTCATGAGCAGCAAGCTCTGCGGACTCACCGTGGTGACAGAGCGCACATCGCAACTCGGCTCCATGATCGGCGCGTCAAAGGTGGCGAACATTTCGAGCGGGCGCGAGCGGCGGGCCTGCACATAAATGCTGCGGCGGAATTCCTCGCCATTCATGGCCAGATACTTGCCGGTGGGGCGGCCAGCCGTGTCCGTGGTGTCGATGCCGATGACGACCTGACCTTCCTCATTAAACATCACTGGCACAGGAGCGCCGCCGATCTTCGGATTCAGTCTGCCGCTGATCGCCAGCAGCGAATCACGCAGGATTTCGGCCTCCAGACGACGCACATTCATGCGGCTGAGCAGCGTGTTGTCAGGATCAATCAGATCGCGCTTCTCGTCGCGAGTCGAAGACTGGCGATAGGTGCGCGAGGTCATGATGAGGCGATGCAGATGCTTCAAGCTCCAGCCTTCACGCATGAATTCGGTGGCAAGCCAGTCGAGCAGCTCAGGATGCGTCGGTTTGCTGCCGAGCTGGCCGAAATCTCCAGGACTGGTGACGATGCCTTTGCCGAAATGGTGCATCCACACGCGGTTCACCATCACGCGGGCCAGCAGCGGGTGCTTGCCGTCCGTCAAAGCATTCGCGAAGGCGAGGCGGCGGCCCGTGGTGGGCTGACTGGCGTCCTTCTCAGGCACTTCGACCTTCCGATGCGCCGCGAGCACCGTCAGATCGCTGGGACTCACTTTATCCTTCGGCTGGTCATGATTGCCGCGATTGAAAATGAAGGTGGCAGGCACGAGTTCGGCCTTTTTCGGCACTTCGACGAAGGCGTGCAGAAACTCCTCGGTAGGCTTCGTCGCCCGCACCGCCGTGGCTTCTGCGGTCATCTTCTTCAGCGTGTCAGCGTGCTTGGTTTTGTAAGTGGTGTCGTAAAGATAGAGCGAACCGGCGCTGAGCTGGTTGATGCGTGGCCAAGCTTTAAGCTGCTTGGTTTGATCGGCAGAGCGCTTCTTCACCTCCGTGCGATACGCGATGCGCAATGGCTCACGGTCCTTCTCAGGTGCCTTGGCGAGTTCCTTTTCCAAAACCTCGGTGATGAACTCCTCCGTCTTCGCGAGTCGCGCGGCGTCGAGTTTTTTGGCCTCGGCCTCGATTTTGGCCGCCTCGGCGGCCTGGGCGTCCGTCAGCAAGGAAACCAGCCTGCTCGCAGGCAGACGCCACGCCTTCGTGTCGAATCCTGGCTCAAACACGGCCCGCAGGCGATAATAGTCGGCCTGCGAGATCGGGTCGTAGCGATGATCGTGGCACTGGGCGCAGCCGATGGTCAGACCGTAAAGCGAAGTGCCCACCATCTTGATTGTGTCGGCGATGTTCGCGTTCTGCGTCTCGGGATTGTTCTTTTCCGCCGTGCCGTTCGGGGACATGCGCAGGAATCCAGTGGCCGTGAGCATTTCAATCGACTCCGCGGAGAGCTTGTCGAAGGGCTTCGGCATCATCTCGTCACCCGCGAGCTGCTCGCGCACGAACTGGTCGAAGGGCTTGTCCTTGTTCAAGGCGTTGATGACGTAGTCGCGATACTTCCACGCCCATTTGCGCTCTAGATCCTTCTCGCCAAAGCCTTCCGAGTCGGCATAACCCGCCGCATCCAGCCAGTGACGGCCCCAGCGCTCGCCGTAGTGCGGAGAGGCGAGAAGGCGGTCGATCAGATTCTCGATGCTGGAGGCTGGATGCTTGATGTAAGCAGCGACAAAGGCATCCACCTCCTCAGGTGTCGGCGGCAGGCCGGTCAGATCGAAGCTGGCACGACGGATGAAGGTGACGGGATCGGCTTCGGGAGAGAATGCTAGATCCTTCTCAGCGTGTTTGGCGGCGATGAAGGCGTCGATGCCTTGTTTCAAGTTGAAGGTTTCAAGTTTCAAGTTGGCCGCTGACGATGCGCCTTCGGAACTTGAAACCTGAGACTTGAAACTTGGAACCTTGGGCTTGGAGATTGGCTGCAAGGACCACCAGGCACGCTCCTCGTCGGTGAAGGCATGCTCAGGACCGAGTTTTTCCGGCTCCGCACGCGCGGTTTTGGCTCCCTGGGCGACCCATGCTTCCAAAACGGCAATTTCCCCGGCCTTCAGCTTCGATTTGCCCTTCGGCATCTCGCCCGCCTTCACGAGTTCGAGCAGATGACTCTCGGCGGCCTTGCCAGGAACGATGGCCGGACCGCTTTCGCCGCCTTTGAGAATGAAACGAGCCAGACGCACATCAAGACCGCCCTTGGTCTCACCTTCCTCGCCATGACAGTGAAAGCAGTTCGCCTTCAAAATCGGGCGAACGTCTTTTTCAAAAGTCAGCGGCGCTGCCACGGCCCAGGCGGACGCGTGTGTCAGCATGGCGAGCACGATGATCGAATAGGGGTAACGAAACATGTGCCTTGGCTTACGGGCTGGCGCACGCCGCTCTTGCATCCCCAGGCAGCATCAGGGTGATTCGCGTTTCTCACGCTCAGGGGAAAACACAGCAGCTCGTTTTCACCTCGGCCGTCATTAGATTTTGTGAATTCGGGTGATGAAAGGTGCCGGAGGCACCCAAGAATCTAGCCGGTGGTGAAGCGAGCGTAGCGAGCGAGAACCACCGGTTCCTCGCCCCGCCAAGCGCCAGATGACGCGCCCTGGAAGGGCGCGGTGAAATGGCGGGGACGTTTATCCCTTCGATCCCGGTGGTTCCCGCTCGTTCCTCGCTCCACCACCGGCTACCAGCTCTCAAGCCTCCGGCTTGAAAACACACCCTTCAGATTCACAAAAATCTGATGATGCGAAGTATGAACATCTGAGCAGTTCAGCTCACACTTCGCCTCGTCATCCCAAGTGATCTCCGTCATGCGGGCAGCTTCATTAAAGTTGCGCCAGCAATTGACGGGCTTCCGTCATGACATCCGCGTGCGGGATGCGACGGCTGGCACCACTGCGCACGGCTTCGATGCGGCGGTCGATCTCAGCACACCAGGCGGGGCTGAGTTCGGCGTCGTCGGCTGCATCCACGCTCTCAATGAGCCGGGAGGCGATGCGGGAACGATCTTCCACAGGCAGAAGCAGCGCGTTTTGCAGAACGGTGTCAAAGGCAGCGGTCATGATGTGAGAGTAACGGGAGCCGTAACCATGGTCAAGAGCCACGCTTGGATTGAAAAATTCATCGCAGTTCTTTCTCAGCCAATCAGAATGGTGGTGGAACGCTCTCACTTTCCAGCCACAGCATCATCCACCGCCGTGTCGAGCACATCGCATGCCTCTAGCAGCGCCTCCTCGGTGGTGGTGAGCGGCGGGCAGATTTTGACGGTCTGGCCCCAGGCGCCGACGGGCGCGAAGAGCAGCAGGCCGCGCTGGTAGCACAGCTCGATGATGCGGTGGGCGAGATCGTGATCCGGGTCTTTGGTGCCAGGTTTGATGGTCTGCATGCCGGCGACGAGACCGGTGCCGGTGACGTTGCCGAAGACCGTCGGATGGCGGGCCTGGATGGCCTTGCAGCGGGCATACAGGATGGGGCCGAGACGTGCGGCGTTGCCGGTGAGGTCTTCATCGAGCAGCTTGCGGATGTTGGCGACGACGGCGGCGCAGCAGATGGGATTGCCGGTGTGCGTGCTGGTCATGCTGCCGGGGGGGAACTGATCCATGATGTGTTCCCGGCCCAGCACCGCCGAGATGGGCATGCCGCTGCTGATGCCTTTGCCGCAGCAGATAATGTCGGGCGCGACACCGTAGTGCTCGAAGGCCCAGAACTTGCCGGTGCGGCCAAANNTTTCTGCACATATTCCACCGGCGCGAAGTCAGGGCCGACGCCCTGATAGCTCTCAATGATGACCCCGGCGATGTTGTCGGCGGTGAGGCCGCGATCCGCGATGGTTTTGAGGAAGGTGTCGAAGCTCGTGTCCTCGGTCCAATAACCATCGGGGAAAGGCGCATTGAGAATGGCCGGGTCTTCATTGACGATCCAGTTCTTCTGTCCCGCCATGCCGCCGGCCTGCTGGCTGGCGAGCGTGCGTCCATGAAAGCCGCGCGTGAAGCCGACGATGCCGATCTTCGATTTGCCGCCGACCTTGATGCCGTGCGCACGGCTCAATTTGATGGCGCACTCCGTGGCCTCGCTGCCCGTGCTCAGCAGGAAGACCTTCTTCAAGCCTTCCGGCGCGACCGAGGCGAGCAGTTCAACGGCTTCGGCCCGTTCCTCGCTGGGGAAGACGTAGTTGTGAATGAGGCCGCTGTTGATCTGGTCGATCATCGCCTTGCAAATCTCCGGCGCGGCGTGGCCGGCATTGGTCACCAGCACACCGCTGCTCCAGTCGAGCCAGCGATTGCCGTATTTGTCGAAGATGTAAATGTCCCGGGCCTTGTCCCACACGATGGGCGGCATGCCGCGCATGGACTGCGGCTCGAAGTGACGCAGCCTCTCCAACGTGGCGACGGAGTCAGGATGCGGCAGCGGTGTGCAGATGCGGCGATGTTTCGTTTCGAGATGCGGAACGGTTTGCGGAGTGATGCTGAATTCTTTGCCCATGCGACGATGATGCACGCGCTGGAATCACGCTGCTACGCGCTTTGCGGCAGGTCGCGGTATTTTTGTGCGCGAGGCTTCAAGAGTGCAGGTTCATGCCCTCATCAACGCCAAGGCAGCACCCAGGAGGTGGCCAGGCACCGCCTCCTTGTAACGTTTAAAGTGATGCATTGACGTTGCTTTAAGCATGCGCAAGAAATGCAACCATGCGCCGCCCCTGGATCAAAGTCGAAGTCTCCACTCCGGACAAACCGGAAATCTGTGCCATCGCCAGCCGTCTCCGAATGGATGAAGATGCCGTGGTGGGCAAGCTGATCCGCCTTTGGTCATGGGCCGAGCTGAACCGCGTCAATCCGAACGATTTAAGCGTTACAAAAGAGTTTCTCGATAAGCTGGTGTCTAAGAAAGGATTCACCGAGGCCATGATCCTCTCCGGTTGGCTTGGCATCGACGGTGAGCGCCTCTTTTTTCCGAATTTCGGCAAACACAACGGCGAGGATTCCAAAGTGAGAGGTTTGACCGCCAAACGGGTGGAGAAGCACCGGAAGAGCAAACTCACAAAAAACGATCAAAGCGTTACCTCAAAAGAGAATCAAGAGCCGGAAGCCGAGACAAAGCAGGAAAGCACAAATGACGTAAAAGACGTTCAAAGTCACTCCACTTCACTTTCAGCGAGTGAATCGACTGATCTAGAACCTGCTTCACCTGCGGAAATCATCGAAACAGTTCATGAGTTACCAGCTTCAGACGCGACTGAGGTTTTGGAGTCCGAAAACCCCGCCCCGGAGGAGATTATTGAAACGCCCAAGAAACGCCGCTCCAAGGCTGAGAGCAGCTCAGACGAGCAGCCGATGCTGTTCTAACCTGTCTGGGGTCTATCAGGGATTCTCGACGCTCTTTTGCGGCTTGAGAGTCCCCTTTTCACCCTCGGGCCAATACGCTCCGTCTTCGATCCATTCGCGTAGCATGCCGATCTGGTCCTCGGTCAGGCTGACATCGGTGCGAGGCATCATTTTGGGGTGAGTGCCGCCGCGTTGCACGGCGCTGATGAGCAGGCTGCAATCGGGGTCGCCGGGCAGGATGTAGTCGCGTCCGCTGGCGCTGCGGGTGAAGGCGGTGGCTTTGCTGGAAAGGTTCAGCGCGGGCGGCGGCAGGGTGCCGTTGTGGCAGGCGACACAGTGCTGCTGCAGGACAGGTTTCACCTCATTGAGAAAGTAGCGTTCGCGTTCAGCCTGTGTGCCAGGAATGGCAGCGCAGGCGGCGAGCAGGAAGAAGAGCGGGAAGGTGCGCAACATGAGGCAAGGATAACGATTCCTTCCCGCGAGGCCATGCCGAGTTTGCACAAATTTGGCGCATGGCTTGACGGGCGGGGTGGCGTGTTGCGAGTATCCAGTGATGAAATATCGCCCCCGATCCTCTGACAACACTCCCTGCCGCATCGTTTTGACCGGGGGCCCCGGCGGAGGAAAGACCACGGCGGGGGATTTGTTTCGGCGGGAGATGGGGGAGCAGGTGGTGGTGGTGCCTGAGGCGGCGACGATGGTTTTTAGCGGCGGCTTCCCACGTTCCACAGAACCCAAGGCGGTTTTTGCGGCCCAAAAGGCCATTTATCATGTGCAGCGCAACCTGGAGGATGTGCAGGCGGCGCTTTACCCTGAGCGCGTGCTGCTGTGCGATCGCGGCACCGTGGATGGAGCCGCTTACTGGCCGGGAGACAGCCTCAGCTTCTTCAAGGAGATGGGCAGCACCCTGGATAAAGAACTGGCACGCTATGACGCGGTGATTTTCTTCGAAAGCGCCGCCGTGGGAGGCCTCGGAATCGAGGGTGGAAACCCCGTCCGCAATGAGTCGCTGGAACAGGCTGTGAAACTGGACCACAAGCTGCGAACGCTGTGGTCAAAGCACCCCAAGTTCATCCTGGTTTCACACAACATTTCGTTCTTCAAAAAAATCTCCTTCGGACTGGCGGTGCTGGACGGCATCGTGTCCGAGCTGGGCTGCAAAGAGAGGCGCAAAAAGCAGGCGAGAAAGAAGCATTGATCGAATTGCCTCCCCGAGCGTAATGAACCGCTCATGAGAGTCGAACTCGTCAACACAGGCACAGAACTGCTCCTCGGAGACACGATTAACACCAACGCGGCGTGGATCGGCCAGCGGCTCGCCGCGCTGGGCATCCAGGTGACGCGGCAGACGATCGTTCCAGACGGCGCGGTGATCCGCGTGGCGATCGCCGAGGCGGCGCAGCGTTCGGATGTTGTTTTGGTTTCCGGCGGCCTCGGACCCACGAATGACGACCTCACCCGCGAATCCACCGCCGAATTGCTCAGCCTGCCGCTGGAGTTGAACGAAGGCGTGCTGGGGCATTTGAACGAATACTTCGCCAAGCGCGGCAAGCCGGTGAGCGAGGCGACGAAACGCCAGGCCATGGTGCCGCGCGGGGCGTTCGTTTTGCCAAATCCCTTCGGCACCGCCCCCGGTTTGTACTTCCCTGCCCCGCTGGGCGAGATGCTGGGCTGGAACGCGCACATCTTCCTCCTCCCCGGCCCGCCGCGTGAGCTGAAGCCGATGATCGAGAACGAGGTGGAGCCGAAACTGCGCGAGTGGCTGCCGGACGGCCNNCGTCGAAAAGCGCCTCGAATGCGTCCCCGGCCTCGATCTGGGCTACTGCATCCGAGGTGGCGATGTGGATGTGCGCCTCGCCGGAGCGCAGAGCAGCGTCGAGGCGGGCGCGAGCATCGTGCGCGAGGCATTTGGCGACTGCATCACCTCCGAGGACCGTCGGATCATCGAAGAAGTCATCGTGCAGCTTCTCACCGAGCGCGACGAATGGCTCGCCACCGCCGAATCCTGCACCNNNGAACCGCATCACCAACGTGAGCGGTGCCTCACGCGTTTTCGGCCACGGCTGGGTCACCTACGCGAATGAGGCCAAGCAACAGCACCTCGGCGTGCCAGCCGCACTGATCGAAAAACACGGCGCGGTCAG
>DNXB01000073.1:14445-19580 GCA_003506995.1 Verrucomicrobiales bacterium
CACCGGCATCGCCGGCCCGACGGGCGGCACACCTGAAAAGCCGGTGGGCACCGTCTGGATCGCGCTGGCGTCGAAAAACACCGAGACCTGGGCCATCAAACGCTTCTCACCCGGTGCGCGGGATCGTTTCAAGCTGCTGACCTCGCAAGCCGCGCTGGACATGCTGCGGCGGAGGCTATGCGGCATTGCTCTGCGGAATCCTGTCTGAGGTGATAGCACGGCGACATCGCACCGACAATCTATTCCCTCTCCACAACACACCGAAAGCCGCCGCTGAGAAAATTCCGTCCATTAGGATCCCGGATAAACCGATAGGAAGATCTTAGCACGGGTTCACTGGCGCAATCCCACGATCCGCCTCGCAGCACTTTGCCAGAATGGCTTTCGTCCGACCAGTCTGCGCACCATTCCCAGACATTGCCCGCCATGTCATAAAGTCCGTATTTGTTCGGCTTGAAGCTCATGACTGGCGCCGCGCTTGGATAGCCATCCATGTAGTTTTCAATCGTCGCCTCCGATGGAAATTTAGCACTAAGGGATAAGTCTGCAAAATTGCCCGCGCCTTTTCCTGGCGGCCATTGGCCTCCCCAAGGATATTCGTGAGGTATTTTCATGTTCAAGACAGAGGGAGTCGATGCCTCCGATTCTTGCTGGCCAAGACCAGCAGCAATACTCCATTCACGATCTGTCGGCAGTCGGTAGGTTCTGCCCTCTTTTTTGCTTAACCAGGCACAAAATGACACCGCGTCGCTCCAGTTCACCAAATACACTGGATCGTTCTCAGTCTTGATATAGGGCAGTTTGTCCGAGTACACCTGCGACCATTGGGAATCAGCACCTGGATTTTCGGCGGCGTAAGTCGCGTAATCTTTGCGGCGGGTTTCGTGTATGCAAAACAGGGCATTGACTCCATCGACTGGGGTAAATTTCATCCCCAAGCTGTTCACAAACAGTTCGCCAGCACCACTCAACTGCACGCCTTTGTCTTGATTGGCTGTGCTTGCCGAAGTGTGCGCCAGAACACAGCGAAATCCCACGTTGAAATCCGCTTTATTTCTGAGCTTGTCGCTGCCACGTCGTGATGTCGGATTGAGATATCCCCAGAACGATGTGCCGCGAAGGGTGTGCGAGTCCTGACTCTCGTCATACCAGTCCTCCACATATTGATAAACGTTTCCAAACATGTCGAAAAGGCCGTGTTGGTTTGGCGGAAAAGCATCAACTGGCGATGTGTATCGATAGCCGTCCTTGTACCCATTGATCTGCATCTGAGTGAAGGCGGGATTCGAGCCCGCCTCCCCTTCGCCTGCAAAGTTTCCAAATCCTTGTGGTGGAGTTGCCTCCACACCCCATGGATAGCCTCCAACACGATCAGACTTCGACTTGGGTGTGCTTCCAGACTCCCTCGGCAGGCCGACGGTAAGACTCCATTCCTCGTCAGTTGGCAGTCGGTATTCCTGCTCTGCCAAAATCACCCCCTTCAGGCGTTCCTCCTTGGTAAGCCAGTCACAAAACGCCTTGGCATCATACCATGTCACCTTCGTCATGGGATGGGTCGGGCCAAATTGGTTATATAGGCTGGACCTGCTGATCTCACGATTGGTGGCAAGGGCAAACCTCTCGTAATCTTGAAGTCGTGTGACCCAAATGCAGAAGAGCACATCGGTTCCTGGCACAGGAACAAACTTCATGCCAAGCGAGTTCACAAAGGGCTGGTCCTTGGTCGCGGCGGCGAAATTCGAGGTGGTCCTCACTGTCCCCTTTGCGGAAGTCGGGGAGAAATTCGCAGTCACAGGGCCAGTCATCTCGCTCTGAGGATTGCCTCGTTCAGCCGACCCTTCGGGCAGCCCATGGCTGGCCATCTCCGCTTCGCTCCGGTTGAGCGGACCACCTTGGGTTGCATTGCCCTGCACTCTCGGCGGGGCGAGCACCAACCAGATGATACCGCCTAATACCGCGAGCACCAGCAGCACCACCCAGACGAGTGCGCTGTTGCGGGATGACGGCTGCGCGGGCGCTGAGATAGCTGGTGACGGTGAACGATAAGGCTGCTCTCTCGCCCCTGGCTGTGGACGGGCAGCGGTGGGAAGCGCAGCGGGCGCATGGGGCACTTCCGCATCCACTCTGGCGACGGGTTGCGTCAAAATCGCATCCAACGCGTGGCGCATCTCCACGGCGGACTGATAGCGTAGCTCTCGATCCTCACTCATGCCCCGGGCCACGACACCATCGTAGCGTTCATCAAGACCGTGAACAATCTGGGATGGCATTTTGAAAATCCCCTGCGGCAGCATGCCAGTGAGCATCTGGTAGAGCATGACACCCACCGCGTAGATGTCCGCGCGATGGTCCACGCTGGTGCCGAGCATCAGGGATTCAGGGGCCATGTAGTGCAGCGTGCCCATGGCGGTGCCGCTTTGCGTGAGGCCGGAGTGCCCGTCGTGGCTCATTTTGGCGAGACCAAAGTCCGCCACCTTCACCACGCCGTCGTAACCGACCATGACATTGGCGGGTTTGATGTCGCGGTGGATGATTCCACGCGCATGAGCGTAGGCGAGGGCATCGAGCACATGCGCGGTGATAGCCATCGCATGCTCAGGCGGCAGGCGTTTCTGCCGGGCGAGCATGCGGGAGACATCCGTGCCCTCGACGAACTCCATGACGATGTAGAGCAGGCCGTCGGCGGTCTCGCCAAACTCAAAGACCGCCACAACGCCAGGGTGCATCATCCGACCCATGGCACGGGCCTCGTTCTTGAAGCGCTCGGCAAAGCTGGCATCGGCCTCATCGAGCAGATTGGAGAGGATCTTGATGGCGACCGGGCGGTCCAGGGCGATCTGCCGTCCTTTGTAAACCGCGCCCATGCCGCCGCGACCGAGCAGCGTGGTGATCTCATACTGTGGCAGCAGCGCCTGCAACTCCTCCGCCGAGGGCGGCTGCCAGATCTGGCGCGAAGTGCTGGGGGAGGGCGGATCAGGCATGCGGCCTGAATTCTGCGAAGGGGAGCGCGGCTTGGCAAGGTGGTTGTGCTACCACAATCAGCAGGATTGGTGATTTTGGATCATCCAGCAGCAGGACAGCAGAATGGGGGACAGCAGAATAAAACCATTCTGTTCTCCCCCCATTCTGCTGTCTTATGCTTCTGGGCGCTGGAGCACTTCATTCGTGAAAATTCGCGTTGAAATGTGACTGGTGATGAATCGCCGCCACCCCATGTCTCACCTCGCCGCTTTCACCTGATCCCAGACCTTGGTGTACTTCACGAGGTCAGGGCCGCTGCAGCACCACACGGAAACCGCTGATGCTATTGCGAAAGCCTGGCGGGCTTTGCCCGCGACAGGATGAGAGCATGTAGTCCGGGGCGTGGATGTTCCAAGAGCCGCCACGAAGGACCCGAACCTGCCGATCCTTTTCATACCAGTCTTCACACCACTCCCAAACATTGCCACCAAGGTCAAAAAGACCCAGTTGGTTAGGCTTGAAACTCATCACAGGCGCGGTGGTTGGGAAACCATCATGGTAGTTTTCCAAGTATTTAGCTGTGGTGTTCGGTGCCCTGTCCTGACGGCTCTGATCGCTGTAGTTTCCACTGCCGCTCGGCGGCGGCCATGCATCGCCCCACGGAAAATGCTCCTGAGACTTGTAAACGGTGGCGGGCGTGGTGTCCCTCCAATCCTCCTGCCCAGCAATTCCCACAGCAATGCTCCACTCCTGATCGGTGGGCAGTCGATAAGATTTGCCCTCCTTTTGACTCAGCCAGGCACAAAACTTCTTTGCATCCTCCCAGCTCACCTTGGTGACGGGGTGATCATCGGGGCGATCTGCGGGCATGAAGCCATCGGCGCTTTGATCTGACCATGTGCCATCCACACCCGTGGACTGAGCGGCATAAGAGGCATAGTCCGCGTAGCGGACTTCGTGAATGCCAAACAACACCTCCGTGCCGGGCACCGGAACAAATTTCATGCCCAGGCTGTTTATGAACGGCCCTGTCTTGCCAGCAGATGAGGAAGCAACGACCCGTGTCTTGTTTGACGAAGCCGATAATTCTTTAAGAGCCATTGGATCCACAGGCTGCTGGCCTGATGGCGGTGTGAGCACCAGCCAGGCGACTCCGCCAAAGACTGCCAGCACCAGCAGCGACATCCAAACCAGCGCTGGACTCATTGCTTGTTTCCCAAAGGGCGCGGAAGAAGCTGGAGGTGGCGGACGATAGGCGTGTGGTTTCGGCGCGAATCCTTGCTGTGATGCAGGCTGCTTTTTTGAACCCGACAGAGAATGGGAGGCCATCATCGGCGCAGCCGGAACATGCATGTCTTTTGCCTCCGCCACGGCCACAGGTTGAGTCAGGATCGCGTCCAGCGCCTGGCGCATTTCCAAGGCTGACTGGTAACGCAGCTCTCGATCCTCGCGCATGGCCTTGCTGATGATCAAATCGTAGCGGGGATCGAGACCAGGAATTTGCAGGGAAGGCAGCTCAAACAGGCCGTGCGGCACCTTGCCTGTGAGCATCTGGTAGAGCATGACACCCACGGCGTAGATGTCCGCGCGATGATCCACGCTGGTGCCGAGCATGAGCGCCTCAGGAGCCATGTAATGCAGCGTGCCCATGGCGGTGCCACTCTGCGTGAGGCCGGACTGGCTCTCGGCGCTGGTCATTTTGGCGAGTCCAAAGTCCGCCACCTTCACCGCACCATCGTAACCGACCATGATGTTGGCCGGCTTGATATCGCGATGGACAATGCCGCGTTCATGCGCGTAGGCGAGGGCGTCGAGCACATGCGCGGTGATCGCCATGGCATGAGCAGTGGGCAGTCGCTTCTGCTGGGCAAGCATGCGAGACACGTCTGTTCCCTCAATGAACTCAATGACGATGTAGAGCAGGCCGTTCGCCGCAGTGCCAAATTCAAAGGCAGCCACGATGCACGGATGCATCAACCGGCCCATCGCACGAGCCTCTTTCTTGAAACGCTCCGCAAAGCTGGCATCGGTCTCATCCAGCAGATTGGAGAGTATCTTGATGGCGACAGGACGGTCCATGGCGATCTGCCGCGCTTTGTAAACCGCGCCCATGCCGCCGCGTCCAATCAGCGCAGTGATCTCATACTGCGGCAGCAGCGCCTGCAACTCCTCCG
>DNXB01000189.1 GCA_003506995.1 Verrucomicrobiales bacterium
CCAGCGCATTGACAAAGCCGGTCATGACTGACTTCGACACAAAGCGCATCACATCACCGATCCGGGCGAAGCCCGCGATGATCTGAATCACACCCGTCAGCAGCGTGGCGACGAGCAGGTATTGCAGCCCGTGCTCTTTGACGAGCGTGACCATGAGCAATGCCATGGCCCCGGTGGCGGCGGAGATCATGCCGGGCCGTCCGCCGAAAAAAGCGGTGACCACCGCGATGCAGAACGAGGCATACAGCCCCACCTTCGGGTCAACGCCGGCGATGATGGAAAACGCAATGGCCTCCGGGATAAGCGCGAGCGCGACGACGATGCCCGCGAGCAGATCAGCGCGGACGTTGGAGAACCATTCTTGGGAGAGATTTTTGGAGAACATGAAGACAGGGGACACGGAAAGATGGGGGAAGCTTCTCCAGCCCGTGTGCCGGAGAAAGCAGCGTGCCTCATCACGATCTGGATGAGGTTTGAAAGGATGCATGGAGCCTCAGCCCGCAGACACGCCTGCCTGCTGACTTCATAAGCCCAACTGCCCCGCGCTACGGCGGGGTCAGTTCAGGAGTGACGAGGATGGACGGCATGCTTTTCAAAACAGGACGTGCAGAGTCGGGAGATGTGCCTCTGGTGCAAGCTGCGAATGCTGCGGCAAGACGAGGCAGAACGCTGCCGCAGCCCAGTTCCGCTCAAACCTCCGCAGGTTTCACCACGAGCATGGAGCACGCGCTTTGAATCAGCACACGCTCAACGGTGGAGCCTAACAGCAGGTAACGCAGATTCGTGCGGCCAAGCGCACCGATGATGATGAGGTCCGCGCCCGCCTCACGCGCATGATCGGCGATGCCACGGCCCGTTTTGCGATCTTCGTGCAGAACTTCCAAGTGGGTGAGACCTTCAGCGCTGCTTTGGATGAATTCGTGCAAATGCGTCTGGAGCGCCGTGGTCAGTTCATCACGCGGAGCCAGTGTGGCATTGACCATGCTCAGCCCGGACTCGCCAAACGGTCCCATGACCGGCAGCATCGAGCCGGGGTCCGCCCAGACATGGAGAAAATCCACGCTGGCATGGTCTTGCAGCGCCATCTCACGCGTCAGGGCCAGCACGCGCTGCGCATGCTCGGAGAAATCAACACAGGCCACGATCTTTTGAAACGGCTGCGACTGATCCGCGCGCACCAGCAGCACATGCGCCGCCGATTTACGCGCCAGCTTGCTGGACACGGAGCCCGCGCCCACGGAGTTCTCACCCGCACCCGCGATGCCTGCCACCAGCAGATCAGCGTCCAGAGACTTCGTGTGCTCCAGGATCTCATGCAGCGGCACGCCAATGACCAGCGTGATCGTGCATCCAGCCGGGAGGTCGGATTGCGCCAGCCAGCTCTCCAATGCCTGCCTGCCGCCTGCCGTTGAATATTGAGCCGCGGAATCGAATGCCTCGCCACGGCTCTCTGCCAGAGAAGCCAGGGCATGAGAATCAATGACATGCAGCACATGCAAGCTGGCGCCGTGATGCAGCGCCAGACGGCGGGCCTGCTCCAATGCCGCGCGTGAGCCGGTGGAAAAATCGACCGCGACGAGGATGGTTTGGAGAGAGGTGTTCATAAGAGGCGGTTGGTGGTGTCCTCACGTCCCCACCAGTGCGTGCTCGGCGATCAGCTCCGTTTCAGCGGCCAGCCAATGCGTCACGTTATCGCCGTCTGGCGCATTCTGATGTTGAAACTTGAGATAGGCTCTGTGGGCGACTTCATCCTCGGTGGGAACAAAAGGCGTGGCATTGCCAGCCAGCGGCTCCGTTGCATCCAAAGTTGCGGCGGCGGTAAAAGGCTTTTGTGCCTCAGTGTCGGGCGTGGGATGAGGTGTCATAACACTGCGAACATAAGACTTCGATTTCGCGCTAGAAATGGGGTGTTCACCCACCCTCGACTTTCATCGCTTGCCACAGGAGCAGCCAGCATGGGTTCTGTCGGCGCATGATCATCTCCATTCTTTTCCTGCTGATCGGCGTGGCGAGTTGGCATGGTTTGGCGGCATGCTATTTGTGGATGGTGCGGTGGCCGGCTTCGTGAATATCAAGCGGGTGATGGTTGCGCTGAGCGCGCTTTTAGCTGCCCAGCGTCTTCCGATCCTCGCTGTAGCGGTCTTTCAGTTCGTCGGCCACGGTGCCTTTCCAGAAGGGCACTTTCAGCAGATACGCGGCGCGCCCGATCATGTGCGCGGCGATCGGGGTCGTGAGGAAAATGAAAAGCAGCACCATGATGCATTTCGCGATGACGATGGGCGCGGGATACGCGACGGCGACGCCGAGGAGGATGCAGCCGAGGCCGAGGCTGCCGGCTTTTGACGCGGCGTGCATGCGGGTGAAAAGGTCGGGAAATCGCACCAGCCCGAGCGCGGCCACGAACATGAACCCGGCGCCGAGGAGCAGGAAGATCGCGGAGAGCACTTCAATCTTCATCGGTCGGCCTCCTTTCGAGATAGCGGGCGAGCGCGACGGTGCCGAAGAAGCTGATCACGGCCATGACGGTGACGGCGTCGAGCAGCACGGGCTGGCCCATCCAGACGACGTAGGTCGCGATCATCCCGGCGATGATCATGCTCATGAGGTCGAGCGCGATGACGCGATCGGGCAGGCTCGGCCCGCGCGCGAGCCGCACGAAGGCAAGCAGGAGCGCTCCCGCGAGCAGGACGAAGACGAGGGTGAGGACGATGTGCATGGTTTAGCGCAGGAGGTCGAGGACGCGACGTTCGAGGGTCGATTTGATTTCGTGCCGGACGGCTTCGGGGTCGCCGACATACATCGCGTGGACGTAGAGCACGCGGCGGTCGGTGGAGACGTCGATGCTCACGCTGCCGGGCGTCATGCTGATGAGGTTGGCGAGGAGCAGGATCTCGAAGTCCGTCTTCGCGTCGAGCGGGATGGCGAGCATCGCCGGGCGCATGTGATGCGTGGGCGTGAGCGCATCGTGGGCGACGCGCACGCTGGCGAGGACGAGCGCCTTCAAATAGAACGCGATGAAGAGCACGAGGCGCGGAAGCTTGAGCAGGAGTTTCATGGTGTCCTCCCGAGCACGGCTTCGATGTAGCCGTTTGGATTCATGAGCTGTCCGGCGGCGCGGGTGGCGAGGTCGAGCAGCGTGCCGGGGAAAAAGCCGATCGCCACGGTGAGCAGCGCCATGGCGACGATCGGCACCAGCATGAGCAGCGGCACCGGCCCGCGCGTGCCGCCGGTCGCGCCTTCCGGTTCGGCTTTCCAAAAGGCTTCGGCCCAGATCTTCGTCATCGAAAACAATGTGAGCAGACCGACCGCAAGCGCGGCGACGACGGGCCAGTAGCTCGGGATTTCAAGGGCGGATTTGACCAGAGCAAATTTGGCGAAGAATCCCGAGAGCGGCGGGATGCCGCCGAGCGACATCGCGGGGATGAGGAAGAGCAGGCCGATCCACGGGTAGTCGCGATAAAGGCCGCCGAGTTGCTTGAGTTCACCGGTGCCGCGGACGTGGCCGATCGCGCCTCCGATGAGGAAGAGGTTCGTTTTCACGACGATGTGGTGGACGATGTAGAAGATCGACGCGGCGATGGCCGCAGTGGTGAAGAGCCCGAGCCCGAGCGTCATGTAGCCGATCTGGCTGATGATGTGGAACGAGAGAACGCGCCGGATTTCATACTGCGCCGCCGCGCCGAGCACGCCGGTGATCATGGTGAGCACGGAGACGACTACGATCAGCGTGTGCGTGGTCGCGGGATCGGCGGTGAAGATGAGCGTGAAGACGCGGATCAGCGCATAGACACCGACCTTGGTGAGCAGCCCGGCGAAGATCGCGGACACGGCGACGGGCGGCGTGTGGTAGGACGCGGGCAGCCAGAAAAAGAGCGGGAAGACGCCGGCTTTGATGCCGAAGGACACGAAGAGCAGCATGGCCGACGAGAGCGTCACCCCGCTCGGCTGGTCGCGCAGTTTCACCGCGAGGTCGGCCATGTTCAGCGTGCCGAACTGGCCGTAGAGGATGCCGAGCGCGGTGAGGAAGAGGCCCGAGGCGATGAAATTGAGCGTGAGATATTTCACCGCGGCCTCGATCTGCGGACGTTCGCCGCCGAGCGCGAGCAGGACGAAGGACGACATGAGCATGACCTCGAACCAGACGAAGAGATTGAACAGATCGCCGGTGAGAAACGCGCCGCACACGCCCAAAAGCAGCAGTTGGTAAAGAGGATGAAACCCGAAGCGCTCGCGCGCCGGATCGATATTCGCGAGCGCAAAGACGGCGACGCAGAGCGCGACGAAACCGGTGATCGCGACCATGATCGCGCTGAACAAATCGGCGACGAGCGTGATGCCGAAAGGCGCGGGCCAGTTGCCGAGCTGCACGACCTGGATGCCGCCCGCATCCACGCTGCGCAGCAGCCACAGCCCGGCGGCGAGCAACGCGCCCGAGCCGAGGACGCTCAGCGCACGCTGCGCCACGCGGCTCGCGCCGGCGAGGATGCAGGCGACGGCGGTGAGCAGCGGGACGAGGAGCGGGAGGACGAGCGCCAGCTTCATGGTCGTTCGCTCCTTCCGAGTTGATCAAGGTCGTCCGTCTCCAGCGAGCTGTGAGCGCGGCGCGTTAGCGCGAGGGTGAAGGCGATCATCCCAAAGCTGATCACGATCGCGGTCAGGATGAGCGCCTGCGGCAGTGGATCGGCAAACGGCACGGGCAGCGCGTCGGCGCCTTCGGGAATGATCGGCGGCTGGCCGCGCGTGAGTCCGGCCGCGGTGAAGAGGAGCAGATTGACCGCCTGGGAAAAGAGCATCAGCCCGAGGATCAGCTTCACCATGCTGCGCCGGAGCATGAGGTAAAACGAGATGGCGTAGAGTCCGCCGATGACGATGGCCAGGGTCGTTTCCATTTATTGATCCTCCGCCATGGTGAAAATGAGATGCACGGCGATGCCGGCGACGACGAGATAAACGCCGACATCGAAGAGCAGGGGCGTGCCGAATTTCAACTGGCCCGCGAGCAGCGTGGGCACCGAGCCGCCCCACAGTCCGGTCAGGAACGGCTGCCCCTGGAAAAGTCCGGGCAATCCGCTCAGTGCCGCGATGAGCAGGCCGGTGCCAATGAGCATCGGCGGCGGCACGCGCAGCAATCGGCGCGCGGCGGGGATGCCGAAGGCAATGCCGTGGAGCGCGATGCCGCACGCGGCGACCAGTCCGCCGATGAACCCTCCGCCGGGCTCATTGTGCCCGCGAACGAGCAGGACGATCGAGAAGGCGAGTTGCAGCGGCATGATGATGCGTGCCGCGGCGCGCAGGATGAGCGAATCCACTTACCGATCCTCCTTTCGCGCGCCGGGCCGGAGCTTGAGCAGGGCAAAGACGCCGAGCGCGGCGACGCTGAGCACGGCGATTTCGCCGAGGGTGTCGAGCGCGCGGAAATCGACGAGGATGACGTTGACCACGTTGCGCCCCTGCGCGCGCAGGGCGTTTTCCGCGAAGTATTGGGACACGCGTTCGCCGCTCTCGACGTGCAGCGCCTTGAGCACGAGCAGCGTGATGACCAGACCCGCGACCCCCGCGAAGGCGGCGTCCCAGCGCCGCCGGCGCGGACTGGAGAGCGTGCTGAACTGCGGCAGATGCACGACGACGAGGACGAACAGCACAAGGGTGAGCGTCTCGACGAGGATCTGCGTGACCGCCAGGTCCGGCGCGCCGTAAAGCCCGTAGATCAGCGCCACGCTGTAGCCGACCACGCCGAGCGCGACGACCGCCGCGAGGCGCGAACGGGCATTCGCGGCGACGAGCGCGGCTGCGAGAACGAGCACGCCGATGGCGACTTCGTGAATGCGCACATCTTCAAATCCAATCCACAGCGTCGCCGGACCAAAGCGCACGAGCGCAAACGCGGCCAGCACTGTCGCGACGCCGAGCACGGTGAGCACATAGCCGCGCAGATAACCGTGCTGGAGCAAGCGCGTCTGGCCGGCGGCGACCGCGGTGAGCGCGCGCAATCCCAGTTCGTAACCGCGCTCCGGGCCGAAGCGCACGACCGGCGCGAGCCGCGCGGCCAGGGCGCGGCAGCGCTGGCGGAGGAAATAGACGAACACGCCCGCGAGCACCGTGACCACGCTCAGGAGCAGCACGAGGTTCAGCCCGTGCCAGAGCTTCAGCTCCACCGTGGTTTCCTTGGCGCGAATGGCGCTGACCGCGGCGCTGACCAGCGGCCGGTCCACGAGGCTGGGAAACAATCCAGCGACCAGGGCGAGCGCGGCGAGCACCGCCGGCCCGAGCCAGAGTGCGAGCGGCGGTTCGTGCATCGGCTTCGCGGGAAGCTGCCTCGCGCCGTGGAAAGGCCGAAACCCAACGATGATCGCCACCGCGACCATGAGGATATTCGCGCCGACACCCGCCGCGGTGATGAGCATTGCACCACTCGGCGCCGCGAGCTTCGCCTCGTAGAGCAGCTCTTTGCTGATGAAACCAAGCAACGGCGGGAACCCGCTCATCGAGAGCGCCGCCGCGCCCGCCGCCAGCGCGGTGATCGGCATGACCTTGAACAAGCCGCCGAGCGAGCGCACATCGCGCGTGCCGGTTTCGTGATCGACCGCGCCAGCGACCATAAAAAGCGCGCCTTTGTAGAGCGAATGCACGATGAGGAAAACCGCCGCGGCCTTCGTCGCCAGCGTGGTGCCGATGCCGAGCAGCAGCGTGAGAGTGCCGAGCCCGCTGACGGTCGAGTAGGCGAGCAGGCGCTTGAGATCGGTCTGCGGCAGCGCGAGCAGCGCGCCGGTGAGCATCGTCGCCGCGCCGACGCCCGTGACGACGGTGTGCCACACGTCCGTGCCGCCGAGCAGCGGATTGAAGCGGCCGAGCAGAAAGACGCCGGCTTTCACCATCGTGGCGGAATGCAAATACGCGCTGACCGGCGTGGGCGCGGCCATCGCGCCGGGCAGCCAGAAATGAAACGGCACCTGCGCGGATTTGGTGAACGCGCCCGCGAGCACGAGGAGCAGGATCGGCAGATAAAGCGCGTGATGGCGGAGGACGTCGGCATTTTCCAGCAAAGCGGAGAAGGAAAACGTCCCGCCCACTTGCCCGATCAAAATAAATCCGGCGAGCAGCGCCAGCCCGCCGCCGCCGGTGACGAGCAGCGCCTGCAAGGCCGCGGCGCGCGACTTTGTTTCCTCGTGATTGAATCCGATGAGCAGATACGACGAGAAGCTCGTCAGCTCCCAGAAGATGAACATCACGATGAGATTGTCCGCCGCGACGAGTCCGAGCATCGAGCCCATGAAGAGCAGCAGGAATCCAAAGAACCGCCCTTCGTGGCGATGCCCGTGCAGATAGCCGCCCGCGTAGATGAGGATGAGCGCGCCGATGCCGGCGATGAGCAGCAGAAAAAGCAGGCTCCAGCCATCGACGCGAAAGGCGAGATCGAGGCCGAGCGCCGGCACCCACGGCCGGCTCTCCAAGATCACTTCTCCACCAGAGACCGCTGGCACGAGGGTGGCGAACCAGGCCGTGACCGCGACCACCGGCAGCGCCAGCGCCCAGCCCGTCGCGCCGCGCAGGAGGCGGTGCAGCATCGGCGCCGCAGCGGCGAGAACGAAGATCGTGATGAGAACCGTGAGCATCTAATTTGGGGCCAAAGAGATGCGACGTACGCGATGTAACCGGCGAACAGCAACCCGAATTCACTCAAATCAAAAGACACCAGGCCGGTGAGAAAGAGAGGAAAAGGAAATGGAACGTTGACTCAGAATGAAGGATCCGGGCTGATGTCCTTCTTTACATCATGAGCACACTTGATAAGTCCCCTCACGATGAACGCCACTCCTGTCGAACTTCTCGCCTCCACTCTCTTTGCCCTCGCGGTGCTGCACACCTTTTCAGTGAAGCGCTTCGCTCACTGGGCGCACAAGCATCCCAAAGGCTCCATTCAGGAGACCCTGCTGCACTTCCTCGCGGAAACCGAGGTGGTCTTCGGACTGTGGGCGGCGGCGTTGTTTGCGGGAATCGCTGTGTTCACGGGCTCCGAGCATGACGCGGTCGAGTACATTGATAACCTGAACTTCACCGAGCCGAAATTCGTCCTCGTCGTCATGGTGGTGGCCGCTACGCGGCCGGTGGTGAAGCTGGCGGAGAGTTTCATCTCGTTCATCGCGCGTTTGCTGCCGATGACCGAGGGCCTGGCGTTTTACGGCGCGGCTTTGTCCGTTGGCAGCCTGCTGGGCTCGTTCATCACCGAGCCTGCGGCCATGACGCTGCTCGCGCTGGTGCTGAAGCGTCGTTATTTTGACCATGGCATCAGCTCGAAGCTGGCCTACGCCACCTTGGGACTGTTGTTTGTGAATGTGTCCATCGGCGGCACGCTCACGCACTTCGCGGCGCCGCCGGTGCTCATGGTGGCGGCCAAGTGGGAGTGGGACACCATGTTCATGCTCACGCACTTCGGCTGGCGGGCGGCGGCGAGCTGCTTCGTGTCCACGATGCTGGTGATGTGCATGTTTCGCAAGGAGCTGCGGGCCATCCAGCCCGCGCCGAATCCCAGCGCGGCCATTCCAGCGTGGCTCACCCTCGCGCATCTCGGCTTCCTGGCCGCCGTTGTCGGCTTCGCTCATCACCCGGATGTGTTTTTCGGCGTGTTCATGATGTTCCTCGGCCTCGTCACCGCCACGAAGGAGTATCAGGACAACTTGAAGCTGCGGGAGGGCCTGCTCGTCGGCTTCTTCCTCGCCGGGCTCGTCACGCTCGGCTCCTTGCAGTCCTGGTGGCTCAAACCGCTCATCGAAGGCATGGATGGAGCCACCTTGTTCTTCGGGGCCACCGGTCTGACCGCGCTGACGGACAACGCGGCGCTCACCTACCTGGGTTCACTGGTCGAAGGCATCACCCCGGATCTTCAATACGCGCTCGTCGCCGGCGCGGTGACTGGCGGCGGCCTCACGGTGATCGCCAATGCGCCGAATCCGGCTGGCATTGGCATCTTGCAGAATGCCAAGGCCTTCGGTGATGAGGGCATCAGTCCTCTCGGCTTGTTTGTCGGCGCCTTGCCGCCGACTGCGGTGGCGATCGTGTTCTTCTGGCTGCTGCACTGATTAAGCCGCGCATCAGCTCAATGGTTGAACACAAACTCCGCCGAGTTCAGCAGGCTCCACAGCACGTCTTCAATCGCCGCCTGACGATTCGCGACTCCCACGTCGAGCGCTTTGCCCGCGATGGCCGCCTCCTCCGCGTCTGGCAGTCGTGCGAAGCACGCCAGATACAGCTCCTCGGCGATCTGCTGTGGCGTCAGTGAGCTTTTGGCAAGGCGGGTGACGCGGCCCTTGGCGCTGGTGAGCATGTCCTGCAGCTTGTTGGAATTCATCAGATGCAGCGCCTGCACGACGCTGGGCTTCGCATCGCGCTCGCAGGGGCACTCGGAGCTGGCGTTCGGACGGCCGAAGGCGTCCATGAACTGGCTTTCGAGCTTGTGATTCCACGTCTGCTTCGCCAGCGCGTCGGGCGGCAGGCCGGAGAAGCTTTCTCTGACCTCGGTGACGGCGCAGACGGCGTCGAGCAGCGTCTCGGCGGGCAGACGGCGGCGGTAGCTGCGGCTGTAGTTCTTCAAATCAGCCACATTCGTCTCATTCGGCAGGCTGCTGAGACGGTAAGTCTGCGACAGCATGATGGTGCGCATGAGGTGCTTCAAATGGTAGCCGTGCTTCACGAAATCCTGCGCCAGCCATTCGAGCAGCGGGCCGTTGGAGGGCGGATTCGAGGCGCGGAAGTCATCCACGGGATCGACGATGCCACGTCCCATGAAGCTGGACCAGGTACGGTTCACCACGGCCTGCGCGAAGTAGGGATTCTTCGGGTTCGTCATCCAATCGGACAACACGGCACGCGGATCCTGCGTTTCAGCGATGGGGATTTCCTTGTCGGCAGGCGGGCGTGGCTTCAACGATGCTTTGGTGACGGGATGCTCAATGCTGGCGTTGCCAGGGGCGAACCACCATTGCTCGGGCTCGCCGCTGATCGGCGCGGAGATGCCCTGGCCCTTGCGCTTCATCTGCGTGAAGAACGCGGCGAGTTGATAGTAGTCCGTTTGATCCCACTTCTCGGTCGGGTGATGGTGGCACTTCGCGCACTCCAGACGCACGCCGAGGAAGATCTGGCCGATGAAAGTAGCTGCATCAATAGGCTCGCGTTTGTCACGCCAGATGGCCACGGGGCCGTGCTTGTGCGTGTTGCCTTCAGCCGTGAGCAGTTCTCGCGCAAAGCGGTCCCAGGGCTTGTTTTCGCGGAAACTCTGCCGAATCCACTGATCCAGCAAATAAACCGGCTTCACACCGACACGCGACGGATTCGGACGAATGAGATCGCCCCACTTGATGGCCCAGTGATCCGCCCATTCGGGACGTTCGAGCAGTTGGGCGACCCACTGCTCGTATTTCGATGGATTTTTGTCCGCGAGGAAGGCGCGTGCTTCCTCCACCGTGGGCAGCATGCCGATGGCATCCAGCGTGCTGCGGCGCAGGAAATCCGCGTCGCTGCACGTCTCGCTGGGCAGATGGCCGAGCTTTTGCAGGCGGGCATAGACGAGCTTGTCGATCTCGTTGCGCACCGTCAGCGTCGCGTAGCGCTCGGGTGGGAACAGCTTCTCGGCTGGCACCGCCACGCGGGAAATGCCCACCTGGCCCATGTAACGCGCCACGATGACGGTCTCGCCGCTTTCCGTGCTCGTCTTGAGCTTTCCGGTTTCATCGACCGCCGCGATGGCCTTCTCAGATGAAATGTAATCCGTCAGCGCTGTGACATCGCGGCTGGAGCCATCGCTGTACTTCGCCATCACCTTCAAGACCTGCTCCTCGTTCTTGCGGTAAGTCTTCTCCGCTGGCGTGACCTCAATGCCCGCCAGCGCAGGCTGGTTCGGCGTTTCATACGGCATGCCCTGGCGAATCCACTCCGCAATGGTCTTCGCCGACTCGGAATCCGGCTCAAAGCGCTGCCCGCCCTCGTGCTGCACACGCACCGTGGCCTTTTGCAGGATGAGGCTGTCCTCGGGCAACGCGGGGAAGACACGACGGCCGCGCGAGTCGTTCACCACCTCCATGTAATCGGTCTTCGGGTCGAAGGCGAAGATCGACAGGCGGAAGCCGGCCTGCCCGCTCGATTTCGCGTGGCAGGAGCCGAGATTGCAGCCGGCCTTGGTGAGGATGGGGAGAATGTCCTTGGTGTAGGAGAGGGTGGGGGGAGGGGAGGTGTTAGAAGTGAGAGGTGAGACGTTAGAGGGGAGAGGTGAGAGGGTCGTTTTTTCGTCGAGCTTGATGACTTTGCCGTTGTGCATGGCGGTGAAGATGTTTTTGCCATCGGTGGTCATCACGGCGGTGTTGGGCACGCTTTCGAGGCTGATCAGCTTCTTCTGCTTGCCGGAGGTGAAGGCGAGACGCACGCCATCGTGGGTCTTCAGCTCGGTCACGCCATGCACGCCGCCGTTTTCAGTGAGGTAGGTGAGGCTGGTGGCGTTGGGCGACCACATGAGCGCGTTCACACCCGCTGATTTGTCGCCCAGCAGCATCAGCATTTCCTTGCTGGCGATGTCCCAGACTTTGAGATCCTTGTCCGCGCTGCCGGTGGCGAGCCATTTGCCGTCGTTGTTGAAGCCGAGCGCGGTGATGTGGCCGACATGACCCTCGATCTTGGCGATTTCCTTGAAGGTGGCGGCGTCCCACACCTTGGCGAGGTTGTCCGCGCCGCCCGTGGCGATCTGCTTGCCATCGCGGCTGATGACGAGGCTCAAAATGTTGTCTGCATGTGCGTCGATGCTCTGCGCGGGCTTCGCCTCGCCGAGTTTCCAGCGATGCAGCACGCCCTTCACGCTCGTCGCGCCATCGGCGAGCACCAGCGTAGAGTTGTCAGGCAGGAAAGTCATGCCGGTGACGCGGCCTTCGAGCGGCGTGGTCAGCGTGTGCGTGACTTTCCAATCTGCCGGGTTCCAAACGATCACGCTGCGATACCCACCCGCTGCCAAACGCGTCGCATCACTGCTCCAGGCAAGCGACTGGATCACATCCTTGTGTCCTTCGAGCGTGGCGATGATGGGCGTGTCCTTGGCGGTCATGTCTCGCACCACGACACGATTGCCGATCCCGGCGGCCAGCCACTTGCCATTCGCGCTCAGTGCCAAAGTCGTCGCGGGTTCATGACCGGCGGGCAGTGCCACCAGCTTGTCCGCCGGTGTCAATTCGCCGAATTTCTTCAGAGCCGTGTCATCCCAGGCCGCGCCCGCGTTCACCCAGGCCTTCAGCAGGTTGATCTGCTTCTCCGGCATCTGCTTCTTCGGCGGCATGTGCGCGTCGCCCGAGTCAGTGAGTGAGGTGATCAGCGCGCTGTGCGCCGCGTCGCCCGCTTTGAGCGCCGCGCCGTTGTCGCCGCCTTTGAGGGCCAGATCACGCGTTTCGAGCGACAGGCCGCCTTTCTGCTTCTGCGCGTTGTGGCAGCTCATGCACTGCGTCTTCAAAAGCCCCATCGCCTGGGCCGGGCGCACCTTCAGTTCCTCCGCAGCGAGCGAGGAGGTGAGCAAAACGAAGAGGAGGGCATTTTGGCGGGCAATCATGAGCGTCGCAGACTACGGACGCTCATGGAGGGCTCTTGCTAGCTCTCCGGGATGGGAGCGGCTTTCACCATGTCATAAAAGGCCCTCGCTTTGGCACGTCCGAGAGCGCGAAAAACGTCCGCCGAAAA
>DNXB01000474.1 GCA_003506995.1 Verrucomicrobiales bacterium
ACAGAAGAACAGTCGCTGAATTCCTGCATTTCTTGAATCTCGAAGATTTAACGGACAGGCTCTGAGTGAAAAGGCACGCCAGGATTGTTCGAAAGCCCGCCATTCCTCTGCTTCAGCCGTTGATCCAAAGCTTATGATCCGCGCCGGGCATCTCTTCTTTTGACTTTACCCGGTCTGAGCGGACCGTTTACATGTATCTGCGGTGTCTTCATTTCTGGCATCAGGCTGAAACATGTCGCGGAGCTTCCTCCAATGGGACGATCAATGTTTCCTATGAACAACACGCTGTTACTCGCCGATGATGATCCGCTCCTCCACCGGGTGGTGGGCTTCAAACTGGCGCAGCATGGCTGGCAGATCGTCTCCGCCTATGATGGCGCGGAGGCCCTGCGTCTGGCGCGTGAATTGCGGCCCAGGCTGATCATCCTGGACGGCATGATGCCGGTGATGGACGGCTTCTCCACACTGCGTGAACTGCGCCATGATCCAACGTTTGAGACGACTCCGGTGCTCATGCTCTCCGCACGGAATCGTGAGGCGGATGTGGTGGGCGCGCTGGACGAAGGGGCGAACGACTACCTGACGAAACCCTTCAGCCCGGCCGAGCTGCTGGCACGGGTGGCACGCCTGGTTCCGGAGGGGGCGGTGGCATGAAGCGCCGTTGCCTGTTGATCGCTCTCCTGGCCGCGCAAGCGGCCTGGGCCGGGGTGTATGAGCAGGGACTGGAGGCCAAAAACGCGGGCCGCCATGAGGAGGCGGCCGGGTTGCTGAAAAAGGCGACCCAGGCACAGCCGTCCAACGTCGAGGCATGGCTGCATTACGGCATGGTGCTGGGATGGCAGAGCAAGCATGACGAGGCGCTGGCAGCGCTGCGGCAGGGCTTGCGCCGGAAGCCGGGGCATTATGACCTGCTTCTGGCGGAGGCGACGGTGCTGGGATGGAAGAAGGACTATGCGGCGGCAGACGGGCGTCTGGCGGAGATGGAGCAGAAGTTTCCCGGCAACCTGGAGGTGGCGCTCATGCGCGGGCGCATCGCGGTCTGGCGCGGGGATCTGGCGGAGGGGCGGCGGCGCTACGAGGCCATTTTGCAGAAGGATCCGAACCAGGTCGAGGTGCTGATGGGGCTTGGAGACATTGAAATGGAGGAATGGCATGTGAGCCAGGCCAAGGCGCTGTATGAGCGCGCACTGGCAGTGAAGCCCTCGCCAGAGCTCCAGCAGCGCCTGGAAGCGGCCGAAAACCAGACTTTGTGGCGGATCGACACAAGCTTGAGCGGGAGCACCTTTGCGCGGCAGGAGCGGGACCGGTGGTGGGGCATTTCCCGTTCCTACACCTACAATTTCCGGGGCTGGGACACCTGGGTGCGGGTGGAAACCGGGGAACGTTTCAACCTGCAGGACGTGACCTGGGAGACCGGCACCTCCGGACTGGTGATGAAGGGGATTCGGACCACGGTGTATGGCGGCTTCACGCCGGACGCGTCTTACAGCGCCCGCTGGTATGCGGATGCCGCCGTGAGCTGGCGTCTGTATGAGAGCCTGGGGCCGTTGGGCAGGGGGGATCTGCTCACCGAGGCACGCTGGGCTGACTACACCGACGTGGGCGTGAGAATCACCCGGCTTGGCTGGCAGCAGCAGGTGGCAGACGCCTGGACGGTCAACGCGCACTGGCTGCACTTCAGTTACGACACGGGCATGGAGGCGGACGGCTGGCTGATGTCCATCGCATGGGAGCCGAAGGAACGCTGGCAGTTCCGCATCGGCGCCGGCCAGGCGGTGGAATCCCTGACCAACCAGACGTTGCGGCAGGGACGCGCCATCCGCTCGTGGACCCTTTTCGCAAGCATGGTGATGCCGCTTTCCGCCCGCTGGCATGCGCGGCTGGATCTGGAACGCGAGGAGGTGCAGGACGGGGTGATCCGCTACGGCATGGCGGCGGGCTGCGGGTATCGATTTTGACGTGATCTGGACCTCTGATGAAGCCCGCCTTGCTCATCCTTCTCGTCATCTCCCTTGCTTTGCTCGGGATCGCCGTGGTGCTGTGGATGTTTCTGCTGCTGCATCGCATGGTGGACAACTGCCGGACGACTTGGCGGAAGCACATCGCGGATGAATGGCTGGAGCGGCTGCTTCCCGTGCTGGAGAATCTGGAGCCGGTGGCCGGCCTGCCGCAGATCCAATCTCACGCGAAACTGGAGGCGGTCCTGGCATTGGTGGGGGATTTAAACGAGCGCTTTCGCGGCCAGTACCGGGAACGGCTCAAGGAGGTGCTCGTTCACATCGGCGGAGAAGACTATGGGCTGAAGCTTGTCCACCACCGGCATGCCAAGGCGCGTGTTCATGGCTGTGCGCTGCTGGGATGGACCGGCCTGAATCCCAATGTGGACTTCGCCCTGGAGCACTGCCTGCGGGATGCTGACGGGCAGGTGCGCGTCGAGGCGGCCTATTCTTTGTCCATACGCCAGGAGTGCGGGGTGGCCCTGCATGCCGTTCTGGAGTCGTTGCGGGAGGGCGGCTGCCTGGAGTCCGAACGCGTGCGGGACATCGTGCGCAAGTTCGCGCCCACCCATGTTCGGGAGCTTGCCGGTCTGCTCGCACAGGCGGATTCCGCCCGGGAGAAAGTCCTGCTGCTGGACGCGATCTCTGTGGCGGCTGATCTGGCCCAGTCCGGCGTCGTGGCGGCCCAGCTCACGCACCCGGCCCCGTCCGTGCGCGCGGCGGCGGTGCGCACGCTCGAAAAACTCGCCGATCCCGCGCACATGGAGCAGGTGGCCGCCTTGACCACGGACACGGACCCCAAGGTGCGCCTCGCCGTGGCCGAATATGCGTTCAGCATGGGCCGGAACGCCGGCGCCAGGTACCTTTTGTGGCAACTGGCCCAGGACGTGAATTTCGATGTGCAGCGCGTGGCCACGCGCGGCCTGGCCACCCTCAAAGGCGATTTCTGGGAACGCCTGCGGGAGGGGTGCCATCAAGATGCTCTGTTGGAATCGCTCGTTGAGGAGGCTCTTGAGGCCGCCTCACCCACCCTTGTGCGCTCATGACCTCACCGCCCGTAGAATGGACCCAATCCCTCTGGTTCACCGAAGGCGTCTGGCTGACGTCGATGATCATCTTGATCATCCAGTGCTCGCAAAACTCGATTTATCTCTTCAACATCTTCCTGGCGCTGCCCGAGTTCATCCACGCGCGTGCCCGGGCGTCCCGGTTGAGCGAGTGGTGGATGATCACCTCGGAGGCGACTCCGCCCGTCTCCATCCTGGTGCCGGCCTACAACGAGGAGGCCACCATTGTGGAAAGCGTGCGCTCCATGCTGACGCTGAGGTACCCGGAGTATGAGATGATCATCGTCAACGACGGCTCCAAGGACCAGACGCTTGAGCGTCTCATTGCGGCGTTCAACCTGCGCCCGGTGAAGCGGGCCATTCCTCACCGCCTGTCCTACCAGCAAGTCCTGGGCGTTTATGCCTGCCACGACCTGCCCAACTTGGTGGTGGTGGACAAATCCAACGGCGGCAAGGCCGACGCGCTCAACGCGGCCTCGGATATGGCCAGCCATCCCTATGTGTGCTCGGTGGACGCGGACTCGCTGCTGGACTCCGACGCGCTCATCCGCGCGGTGCGCCCCTTCATCGACCATCCCGAAACGACCCTGGCGGTGGGCGGCACGATCCGCGTGGCCAACGGCTGCACCGTGCTCGCCGGGCAGGTGCTGGAGGTGCGCCCGCCGCGCCATTGGCTGGAGCTGTTTCAGGCGGTGGAGTATCTGCGGGCCTTCCTGCTCACGCGCATGGCCTGGACGCGCTCTGATTCCGTGACGATCATCTCCGGCGCGTTTGGCATCTTCCGACGGGACACCTTGCTGGAGCTCGGCGGTTATGCGCACGGCACCGTGGGGGAGGACATGGAGCTGGTGGTGCGCATGCAGCGCTGGGCGGCGGAAAAAGGCGTCAACCACTCGGTGTGTCATGTGCCTGATCCCGTGTGCTGGACGGAGGCCCCATCCTCCCTCAAAGTCCTCTCCCGTCAGCGCACCCGCTGGCAGCGGGGCCTGTGCGAGACGCTATGGAGGCATCGAAACATGCTCTTCCGGCCCCGGTTCGGCCGTGTGGGCATGCTGGCCCTGCCTTCATTCGTGATCTTTGACATCATCAGCCCGCTGCTGGAGCTGCTGGGCCTGGTGCTGGTGCCCCTGTGCTACCTGGCCGGCATTCTGAGCCTGGATTTTTTCCTGGCCTACTTCGCGGTGGTCTTCAGTTTCGGCATGTGCCTCAGCCTCTCCGCGATGATCCTGGCCGAGTACACCCTGGAGCACGAGCGCAAAGTGAGAGACCTCATCTGGCTGGGTGTCGGCGCGATCGTGGAGAACCTGGGCTACCGGCAGTTGAACACTTGGTGGCGGGTGAAGGGCATCTGGCAGTTCTTGCGCAACAAAAAAGGCTGGGGAGAGATGACGCGCCGGGGCTTCAACGAGAGGCCGCACGGCGGCTGAGGTGCTCCAGCACGGCCTCGTCCGGCTCATGCAGCAGCAGGGTGGGCCGCAGGGCTTCGGGAAGCCGCGTTTGTCTGGCCGTGCCCTCCAGCAGTTCGACCATCTGGCTTATTTTCTCCGGCGGCTGGTCCTTCAGCGTGGTGCGTGAGCCCGGAACGACGACCTCTCGCATCTGGGCGAGCGCCACCCCGGGCGTGCTGGCCCGGACATCATTCTCAAACAGCACCACGGCGGTGCCTTGTCCGGGCCAGGGGCAGATCCACAGCCGCCCCGCTTCCGCTTTTCGGAAAGTGAAGCTGCGGGAGTCGCTGATCGGGCCGCACTCGATCGCCAGGGACACCGGACGCTGATGTTTGGCGCTCCATTCCAGCCATGCAACGCCCCAGGCGGCGGCTTCCACCGGATCGCTGCGGTAGTTCATCGTCACCACCCGCCGGGTGCTTCCCGCCATCACTTCCAGCACCTTTTTCCCCTCCTCCTGATGGAGCAGCCAGAAGGGAACCACCGCCTCCACTGGTGCCAGGTCCGCCGCCGGGAGAGACTCGAACAGTTGGGCCCAGTTCTCATGCCAGCGGCCGGATTGCAGACGGAAACCGGGCAGAAGATAAGGCTCCACGTCATACTGCACCGCGTCGAGGGCGCCTGGGTGCCATGTTGAAAGCTGCCGGTGGCGTTCCAGCACCGAAGCCTGGACCCCCGGCAAAACCATGTGCGGGTCTCCCTCCACCGCCACCACCTCGAAGCCCTCCGTGCGCAACTGCCGCAACGTTTCAAGGCAGGCCGCGTCCGGCTCGCCATGTGGCAGTGCCAGTTGCAGCACGCTGATGCCCGCTTTTTTCCAAAGAGGGCGCAGCTCCATCCAGCGTTCAGGGCGGGCGGTCCAGTCCCAGACGCCCAGCCTGCCGTCCCATCTGGCGGGAGCGTCCTGCGGTGTCAAAACCGGCTGGAAGACCACCGATCTCACCTGAATCTCACCGTCCCCGCCTTGGGTGGCGGCCAGCGTCAGACGAAGCGCTTGCGCGTCCTGCATCCGGGCGGGCACCCAGTGACAGAAGCCCTGCTCATCGGATGCCAGGGCGGTCTCGATGAGCACCTCGGGAGGAGCAAACCCCTGGCCCTGATCATCGCTCAAACCAACCTCAACCCGGCCCGCCCCGCTGAGCGTGATCTCCACCTGCCAGGTCGATGAACCCGGCAGGCGTGGCAGCCGCCAGGGCATGGCACCGTAGATGCCTGCGGGTGATTTTCCAGCTTTCACCACCCAGCCGCCCTGATTTGAACCCGCCTCGGCCGCCATCACCCGTTCCTCGATGCCAAACGGCACCCAGTCCATGTGCGCGGCAAGATTCAATCCCATGGGCGCAGGCAGTGGCGCGCTTGGCTGCTGCAACGCCGTAACCTCCCGAATGGCCGCCGCAGGGCCGCCCAGGTCTCCCACCACTTGCACGCCGCCGGAGGATCGGGCCGCCAGAGGTTCCGGGAAAAGGCCCGCCCATGCGACGCGCCCCTCGGGCAGGGCCAATGAGCCCTCTTGAGCCTGCGCTGAAAGCTCCAGGATGCTCCAGCGCCCGTCTGGATTTAACATCCGCTGCCATTCGGCCAGCGCCGCTGCAGGAGCCTCGCCCGCAGGCAGCAGGCGGACCGTCAGATGCGGGCTCGTCTGCCCGGGGGCCGTCACAGGCAGATGAGAGAGCAGGCCCGCGCAGCAGGCACACAGCCATGAGGTCCAGGTGCGGCGGCGGTGTGACTTCCTGGTCATGACGGGCTCACAGGGACGCTGGCGTAACCGCGAATTTCATCTCCACCAGCTTCCGCACCAGCTCGTCGTGCGCCACGGCCAGCTCCGACAGAACCTGGGTGCGCGCCTCACGGCTGGTGGCCTCGGATTCGGCTTTTTGAAACAGCAGGGCCATCTGCGCAAATCCCATCGTCCCGCAGGAGCCACGCGCACGATGCGCCGCCCGCACCCAGTCGTCCTCAGGGCCTTCCTCCTGCGCCCGCCGCATTTTCACCAGCATCTCATCCATCTGGTTCACAGCCATCTGCACCAAGTCCTGGTCGAGGACATCTTCCCCCGTCAGGCAGGCGCGCAGTTGGGCCTCGTTCAGGACGGGAATGGCGGGACTTTCAGGCGGGGGCGACGCAGTGGCGGCGACTTTCCCCTCCGGTCCTGGCAGCCATTTGAGCAGCAGGGGTTGAAGCTTGTCGAGTTCCACGGGCTTGCCCAGATAGGCGTTCATGCCGCTTTGCAGGCACTGATCCACGGCCCCGCCCAGAACATGGGCGGTCACGGCGATGATGGGGATCGGCGCGCGCTTGTTGGCCCTTTCCCACTCGCGAATCTTGCGGGCGGCCTCAAAACCATCCATCTCCGGCATCTCGCAATCCATCAGCACCAGCACGCCTTCACCGGCCTTCACCCGGGCCACGGCCTCCAGCCCGTTGACACACGGCACCACCTCCAATCCCAGGTACTCCAGTTGGTTGCCCAGCACGCGTTGGTTCACCGGATTGTCCTCCGCCACGATCACCCGCGCATGAGGGAGCAGCAATGGCAGGTCCGGGGTCTTTTCGAGCACCGGCAGCAGCTGTCCTCCGGTGATCAGCTGATTGTGCAGCTCCGAAGGGCGGAGCGGGTAGCGCAGCGCCGCCTTCACCCCCTCGCAGACCATCTGCTCCTCCCGGATGTCATCCTGGTCCACCAGCAGGTAAATCGGCACGTCCTTCAGCCAGGCGAGATCACGCAGACGCCGGACCTGCTCCAACCAGTCCGGCGCGATGTTGGCGATAATGCCCACGACCTGGCTTGGCGGCTCCATCGCTTGACCCTCCCACGGGGGCTGCTCAGCAATGGCGGCCATACGACTATAGACCCAAGGTTTCAGGCTCCAGGCCAGCGCATGCTCTCGTACCGCGTCTGTCGTGATCGGCCGGTTTTCCAGGGCGATGAGGAGGGGACGTCCCTCCACCCCAGGGATCGCGGATGTTTCTTCCGCGATCGCAAAACGCGCGGTGAACCAGAAGGTCGATCCACCCCCCAGGTTGCTTTCCACATCCATCGTGCCGTTCATCCGCAGCACCAGCTCGCGGGAAATGGCCAGGCCGAGGCCTGTTCCGCCGTGCTGCCGGGCCATTTTCAAATCCACCTGTGAAAACGGCTGGAACAAGCGCGCCTGATCCTCCTTCGAAATACCGGGCCCGGTGTCTCTCACCTCAAACTTCAGGCGCGCCCGCCCGCTCGCGTCCTCCTCCGGCAGCCGCGTGACGTGGATCGCCACCCCGCCCCGTTCGGTGAATTTGATCGCGTTGGAAAGGAGGTTGCACAGCACCTGGCGCAGCCGCAGGCGGTCCCCCATGAAGCACTTGGGCAGGCCGGTGGTGAAGAAGGATGTCAGCTCCAGGTTCTTGCGCGCTGCGGACGCCGCAAACAGGGCGATGACCTCCTCCACCACCTCGGCCAGGCAGAACCGCTCGTTGTGAAATTTCATCTCGCCCACCTGCAGTTTCGAGAGGTCCAGGATGTCATTGATGATCTCCAGCAGGGATTTGCCGGAGGTGCGGATGGTTTCCAGCCCGTCCCGTTGTTTCGGCGTCAGGTTCGGATCGCGCAGCATGAGATCCGCCGTGCCCAGCACCCCGTTCATCGGCGTGCGGATCTCATGGCTGACCCGGGCCACGAACGACTCGGTCGCCAGCACCGCGCTCAGCGCGGCATCCCGCGCCTCCAGCAGGCGGGACTCATAATGCACCCGTGCCCGCTGCCCTCTGTAAAACAGGATGCCAATGCCTGCCAGCAGGAGGATCGCCGCGCTTATCCACAGGTAGGCCACCGTGCGAAACTGCCCGGTCTTGCTCAGGTAATGCTGCCCATGGGAAAACAGCAATGCACGCTGCGCGCGCGCCAGGTCCTGGATCAGCACCTCCAGTTGGGCTGATATCTCCACCCTTTCCTTCAAAACACGGAGGAACAATGCTTCTCCCTCCGTCCGATCCTTCTCAGCGGCATACGACTCCAGTTGCAGCAGCCGCAGCTCAAGAAGGTGGCCCATCAGTCCCAGCTTTTCCAACAATTGGTCATGCTCACGGTTCATCTTCTCGGCAGACCTGCCGTCCGTGTGCTGGTGATCCCACCTGAGCAGGGCTTGCAAATAATGGACGGCTTCGGGAATGATGATGCGGCTCTGCTGAAACTGCTTCAGCGCTCCTGGTGCCCCGGTGTGCAGGTACAGGTCCATGGATGACTCCGCCGTCCGGGCCTTGATTTGCAGCCCCCACAAGTTGTCCAGCACATCGTGTGTGTGCTCCACATCGTGATAACTGTGATCCGCCTCGAGCGACTGCCGCCAAAAAAGGTAGATGATCAGCAGCGCAGTCCCCAGGATGATTACCGTGGAGGCCGAAATCACCCAGCGAGTTTTGAACATCAGATTTTTTGCCACGGCAAATCGAGGCTATCATACGCGTGTCAGGCCACCAGCTAATTTTGGTTTGGCGGCTTATCTGACCTGTTGCCGCTGATGTAAGTGAGCCGACGGAAAGACCCCTGTTCGTCACTCGTTGAACCCGGATGAATCCTCCGCGCCCCTTCCTCACCGCCCTCCTCCTTTCGTCATTCGTCATTGCTTCGCTTCGCTCACCCCTGCGGGGCAGCACAGGCTTCGCGGTGCTGGCTGTCTCGCTTTGCTCGGCTCTGGTTTCGTCATTCGCCGCCGAAGGCGACGCCGTCCCTCTCTTCAACGGCCAAGACCTCACCGGCTGGGACGGCGATCCGAAGCTCTGGAAGGTCGAAAACGGCATTGTCATCGGCACCAATCCCGCACCGGAGGCCATGGCAAACAACAGCTTCCTCGTCTGGCGCGGCGGCAAAGTGAAGGACTTCGAATTGCGCGCCACCATCCGCGTCATCGGCGACAACAACAGCGGCATCCAATACCGCAGCCGCGAGCTGCCGGAGGTCGCCCCGTGGGTCATCACCGGCTACCAGTGCGACATCCATCCCGCCATCGAGCACACCGGCATGACGTATGAGGAAAAGGGCCGCGGCATCTTCGGCCTCAACGGCAAAAACGTCCTCCTCGACCCCGACGGCGCCCTCTGGCAGCTCAGCGAGCACGCGCCCGTGAAGGCAGACGTCAGCCAGTGGAACGAATACATCATCATCGCGAAAGGCAACCGCCTCACCCATCAAATCAACGGCCAGCCCACCTCCGAACTCATCGACCACGACGAAAAGAAACGCGCCTTGGAGGGCCTCCTCGCCATCCAGCTCCATCGCGGCAACCCCAACCGCGTCGAAATCAAGGACCTCCGCCTCAAGGTGCTGCCTGAGTCGCCGCTCGTGCCCTTCGATGCCGCTAAACTCTCCACAGCCACCAAGATCGAGAAACCCCGCACCAGCAGGCCGCAGGGAACGGGGCCGGTGGTGCCTGGGACAAGGAAATAGTGGCAGAACACCTTGGCATGCTTGACCAAGATTGTATCCTCACCAAGATCAATAACTCACTGTATGAAATACTGGCTCAAGAAACCTGGCACGTCCGAATTTAGTGGTCCGCATACGCTTGATGGAATTAACGCGCAAATTCAAGGTGGTAAGGTTGATTGGGATTTTGAGGCGCTAGAAGCAAACGGCCAATCGCTTGGGACACTCAAACGCAGCGTAAATTGGATGCCCCTCACATCCATCCTTGTTCAGCAGAACGAACAGGTCATTCAACCACAGCAGCCCATAGATGAAGCACAACAGCCTAGACTGAACACAACCTACCAAGGCCAATCACCTTTGGCCTTCTTGGAAATGACACGGAGCCGCACATGCTACACAGCTCTGCGCGAGATGATCAGTTTGTTCACCATTATCTCCATCATCGCAATTGTCTTGCTCGCAGGGTTTTCTGTCATGACTGGAGTTCAGAATAACAGTGGAGCCTCGGTTATCATTGGCATTGCTGTTGGAGTTCTGGGTTGCTTTGTAACAATTGCCACAAAACAGGCCTCGCTTCTCTTGATTGATATTGCTGACACGCTGATTGAGCAGAATCGCCAGAAAAGCTAACGCGCCGACTAACCGAGGTCACATGTTTTGATCTTTTATGATGGCCATCTTGGACCAGATATACAAAACCACCTAGCCTACCACGCACACAACTATGACTGAGATTGAATACGAGCAATTGGCAGAATTTGCGAACCTTCCGTTATACGATGAAAGCAGCCCATCGTGTGCCTTGATTGATAAGCCAACAATGGAATGCGAAGACGGGACAATTGTAAGGGCCATCTGGGAAGCTACGACGATTGCTCTCGCAAAAGAATATTTGCAGAACAGCGACTTGGTGCCCAAGGGCGGGATTCGCTACACGGATGGAGAAGGAAAGAATCCCATTATTTTCGCCTACTTCTGGGAGGTGAAGTAATCGTCTGCCAGCATGTTGTGTCTCGAGTGAGCCCAGGGCGGTTGATAGGGGACAAAGTTTCTGTCCCTCTATGAAGAAAATGAGTTTCCAACAACTGTCGGCCAAGCTCCGCCTGATTCGTTCGCAGATGCCACGAGTCAGCTCTGAGCGTGCTTATGCTCAGATGGATCATCTCGAGGGCCGAGCGACTCGCGACCATCAGAACAAACCCATCCTCTGCCACTCTGCTCCTCCGCCCCTCTGCGGCAAAAATGAGCGTCCAGGCCGTTCGCTTTGCCGCAGAGGAGCAGAGAGGCAATGAGGCGGAGTTTGCATGAGTCCCTCCGTTCCGGTTTCTCCGCGTTCTCCCCACCTCAGCGGTGCAACATCCACAAACACTCCGCGTTCACGCACCATGACCCGCGTCCTCGCCATTCTCCTCCTCGCCCTCTGCCCTTCGCTCTTTGCGCAGAAGGCCAAGAAAGCCGCCACACCACCGCCCACGAAGCCGCCGCTGGAAGCCGTGGACATCACGAAGCTGCCGGAGGGCGCGACGCAGCTCGATCTGTTCCTGCTCATGGGCCAGTCGAACATGAAAGGGCGCGGCGTGATGCCGGAGGAGCCGAAGCGTGATCCGCGATAAGAATCCCCGGCATTGCCAACATCAGCCGCATCCATTACTCTTTGGCCCATGAGCGCCATCGCTGAACGCATCGACCTTCGCCTCCGCCAACTGCCGCCGCAGCGTGCGGCGCGGCTGGAGCGCATCATTGTGAGCTTGCTCGACATGGTGGAGCCTGAGGTTCCGACGGATGGCGGTGCGACCAACGGGGCCGACAAGAACTCCCGAGCTGTTGCCGCCCTCAACCGCATCGCCGCGCGTGGCGGCATCGCAGGGATCGGCGATGCCGAGGCCTGGCAGCGTGAGCAGCGCACGGATCGACCTCTTCCCGGACGCGACTGATGAGAGTGCTGGACAGCAACATCGTCATCTATGCCACCCAGCCCGCTCATGACTGGCTGCGGACGGAGATCATGTCGGAGCCGTTCGCCGTCTCACAGGCCACCCGTGTCAAAGTGCTCGGCTGGCACCGTATCACTCCAGAGGACAAGAACGATCTTGAAACCTTCCTGGCCGCTGGATCGACGCTTTCCCTCACTGATGCCATCGCAGACCGCGCCATTGAGCTGAGACAGCAGAAAAAGATGTCGCTGGGCGATTCCCTCATCGCCGCCACCGCCCTTGAGCACGATCTCGAACTCGCCACACGGAATGTCGATGACTACAAGCACATCGACAGACTGCGTTTGTCGAATCCATTTGATAAGCAGTCGTAACCTCGAAGGAAGTTCACAAGCCATAGGAACATGCTGCCGGACTGACCGGAACAAGGATTATTCCCTCCCAGCAAAGATGAGCCTCCAACAACTGTCCACCAAGCTTCGTCTGATTCGTTCGCAGATGCCGCGAGTCACCTCCGAGCGTGCTTATGCGCAGATGGATCATCTCATGGGCCGGACGATTTCGAGCGACTCGCGATCCTCAGAGCAAACCCATCCTCTGCCACTCTGCTCCTCCGCCCCTCTGCGGCAAAAATGAGCGTCCAGGCCGTTCGCTTTGCCGCAGAGGAGCAGAGAGGCAATGAAGCGGAGTTTGCATGAGCCCCTCATTTCCGGTTTCTCCGCGTTCTCTCCGCCTCAGCGGTGCAACATCCACGCACGCTCCTCGTTCACGCGCCATGCACCGCGTCCTTGCCATTCTCCTCCTTGCCCTCTGCCCTTCGCTCTTTGCGCAGAAGGCCAAGAAAGCCGCCACACCACCGCCCACGAAGCCTCCGCTTGTCAGCGTGGACATCACGAAGTTGCCGGAGGGCGTGACGCAGCTCGATCTGTTCCTGCTCATGGGCCAGTCGAACATGAAAGGTCGCGGCGTGATGCCGGAGGGGCCGAAGCGTGATCCGCGCATCGTCATGATGCATCTCAAAGACGACCAGTGGTATCTGGCGCGGCATCCGCTGCACCTCACGGGCGATGCGAAGACCTTCCAAGGCCACGACAACGCCGGTGTCGGCCCCGGACTGGCTTTTGCGGAAACGCTTGCGGCTGCGAATCCGAAAGCGGTCATCGGCCTCGTGCCCTGCGCGGTCGGCGGATCGTCGATCAAGCTTTGGCAAAAGGGCGCGAAGCTTTACGAAGAAGCACTGCGCCGGGCGAAACTCGCCCTGCAAAACACTGCGCCAGTGAAAGCCCGCATTCGCGGCGTGATCTGGCTGCAAGGCGAGGCGAACGCGAATCCGCAGGAGCTTCCTCAACATGCAGAGCGACTTCGTGCGATGATCGAAGCCCTCCGCGCCGATCTCGCGCTGCCGGAGCTGCCCTTCGTCGCCTGCACCATCGGCGAGATGAAGACGGAACCGCTGCTGACGGATTTGAAAGCGATGAATGAGATCCAGCTCTCTTTGCCGAAGTCGGTGCCGCATACAGCCTGCGTTGATGCCCGCGATTTGAAGACTCACATCGGCGATGCCGTTCATTTCGACACCGCCGCGCAGAATGAGATCGGGAAGCGTTTTGCAGCAAAGCTCCTCGGACTCCTTCCCCAAGAGTGAGTGCCTACGGAACACACAGAACACCCGGAAAAGAACATCAGACAACTGGGAGGATTGGATTTCCGTGTCTTCCGCGTATTCCGTAGGCCAGCATGAAGCTTTCTCTCCTCATCCTTCACTTTGTCGCCATCAGCCTTGTCGCCTCCGCGCAGGATGACGCCGCATGGCTCCGCGAAAAAGGCACGCTCATCTTCCATGATGCCTTTGAGCGTGAGGAGGACGGCAACCTCGCCAAGGCCATCGGCAACGGCTGGAACAGCGCCACGGCGGATCGTGTGCCGCACATCAAGATGGCGGATCTGGACGAAGGCATCCTCAAGATCGCCAGCGCCTCCAAAGAGGCCAAGCACGCGGCGCACATTCATCACGAGGCAGGCTTTTCAGATGGTGGAGCGGTGATTCGCTTTCGTTTTCCCGGCCTCAACAAGGCGGAGACACTTCAGCTCGGTTTCGTGGACCGCGAGACGAAGGGCATCTGGGCCGGGCATCTCTGCTACGGCATCCTTTCGCAAGCCAGCATCACGCTGACCGATCACAAGACCGGCATCATGAACCTGGAGAACCGCAAGCGCCGAGATGACGCGGTGGCGAAGAAGCAGAAAGTCCCCGCCGACCTCGAAGCCCTGCTGAAGACCAAAAACATCAGCGTGCCCTACAAAGCCGACACCGAGTGGCATGAACTCGTCCTCGTCATCGAAGGCGATGAAATGCGCCTCAGCATCGACGGCAAGCTGCTCGCCAAACATCGCTCGGAAGGTTTCGCACATCCGATGAAACGTTGGTTCAGCTTTCTCGTGAACAACACCGTCTGGATCGACGATGTGAAGATCTGGAAGATTCGTTGAAGTCCCGCACCCATCCCATCTCATGAAAACATCCCTGCTTCTCTCCCTGTGCCTCACCGCTTGGTGCGCGTCACTCCAGGCCGCCACACCGAACATCATCCTCATGATGGGCGATGACCACGGCTGGGAGGAAACTGGTTACAACGGCCACCCGCACGTCAAAACGCCCGTGCTGGATGAGATGGCGGCCACGGCCTTGAAGTTCGAGCGCTTCTACGCCGCGCATCCGAGCTGCTCGCCCACACGCGCGAGCTTTCTCACCGGACGGCATCCCAACCGCATGGGCACCTTCACGCCGGGCTGGT
>DNXB01000233.1:0-15154 GCA_003506995.1 Verrucomicrobiales bacterium
GTTCGTCACGGCCTGGCGCTTGGCGGCCTGACCGACGACGCGCTCGCCGCTCTTGGTGAAGGCGACGATGGAAGGTGTGGTGCGGGCGCCTTCGCTGTTTTCGAGCACCATCGCTTTGCCGCCTTCGAGGACGGCCATGCAGGAGTTCGTGGTGCCGAGGTCAATGCCGAGGATTTTGCTCATGGTTTTGGGGGGTGGGGAAAAGGGTGGGAGTTGGGGTTTTGGTGCTCTCTACTTGGCTCAAAGCGTGCCAAGTGGGGGTCCGCGTGACTTTGATCATTGTGAATCAATGTTTTATGGAGAATCGAGAGGTGAGACGCGAGACGTGAGAAGAGGGGCAAAGTGCCATTTCTGGCACAACTGGCGTGGCACTTGGCGCAACTGGCCGCTTTTGAGCCATGCCGTGCCGTATTGGCCGGAAAGGGGCTGAAGCGGCTGTAAAAGCCTCGTGCATCGGCATCCGGCCTGCGCATCGTGGGCAGGCCGTATGAATTCCGTCACCGACCGCCCCGGAACCCTTGAGAAAGCGCTCAAGATCAACCTTGCCCACACCATCTACGGCACCTTTGCCGAGATCGGAGCCGGGCAGGAGATCGCGAACTGGTTCTTCCGCGCCGGCGGGGCCTCCGGCACTGTGGCGAAGACCATGTCCGCCTACGACATGATCATCAGTGACGAGATTTACGGCAAGGCCACCCGCTACGTCTCCCGCCAGCGCATGTGCGCCATGCTGGAGCACGAGTACCCCATGCTCATCCAGCGTCTGCATGCCAAACGCGGCGCGACGACGACCTTCTTCACCCTGGCCGACACCGTGCGGGCCAAATCCTACCGCGACACGAAGGAGGAATGCCACGGCTGGATCGGCCTGCGCTTTCAAACCGAGCCGGGCGGCCCCGCCAACGAGATCCAGATGCATGTGCGGCTGCTGGATGAATCCAACGCCCGCCAGGCCGAGGCGCTCGGCAAGCTCGGCGTCAATCTCATCTACGCCGCCTTCCATCTGCACGGCTTTCTCAACACCTTCCTCGAAAGCCTGCTCGATGACGTGGGCCGCAAACGCGTCGAGATCGACATGATCGACTT
Source organism: Verrucomicrobiales bacterium (assembly GCA_003506995.1). Classification (GTDB taxonomy): domain Bacteria; phylum Verrucomicrobiota; class Verrucomicrobiia; order Verrucomicrobiales; family Verrucomicrobiaceae; genus Prosthecobacter. The sequence continues at coordinate 1,087 of DNXB01000233.1, forward strand.
CAGCGGCCCCGCCTTTGCCGCGCACGAGTATCAGGACCGTCTCGTCGCTCTCAGGCTCGTGCGCCTTGGCCTCGCCGATGCCGCCTTGTTCGGCGCGGACGGTGAGATCTGGCAGGCCTCCGACGTGCTCTGGAAAAAGCCCGTCATCCTCAAGCGCGGCAGCTTTGACCCCATCACCAAGCTCAATCTCGACATGATCGAGCGCGGCCAGGCCGCGTTTCATGCCGATTTCGGCGAGCAGGCGCGCGACAACATCGAGATCCTCGAAATCACCATGCACAACCTCCTTGCCAGCGGCGCCGAGGTGCCGGACAGCGATTTCCTGGCGCGGGCGGACATTCTCCAGGCGCTCGGCAAAAACGTGCTCATCTCGAAGTATCCCGAGTTTCACCGCATCAGCAGCTACCTGGCCCGCCACACGCAATGCCCCATCGGCATCGTGCTCGGCCTGCCGTTGTTCCAGGAGCTGTTCAACGAACGCTGGTGTACCGACCTCGAAGGCGGCCTGCTGGAGGCCTTTGGCCGCCTGTTTAAAAACCAGGTGCGCGTCTATGTCTATCCCATGGGCAATCCGCTGACCGGCCAGGTGCTCAGCGTCAACGACGTCCACATCACGCCCGAGCAGAAGCACCTCCTGCGCTACCTGGTCGAAACCAAGTGCGTGCGCGCGCTGGAAGAGCCCAATCACGACTTTCTCTTCCACACCAGCGCCGAGGTGCGGAACATGATCCACGCCCGCGACCCGCAGTGGCAGTCTCTCGTGCCCGACATCGTGCTCAAGCAGGGGCCGTGGCGGGAGATTGCCACACCGGCGATGTAGCGGCTTCGCTCTTGACGTTTTGTGTGCGCTGCGGCCAATCTGCCCGCATGGAAGACACCACCGCCAGCGATCTCGACCTGATCACGATCACGCAGCTCCGGCAGGTCGCGAACCAGACGCCGCAGCCTTACCGGCTGCACTTGCAGGTCGAGTCGCGCATTGAAAAAGCCACCAGCTCCGGCAGCCCGTTTTACGAGGTCAAACTCGTCGATGCGGGCGATTCCTTTGTCTGGCGGGTGTTCGATAACCACCCGCTGTTTCAAGACGCCGCCAAGCTAACGCGCAACACCTTCATCCAGCTCGCCGGACAGTGGGTCGAGGGCAAATACGGCCTGGAACCACGCCAGGTGCAGATGCGGGCGCTTGCTGAAGATGAATCGAGCACCTTGCTGCTCGGCGATCCCGATCTCGCCGCCCGCCAGCAGGCCGATTACGCCGACATCGTGGCCTTCGTCGAGTCCATTCGCGATCCACGGCTGCTGAAGCTCTGCTCCGCCTTCCTGGAGCGTCACGGCGAGCGTTTTCGCCGCACCGGCGCGGCGCGGCGCAACCATCACGCCCGCCGTGGCGGCCTGGTGGAGCATGTGGCGCAGATGATGCGCTGCGCGATGGCGATTGCGGGCGTTTATCCGGCTTTGAACCGCGATCTGATGATCGCTGGCGTGCTGTTTCACGACTGCGGCAAGCTCTGGGAGAACGCTTATGCCGAGTCCGGCTTCACCATGCCCTACAACCTCACCGCCGAGATGCTCGGCCACATTCCGCTCGGGCTGGAGCTGGTGAACAAGATGTGGCGCGACCTGCTGGACACACCCGCTGCTGCGGAGTGGACGCTGCTCGAACCCGCCTCCGAAACGGTGCGCCTGCACCTGCTGCATCTCATCGCCGCCCATCACGGCACGCATGAGTTCGGCTCCCCCGTGCTGCCAAAGACGCCGGAGGCCATCGCGCTGCATCACGTCGATAACATCGACGCCAAGCTCGAAATGTTCCGCCGCGCCTACGAGACCGGCAAAGAACTCGCCCCCGGTATCATCGAAAAATTCATGCCCTGGCCGGTAAACATCGTCGCGCCGCTCCCAGCGGTGAATTTGTAGCGGAACTCGTGAGAGTTCCGCCGATGGCGGAAGGCTGACGCCATCCGCCACGAACCACGATCAGGCCGCTGCGCGCATCTTCATCAGCGCCGCGCGCACCATGAGCGTCTCGCCGATGTTTTCGGCGGTGAGCAGGCCGACGAGCTCGCCGCTGAGCGGATCAATGACAGGCAGGGCGGGGCAGTCGCTCGCCCCGAGCGCGTCGAGGGCCTGGGTGAGATCGATGGCTGGCTGCGTGGCATCCGGGCAGCGGCGCATGACGTCGATCACGGGATGCGCGGGGCCATTTTCCGCCAGCGCCGAGATGAGATCATGCCGTGTGAGCATGCCCTGCATGCCGCCATGCGTGTCTAGCACCGGAAAATCCTGCTGGGCACCGGCGAGCAGCAGTGTGACGCCGTCCCGCAGCGTGGCGTGCGGGGGCAGCGAGCGGAAATCGGTGAGCATGGCGTCCTTCACGCGCAGATCACGCGTGGCCTCCTGCTGGGTGACGCTGGCGGCCTCCTGGCCGGCGGCCATGAAGATGAAGAAGGCGATCAGGAGCAGCAGCGGGTGAAACGCGACCTTGTTCAGCAGCATGGAGATCGCCAGCAGCATCGCGATGCCCTGCCCGAGCGCCGCCGCCCAGCGCGTGGCCTTGCCATAGTCGAGGAACATGGCCAGGAGCGCGCGCAGCACGCGGCCGCCATCCATGGGAAAAGCCGGGATCATGTTGAAGACCACCATGATGACATTCCACACCATGAGTTTTTCAAAGAAGTTTCCGGTCTTGCCAAAGTCGTAGGCGGGATCGATCACGGCGCTGATGCCGAAGATGAGATAAATGGCCGCCGCGATGGCCACATTCACCAGCGGCCCGCAGATGGCGACGACGAGCTCCTGCGAGGGCTTGCGCGGCATGCGCTCCAGCCGCGCCACGCCGCCGATGGGCAGCAGCGTGATGTCCGGCGTGCGGATGCCGTAGCCGCGCGCGGCCAGCACATGCCCGAACTCATGCAGCAGCACGCAGGTGAACAGCACACCGATGAACAGCATGGACTCCAGCGCCACAGCCATGCCCTGGCCGCTCATGAGGCCATGACCGGCGATAAACAGCAGCAGCAGAAAAAAGGTGACGTGGACGCGCACCTCGGTGCCGGCGATGGTGAAGATGCGGAAGGACCATTTCATGGGGGAGGAGTTACGTTTTGGCCTGCTTGGCCGGATCGAAATAGATGCGCACATCGGCGTCCTTGATGCCGAGGATCTCCTGGGCGCGCCGCAGGGCGTTGCGCGTGGCGAGGTTGGGGTTGGTGGGGCTGGCGGGGAAGATGTTGTCCTTGCCCACAACCTCCACCAGGCCGGAATCCTTCAACACGCGGTAGAGATCCTTCACCACGCCGCTGATGATGAGATCCCGCCCGTCCGTGCGCAGCGTGCGCACGAGCTCCTCGATGGCCATGGCGCAGGTGGCGTCGAGATGACGCGCGTTTTTGAGCCGCAGGATGATGATGCGCAGGTTCGGATCGACACACGAGCGCTGGATCTGCGTGCGGAACAGATCGGCGGAGGCGAAAAACAGGTCGCCCTCGACATGCACAATCGAAATGGACGGATGCTGGCGCGCGCCCTCTCGCGCCTCAGTGAGGTGGCCTTCCTCGTTGAACTCGTACTCGACCAGCGACGGACGGCTGGCTTTGTGCAGATACAGCACGATGGAAACACCGATGCCGACGAAAATGGCGACATGCAGCGGCAGCATCAGCGTGGCGAGCAGCGTGATATAAAACACCAGGGCGTCCGAGCGCGTGGCATGGATGGAGATGCGGATGTGCCGCTTATTGAAGAGCGAAACGGCCACGCAAATGACCAGCGTGGCCAGCGCCGCCCGCGGGATGTAAGCCACGGCGCCACCCAGCGTCAGCGCGCCAATCAGGCAGCACAGGCCGTTCCACATGCTGGCCAGACCGGTGCGCGCCCCCGAGGCAAAATTCAAGGCGGAGCGCGTGAGCGAGCACGAGGCGGACATGCCGCTGAGATAGGCGCAGGCCAGGTTCGACGCGCCGAGCGCCAGCATGTCCTGGTTTGGGTCCACGCGTTGACTCGAGCGGCTGGCGAGCGTCTTGGACATGGCGCTGTTTTCCAGTGTGGCGAGAAAGGCCAGCGCCGCCGCGAGTCCAAACAGCCGGCTGGCATCCGCCAGCGCCCCGGTGGACATGAAATCCGGGAAAGGCGGCAGCAGCTCGCTCCAGGTGAAGGTGGCGTTGCTGAAAGTCGGCACATGCAGCCCGAACGCCGCCGGAATGAGCGCGAGCACAGAGACGACAATGATCGTGACCGCGAAGGCCGGCCAGCGCGGCCGCCAGCGCCTCAGGCTGATGAAGCAGGCCAGAGTGAGCACGGAAAACGTGATGCTAAGCCAGCCCGCATGATCCAGATGCGTGAGAATGCGGTGAACGTGGCCCGGGAAGGTGATGACCAGCTTCCCGCTGGCCTGCAAGACCTCGCTGGGAATGCCCAGCAGCACCGGAAGCTGGTTCGCCGTGATCAAAATCGAAGCGCCGGTCACATACGCCACCACCACGGTGCGGCTGATGAATTGCGTGAGATCCGCCACGCGCAAAAAAGCGCCCGCGATCAGCAGCGCCGCCGTCATGAACACCAGCAGCGGCATCATGCCGATCCGGTCCATGTTGGGATAGGCCGCGAAATACGAGAACACCATGAACGCCGTCGCATTCGTCGGCCCGAAGATCGTGTGGCGTGAGGAAGCGAGCAACGGCCCCACCAGCGCCGCGATGGCGGAGCAGGTGATGCCGTATTGCAGCGGCAGCCCGGCGATCAGCGCGTAGGCCATTCCTTGGGGGATGTCGAGCAGCGCCACGCTCGTTCCGGCGCGCAGATCAGCCGTGAAGCTGCGCTTCCCATAGCCCAGCAGCGTCCGCCGCAGCGGAAAGGGGTCCAACGCGCTCTCAGCGACGACGGATTGCAGCGACGCCTTTCCCTCAAGCGCGATGTCACGCAGTTGCTGGAACCAGGCTCGTAGGTGGGTAAACAAAACAAACTCCTTGGGAACGATTCGCGCACGCTAGACGCGACAGGGTGGTTCACAAGCTTTGCCACGAGCAGATTTGCCGCGGAGAGGCGGAGGAGCAGAGCGGCTGAGTCATTGAAATTTTCTGCTCCTCTGCCTCTTTGCCCCTCTGCGGCAAAATCAGCATGCCTCGGAGCAGACGTTTGCCGCTGGACTCAGTTCATCCCGATACACACTCTCCGCCTATGCCTGAAGCCGATGACGACGCGATCCCCGAGCTGGTGGAGCACCCCATCGGCCCGGAACTTGATCTGCACACCTTCCGTCCGGATGAAATCAGCAGCCTCCTGCCCGAATACTTCGCCGAATGCCGCAAACGCGGCATTTACCGCGTCCGCATCATCCACGGCAAGGGCAGCGGCACCCTGCGGACCGGCGTGCATCACCTGCTCGCGAACTTGCCCGAAGTGCAGCAATGGATCTGGCCCGCCGATGAAGCGAGCGGTTCCTGGGGCGCGACGTGGGTGGTTTTGAAGGCGTGAGGGCTTCAGGCTGCCACGCTCAATAGCGGGATGGCATCGTATTCCTTCTCGTTCGACTCCTGCGCGACCCTGACGTCATAATGTGCCTGGAGATTAAGCCAGAAGTTCGTGCCGGTGCCGAAAGCCTTCCCCAAACGGATCGCGCTGTCGGGTGTGATGCCTCGGCGTGCTTTGACCAGATCGCTGATGCGGCTGGCAGGAAGCCCTGTGGCTTGAGCCAGACGGTATTGGCTGATGCCTTCGGGTTCCAAAAACTCAGTGAGGAGAATCTGTCCTGGGTGGACCGGCGGAATGCGGTCAGGTTTTGATTTTGTTTTCATGCTTTGATTGGACGGATGTTTGAAAGACGTGACGGGCTAATGGTAATCTGCGATCTGGACGGAACTGGCCCTGGCGGTTTCTTCGGACCACAGGAACACAATTCGCCATTGGCTGTTGATGCGGATGCTCCAGAACTCCTTGAGCTGTCCTGTGAGCTTTTTGCAGTGCAGTCCTGGCCGGAGCTGGAGCGCCTGGATGTTTTCGATCGAGTCCAGCATCAGCAGCTTGGTATGCGCGGAGAGCTGCATGTCTCGTGGCAGCTTTTTGACAAAGCTCCCCTGGAAAACAGCCTCAGTTTCCTTGTCTGCAAAACTGGTGATCACAAATTGAAAATAGCCGTTTTGAGACGGTATAGCCAATGGTAATTCTGTTTTTGGTGCTTATGGCATCCAAACCGCGCTCGTCCACACCTTCGGCTTCTTGTTCTCCAGCTTTTCCAAATCAAACGGCGTGCTGTTTTTCACCTCCAGCTTCTGACCACGGATTTCCAGGGTCAGGGGACCGGTGAGGTCGGTTTTTTCCAGCCAGAAGCGCAGGCGGATGTCGGAGGTGGTTTGGGCCTCGACGCTGGCGGGGCGCTCGACGGGCAGGATGAAGGGCGGCACGTCCTTCCCGGCGGCGTTGGTCAGACGCACGTCCGGCGGCTGCATGAAGAGCGGGCGCGGGCTGCTGTTTTTGTAGCGCACCTCGAGATCGAGCCGGGCATTGCCGAAATCACGCTCCAGCGTGCAGCGGCGGAGCTGCAATGGCGCGTCAGCGCTCATTTCGGCCACGGGACCGCCCTCGTCCCCTGGGTGGTCGGATTGTAAAGACCACCACACGGCGATGCCGCCCGCGATGAGCAGCAGCCAGACCTCGAATCGTTGGAACAAGCGCATGGGGGGAAGAACCGGGTTTTCCGGGGTTGTCAAACCGGGAAGTTGCCCTAGCATGCCCGCCCCCCGAATCCGGCGGCCGGTTTGCAGCCCGCTGGATCCGCCCACAGCCCCATTTCCCCCCATGAACATCAACGTCGAACACCAGCCCAACTGCCGCGCCGTCGCCCACGTCCGCGTTCCCGCCGACCAGGTCGGCAAGGAGCGTGACGAGATCATCACTTACTTCGCCAGCATGGTGCGCCTCCCCGGCTATCGCCCCGGCAAGACGCCGAAGAGCATCGTCGCCAAGCGCTACGAGAACGAGGTGAAGGACGAGCTCGAAAAGAAGCTCATCAGCGAGGGCCTGCGCCAGGCTGTGAAAAGCGAAGGTCTCGAGCTGCTGAACGTCCTGGCCGTGAACGACAAGATGTATCACGACACGGACAAGAGCTTCAGCTTCACCATCGAGATGAGCCTCGCGCCGAAGTTTGAGCTGCCTGAGTACAAGGGCATCCCCGTCAAGCTGCCGCGCATCGAGGTCACCGACGCCGATGTGGACCACGATCTCCTCCACCTGCGCGAAAACCAAGCCTCCTATGAAGATGTGGAGCGCGTCGCCGCCAACGGCGATGTCGTCGTCCTCACCGTCACCGGCAGCCTTGATGGACAGCCGCTGAGCGAGGCCATGCCAGAAGCCCCGGCGCACCTGAAGGAGATGAAGGAAAACTGGTTCCTCCTCGCCGAGGAGGACGATTTCCTCCCAGGCTTCTACGCCGGTCTGGTGGGCATCGCCAAGGACGACGAGCGCACGCTCAACATCACCCTGGCTGACGACTTTAATTTCGAGGCTCTGCGTGGCAAAACCATCGCCCTGGCCGCCAAATGCCACGGGGTGAAGAACAAGGCCGTGCCGGAACTCACCGAAGAGTTCATCCAGAAGATCGGCGGCGAGGAAATGACCCTCGAAACACTGCGTGACGAAGTGCGCGACGCCATCCGCCGCCGCAAGGAGCAGGCCCGCGACGCCGCCAAGTCCAACCAGGTCATCGCCCATCTCTTTGAAAAGGTGGAGTTTGAGCTGCCGCAGGAAGTCGTGAACCGCGAGGCCCAGCGCCGCACCAACGAGATCGCCATGCGCGCCATGCAGCAGGGCATCGGCGAGGAAGAGCTCATGAAGCAGCAGGACGAGATCCTCAACAGCGCCACCAACCAGGCCCGCCAGAACGTCAAAGTCAGCTTCATCCTCGAGCAAATCGCCAAGAAGGAAGCCCTCGAAGTCCCCGGCCAGAAGATCGCCATGGCCCTCGCCCAGCTCGCCGAGCGCCAGAAGGTGCCCGCGAAGAAATTCATGGCCGAGGCGCAGAAGAGCGGCCTCATCGACAACGTGCGCGGCGACCTGCTCCTCCAGGAAGCCATGGAGTTCCTCAAGGACAACGCCACCGTCGAAGAAACCGAGCCCGAGGCCGAAAAGTGCGACGTCCACGGGCATTGATGCCGCGTGAGTGAGACCTTTGGAGACCGGTGTTGAGGCTCATCAGCACCGGTCTTCGTTTTTTAAGCGCGAAGGAGGTGTTGGGGTCGCATGGGGCAAAGTAGATTCGAGTGCCACTCGAATCGGTTCGGTGAGGGCTTCGATTGCCAGCTACGGGCGGTGCTGATCAAAAGTCTTCTGGTGATGGCGCATAATGTCGTCGCCTTTCACATCGTAGCTGCCGGTGGCGGTGTGCGGCACATCGGGGATCGAGAGGAACTCATGCGCGATGCCCAGCTCCTTGAGGTAAGCCGAGAACTGCAAGTTGTGCTCGTAGTTGAAGCACTTCGTGCCATCCCAGACGAGGATGTTCAGCGCCGGGCGATCCTTGCGCTCCGCGAAGACCTTCGCGAGATCCCACGCGTTGTAGCCGAGCGGCAGGAAGCGCAGCTTCTCGCTCTCGTAGCCGTCATTTTCCTGGATGTGCTTCTCCGGTCCGTAACCAGAACCGCCGGGTGCTACCGAGAGAAACAGCTCCGGGTGCTTGAACATGATGCGCGTGGTCCCACGGCCGCCCTGCGAGTAACCCTCCAGCGCCCGGCCCTCCCGCGTGCCCCAGGTGCGATACGTCGCGTCGATATGCGGCACGAGTTCCTTCACGAAGACCGATTCGCCCATGCCGTGCTTCATCTCCGGCATGTCATACCAGCTCATCGGGCCGCCATTCGGGAAAACATAGATCGTGGGCTTGATCGTGCCCTTCTGGATCGCTGCATCCACATAGCTCGCGAGTCGCACGGCTTTGTTTTCCGCACCAGGCCGCCCGCCATGCAGATGATAGACCACCGGATACTTTTCCTGGCTCGTCTCATACCCCGGCGGCAGGTAGATGTAATAACCCACGTCGATGCCCATCGAAGCACTCTTGAAGGTCGCATGCTTCACCGTTGCTGGCAGCGTCTTCTTCGCCCACTCAGCGCTTTGCATCGGCGAAACCCACGAGAAAGGCTGTGCGGCAGCCGCTTTGGCCTTCTTTTTCGCTTCTTGACCGAAAACGAGGCAGGTGGAGGCGAGGAGGAGGCAAAAGAGAACGCGGAGCATGCGCTTTGAACGAGGCTCGCATCGCCATGTTGCCGTAGATTCGATTGGCAATCGAATCTGGTGCTTCGGTTGCCAACCGAAGCTACGCAAAAATCCCGTTCACCACCTCACCGTACACATCGGTGAGGCGGAAATCACGGCCAGCATAGCGATAGGTCAGCTTCAGGTGATCAATGCCGAGAAGGTGCAGGATGGTCGCGTGGAGGTCGTGCATGTGGACTTTGTCCTTCACAGCGTAGTAGCCAAAGTCGTCGGTCTCGCCATACGCGACGCCGCTTTTCACACCGCCACCGGCAAGCCACATGGTGAAGCCTTGCGGGTTGTGGTCGCGACCGTTCGCGCCTTGCACGATGGGCGTGCGGCCAAACTCGCCGCCCCAGACGACGAGCGTGTCTTCCAGCAGGCCGCGCTGTTTCAAATCGGTGAGCAATCCGGCGATGGGGCGGTCCACGGCGGCGGCGTTCTTCGTATGACCAGCAACGAGATTTGAGTGCTGGTCCCACACGTTCGGTGTGCTGACCTGGATGAAGCGCACGCCGGATTCGGCGAAGCGACGCGCGAGCAGGCACTGGCGACCATAGTTGTCTGTGACCGCATCGCCGATGCCGTAGAGTGCCTTGATGTGCGCGGGTTCGTTTTCGATGTCCATCACGCCGGGTGCCTCGCGCTGCATGCGGAAGGCGAGTTCCATGCTTTGAATCATGCCTTCAACAGGCGCATGGCGCGTGCGCTCGAAGTGCTCACGATTCATAGCCTGGAGCAGATCGAGTTTGCGCATCTGACCGGCGGAATCGCCGCTGGCATCCAGGAAGCGGAAGCTGGCGTCTTTGCCGAGCTTGCCCGCGCGGCCTATGGTGGTGCCCTGATGCGCGGCGGGCAGGAAAGCGCTGCCGTAATTGCGCGGACCGCCGTGCGTGGCAGGCGGGCTGATGCTGACAAAGGCGGGCAGATCGGCGTTTTCGCTGCCGAGGCCGTAGCTGATCCACGAGCCGATGGACGGACGCACAAAATTGTCCGCGCCGGTGTGGATCATGCACACCGCCTGGCCGTGCGACTGGCCTTTGCTCTGCATGGAACGGATGACGCAGAGGTCATCGAGCCGCTTCGAGACTTCAGGGAACAACTCACTGCCCCACAGGCCCGCTTCGCCATGCTGCTGAAACTTCCACGGTGATCCGAGCAGCTTCGCCTGGCTGGTGGAGGATGGATCGAGGTTCTTCGCCGGTGCGAAGGGCAGCTTTTTGCCATCCATCTGCTGGAGCTTCGGTTTGTAGTCAAACGTGTCCACCTGCGACGGTCCGCCGTGCATGAAGAGAAAGATCACGCGCTTCGCCCGTGGTGTGTGATGCAGCCCGCGCGGCAAACTCGCCGCCGTGGCGATGCCATTGAGCGCCAGCGCCCCGAACCCGCAGGCGGCGGTCTGCAAGGCGTGGCGTCTGGAGATTTGCGGGGCGGAAGTCATGAATTGGAAACGTTGATGGACACCCTGGCATTTCGGATGATGCCCAAGAAGGCGTTGCATCAGCCCGATTGGACACGGTTTGGCGAAAAATGGGCCGGAGGAACGACAAAATCATGAAGGGTAAAATCATGAAGGGTAAAATCATGGGGACTCATTCTGAACATGATTTTACCCGCCATGATTTTGTCATCGCCTCCTCTCACTCATCCAAAAACACGCACATCACCTGCGCGGCTTTTTTGTGCGGGTTGTGCAGGCGGTGCGGGGTGTCGGCGTCGAAGTAGAGCGTGTCGCCCTCGTCGAGGTGGAAGGTCTCCTTGCCGTATTCCAGCGTGACCTTGCCGCGCAGCACGATGAGAAACTCCTCGCCTTCATGCGGTCGCGAGATGCTGCGGCCGCCGCCTGCGGGCACGTCGAGCACAAAGGGGCTCATGCGGCGGCTGGCGCGGCCGTTCGTGAGCGTGTGATAGGTGATGTCAGAGTTCTGCGGATCGCGCTGGATGGCGCGGCGGTCCTTCTTCTTCGTCAAAACGATCTGCGGCTTGGAATCCAGCCCATCCAGCAGCGTGGCGAGCGAGATGCGCATCGCCTCGGCCACACGGGCCAGCGCGGGCAGCGAGGGCGTGATGCGGAAGTTCTCCACCTTCGAGAGCCAGCTCCGCGTCTGCCCCGCCGCCGCCGCCACCTCCTCCAGGCTCAAACCGAGATCGAGGCGGCGCTGTTTGATGCGCTGGGAGAGTTCAACGAGGTTCACGAAGGAAAAAAGTGTTGTTGCTTTAGAATCACACAAATGTCTTGCCAGGCAACACGTTTGTCGATAGCAATGAGGCCGTGACAAAATCATGGCGGGTAAAATCATGCTCTGAAAATGATTCTGCCCTTCATGATTTTGTCATCCTCCCACCTGTTTATGACGCCAACCCCTACTCTGCCTCGTCGTGATTTCTTGACCGGAGCACTGGCGCTGGGTGCCTCCACGCTCGCAAGAGGAGCGGATGACACCCCCGCCATGCTCGGCCCCATCCTCGGACATTCCGACGAAACCTCCGGCATGGTCTGGATGCGCGCGGTGGCCGCCGGTGAGTTCACGCTGGAAGTCACGCCGGAGACGGGCGGATCACCCTTGGTGATGAAGAGGGTGGCGGACGAAAAAGACGATCTCTGCCTTCACTGGCAGGTGACCGGCCTCCAGCCCGGCGCCAAGTATCGGTATCGCATCCTGCAAAGCGGCAAGGTGATCGCCGCCGATGCCCGGCAGACCCTGACCACGGCTCCGGCAGCCGGCAAGCCCGCCAAAGTGCGGCTCGCCATCAGCTCCTGCGCCAAGGAAGACGCGGGCAGCCGCGCGGTGTGGGACCGCATGGCGGCGGAGAATGTGGATGCCGTCGTGCTCATCGGCGACACGCCGTACATTGACAGCACGGAGCTGGAAAAGCAGACGCGGCGGCACCGTGAGTTCGCCGCCGTGCCGGAGTATCAGGCGCTGCTGAAATCGCGCCCTTGTTGGTGGACGTGGGACGACCACGACTTCGCCGGGAACGATGCATCCGGCCTCGCGGCGTGGAAAGAGAACACACGCCTCGTTTTCACCCGCTACCGCCCGCAGCGCGAGTATGGGGACGGCACAGGCGGCATCTACACGAGCTTTCGTCGCGGTCCGGTGGAGGTCTTCGTACTCGACACCCGCTGGTATTCCATGACCGAGCCTTCCTTTGCCGCAACGCATCGTCCCACCATGCTGGGCGCCAAACAATGGGAGTGGCTGCAACAGGGTCTGCTGGCCTCGNNCGGCGTGATCTGGGATGACAAGGAGAACTTCGAATCCGACGACTGGGGCACTTACAAGCATGAGCTGACGGCGATCCAGAAGTTCATCGGTGAAAACAAAATCTCCGGTGTCATCCTCGTCGGCGGCGACATCCACGCCAGCCGCGTGCTGCGCTACAAGACGGAGAAAACGGTGGGCTACGATCTGGTGCAGTTCATCGCCTCGCCCATTCACGGCAGCACCATTCCCTCGCTGAACGTCTATAACCCCGATCTCGTCCGCAGCGCCGTGGAACCAAATGTTTTCCTGCGCGTGGACGCCGACAGCACCGTCACGCCCGCCGAGTTTCATGCCTCGCTGATCAACAAGGCTGGCGAAACCGTCTTCAGCTACCACCTCACGGAGGATGATCTGAAACCTGCCAAATAAACTCCCTCAACGCCACCCATCGAAACACAATTTCCTATGCACGAAAAAGATAGTTCCGGTAACAGTATTGCCCAAAATGAGGCAGAGCCGCACTTTCGCGCCTTACTTCTTCCTGAGCTTGGAGAGCTCAATCCCTGCTGCATTCAGCTTCCAGATGGATCAAGCGTACAGATTGATGGCAGCAACAGTCAACAAAGCATTCTGGTCGAGATTTTTGCTCGCCAGGGTTCCTTGCTTGATGGCCAGAAGAAAAAGGCCGCTCGAGACATTCTAAAGCTGGCTATGCTTAAACGCTTGAAGCCTAATCGAAGGGTTATTTTTTGCTACGCTAACGAAAAGTTAGACAAGCATCTCAAGGGGGCTTCCTGGCTCGCGCACGCGGCTGCGACTTTTCAAGTCGAACTCATAGATGTGAGTGATCGACTTCCTGAAAAAGTAAAAGCTTTGCTGATCAAGACACAATCAGAGCAGGCTAAAAACCGCCGCAAAGCATGATCCACGCACACCAGATTATCTATTCATCTTTCATCATCCACATTTGTCATTGACCATATGTTCACCGTCAATCATCGCACCTACAATCCGCCCTCCAAACCTGTCGTCGTCATCTGTCTGGATGGCTCAGCGGACGAATACCTCGATTGCGCCATCGTGCGTGGACTGATGCCAAACCTCGCCAAGATGAGCGTGAACGGCTGGCGTGGCTTTGCCCGCGCTGCCATGCCAACTTTCACCAACGTGAACAACAGCAGTATCGTCACCGGCGTGCCACCTGCGGTGCATGGCATCGGCGGGAACTTCTTTTTCGACACCGCCAGCGGCGAGGAGGTGATGATGAACTCGTCGAAGTTTCTCCGAGTCGAGACCATCTTCCCGCACGCGCAACGCGCCGGGCGCAAGGTGGCCGTGGTCACGGCGAAAGAGAAGCTGCGCGACATCTTCGCCAGCGGCCTCATCAGCGAGGGCGGCATCGCGTTTTCATCGGAGAAGGCCAGGCACGCCGTGCGCGTGACGCATGGCATTGATGACGTGGAGTCGCTCGTCGGCCCCACACCCGCGATCTACAGCGGCGATGCCAGCCTTTATGTGCTGAAGGCCGGTGTGGCGATGCTGGAGCGCGGCATGGCCGATTTTCTTTACCTTAGCACCACCGACTACATGCAGCACAAGCACGCGCCGGAGGAAGC
>DNXB01000233.1:15260-19262 GCA_003506995.1 Verrucomicrobiales bacterium
GCGTCATCCTGCCGATCACCGATCCGTATGTGGCGCATCACGGCGCGCTCGGTTCCTTCGCACAAGTGCATCTGCCGCCGGGCATGGATGCGGCGAAGGTGCGCGACTGGCTGCTGGCTCGCGCTGGCATCACCGAATGCCACGAACGCAAGGTGGGTGCGCTTTTGATGGAACTGCCGGAGGACCGCATGGGCGATCTCGTCGTCGCCAGCGCCCGCAACGTGGTCCTGGGCCGCACACCGGCCTATCACGACCTCACCGCGCTCGCCGGAGCGCTGCGCAGTCATGGCGGGCGCTATGAGGAAATGGTGCCGCTGTTGTTCAGCGAGCCCTTGAATGCTGCCTATGCCACCCGCGCCGCCGGTGACGTGCGGAACTTCGACATCTTCGAGTTCACCTGCAACGGCACGCATTGAGCCGGAAGAATGACAAAATCATGAAGGGTAAAATCATTTTCCAATCCTTCTGATTCTGTCTGCCTCCCAATGATTTTACCCACCATGATTTTGTCATAACTCATGAGTTCCAACGATCCCGCCTTTCTCCACGCACGGCGTTGGTCGCTCGGCGCGGTGATGTTTTGCTACCTGTTTTACTACACGGGCAGGCAGACGTTTGGGTTCGCCATTCCGGGCATTCAGGCGGAGCTGGGGCTGGACAAACAAACGCTCGGCTGGATCAGCGCGGCCATGCTCTGGGCCTACGCCGCCGGGCAGATGATCAACGGCAACCTCGGCGACAAGTTCGGAGGCAGGCGCATGATGTGCCTCGGCGCGGTCGCGTCGTTCCTGTTGAACTGGCTCACCAGCTTCGGCATCGGCTTCAAATCACTCGCCGCAGCCTGGGGTTTGAACGGTCTGGCGCAAAGCATGGGCTGGGCGCCGGGCAGCCGTCTGGTGTCGAACTGGTTCGGCGCGCATGAGCGCGGGCGTGCCTTCGGTTTGTATGTGCTGGCGGCGGGTTTGTCATCCGTGCTCTCGTTTGCCACCTCGCTGATCGTGCTCGATGTTTTGCGGCTCGACTGGCGCTGGATCTTCCGGCTGCCAGTCATCCTGATGCTGCTTGGCGGACTGGTCGTCTGGTTCATCGCGCGTGACCGACCCAGCGACGCCGGTTTTTCCGACAGTCATGAGGATGAGAAGGTCGTCGTTGTCGAGGCCAGCAAAGAATCCTCCTGGCAGCGCTACGGCATCGCCTTGAAAAACGGCAGGCTGCTGCTCGCCGGCCTCGCCATCGGTTTCCAGAACACCGTGCGCTACGGCCTGCTCATCTGGGTGCCAGTCTATTTTCTTGGCGAGGACTTCAAGGCCGACCCGCTCGGCAAATGGATCAGCATCGCGCTGCCCATCGGCATGGCGCTCGGCGCGGTGACGAGCGGCTGGATCTCCGACCGCTTCTNNCATCGCCAGCTTCATGATCCTCGCCGCCGTGGCCGCCATGAGCATGTATCTGCTGCCACCGGGTCATCGTTTGGGCGTGCCGGTGTTGTTCCTCGCCGGCTTCTTTGCCTACGGTCCGCAATCCGCCTTCTGGGCGCTCGCGCCGGATCTTCTGGGACGCGAGCGGGCGGGTACCGCGGTCGGCGTGATGAACTTCTTCGCCTACGCCATGGCCGGCCTCGGCGAGCCCCTCATCGGCTGGATGATCCAGCACAACCCCTTCGCCACCACCCCCGGCGTGGAGAGCGTGGCGCTCGTCTTCCCGCTCGTCGCCATCTTCGCCGTGTGCAGCGCCGTTTTAGCTCTCCTTATTCGCCGATGAACACCGCCCGCTCAAAGAGACGCAAAGGGATTGATCAAGCGCAACTCAGGGATGTGTTTGAAGTCGTCCTCGTTGCGCGTGACCAGCGGCAGGTCGTATTCCAGCGCTGTGGCGGCGATGATGGCGTCTCCAAGCTTCATGCTTTTCTGCTGACGCAGGGCGATGGCGCGCACGATAATTTCATTATCAAGCGGGACTTCGGTGGTGGTATTGACAATCGAGTTAAGACGCGCTTGTCGTTCCGCTGGGAGATCGTTAAAGCGTCGAAAGCCAAGCACCTCAATCCTTGTGACACTCGCAATCAAGGCATCTGGGCTTTCAGCGTAGGGTTGGCAAATCGCCCCGTCCTCTTCTTCGGCGGTATAAATCAAGATGTTGCTGTCGCAAACCATCGTTCAACCCCTCCCTGGCAAGACGACATCTTCCCGAATCTCACGCTGCCAGGCAACAGGATCGGGTATGACATCACGCAAGCCGCCCAAAGCTCGAAGTTCGGCATACGCCTTCTTCCTCACCGCCAGCATCTCAGGCGTCGCAGGGGGTATTTGTCTCTTGGGCTTCACAGGCTGCTCCGAGTCGTCCTTCACCATCACCATGATCTGAGCGCGGCCTGGCTTCAGCCATGCAGGAAGCGGCGAGAGCAGCTTCAAGCCGCCGTCTGTCGTGATTTCCACCTCGGTTCGGATCGTGTTCATGGGCGCGAGTTTACCAGACTGCCCTCAAACATCCAACCTGCTTTTTGATCCGTCGATGAACTCCGCCCGCGTCCAGCTCTTCCACGGTGCCAACCAGCCTTTTCAAATGGGCACCGTGCTGTTGCCCGATGAACTCCATCCCGGCGAGGTGCTCGTCGAAATCTCGCTCGCCACCATCTGCGGCTCTGATCTGCACACGACTGAAGGCAGACGCTCCGCGCCAACGCCTTGCGTGCTCGGGCATGAGGCCGTTGGGCATGTGGTGAGCAGTGCTCGCGATGGCATCGCCAGCGGGCAACGCGTGACGTGGACACTCGCTGACAGTTGCGGTCAATGCGCGCCCTGCACGCGCTGGCATCTGCCGCAAAAGTGTGAGCATCTTTTCAAATACGGCCACGCCGCGCTGACTGACGGCAGCGGCCTCAATGGCTGCTACGCGAGTCACATCGTGCTGCGTCCAGGCACGCAGATCATGACGGTGCCGGAAGCGCTGCCCGATGCCATCGCAGCACCGGCCAACTGCGCGCTCGCCACCATCGTCAACGCGCTCGAAACGCTGCCCGATCCCTGCGGCCGCGCTCTGGTGCAAGGCGGCGGCCTGCTTGGCATCTATGCCTGCGCATGGTTGAGGCATCGCGGGGTGCGCGAGGTCTTCTGCACCGATCTCAGCCCGCAACGTCTCACGCTCGTGGCCGAGTTTGGCGGCATCCCGCTCGCTCATGGCACTACGCCGCCCACCGTCGATCTCGTGCTCGAAGTCACCGGCAGTTCGGCGGTCATTCCCGATGGCATCAAAGCGTTGCGACCCGGCGGGCACTACGTTTGGGCTGGCATGGTGCATCCTGAAACAAAGATCGATCTCACAGGCGAAGCCGTGCTGCGCAAATGCCTCACCCTGCGCGGCGTCCACAACTATGCGCCGCATCATCTCGCCGCCGGGCTCGATTTCCTCGCGGAAAACCACACGCGGCTGCCTTTTGAAAAACTCACCAGCCCGCCGCTGCGCTTGGAGCAGCTCAACGAAGGCTTCGAACTCACCCGCAGCCGCCAGTGGCAGCGCGTCGCCATTCAACCCTGAAAACTGACAAAATCATGGTGGGTAAAATCATTTCAATCCTCTGATTCTGTCTGCCTTTCCCCATGATTTTACCCTTCATGATTTTGTCGTAATCCCCTCCCCCTATGCACTCCATCCCCAGCTACCTCGCAGGCACCGCGACATCCAGCGAACACTGGATTGATGTCTTCAATCCTTGGAACAACGAACAAGTCGGCCGTGTGGCCTGCATCAACGGCGAACAGCTCAATGCGGTCATCAAAACGCACCTGAAGCCGCATGAGGCGCTCACACGCTACGAGCGCAGCCGCATTCTGAACAAGACGCGCGATCTGCTCGATGCACGTCGCGAGGAGTTCGCGCAGCTCATCACCGCCGAGGCCGGGCTTTGCCTCAAAGAGACGCGCTACGAGGTGGGACGTGCCTGCGATGTTTTTGGCTTCGCCGCCATGGAGGCGCTGCGCGATGACGGCCAGACCTTCTCCTGCG
>DNXB01000423.1 GCA_003506995.1 Verrucomicrobiales bacterium
ACCAGAAGATCACAGACATCTACGCCACCGCACTCGACTACGACCCCTCCGCAACGGTCACGAAGCGATTCTTTGCCGCAGTTCAGAACAAAATGCACTACGCGGTGCATGGCCAGACGGCGGCCGAAGTCATCGTGGACCGGGCCAATCACCAGAAGGAAAACATGGGGCTGACGAGTTGGGAAGCTGCGCCCAAGGGCAAAATCCAGCGTTACGATGTGTCCATCGCCAAGAACTACCTTTCGGACGCTGAACTGGGGCAGATGCAGCGCATCGTCTCCGCCTACCTCGACATGGCCGAGATGCAAGCGATGCGGAAGATCCCGATGACCATGGAAGACTGGGAAAACCGATTGAGTGGATTTCTTCGGCTCTGGGATCACGAGATTCTCCAGGATGCGGGCAGAGTCACCGCGGAGTTGGCGAAATCCTATGCCGAAAGCGAGTTCGAGAAATACAGGATCGTGCAGGATCGCCTGTTTGAGTCTGACTTCGACCGGATGCTCAAGGAACTGCCGTCCGAGAGTGATGAGCCCTGAAACAGCGTTCCTGACACTCCGGGAGGCTCATTCTTCTGTCGATCTGGCGCATCGCATTCCCCGAGTGCTTTGATCATCCAGAGGCGCGTCTGGATGGCTGAGTCTTGATGACGGACAATCTGAACCCGCTCACTCGGGATAAACAAACTCGTTCAAATTCAAAATCACGCGGCAGGCCTGCTCCAGGGATTCCTCGCGCAAAAACGCCTGCATCTTCGTCAGTTCGTCCGCCGTCAGCTCGCGGCACAACGCCAGCCGCCACGCGAGCGTGATTTGTTTTGCGGGATCGTCACCAGCTTCGCGTTTCAAACGTGCGGCGAAGTGTTTAGCCTGCTGGTTCACGAAGTCGCCGTTGAACAGACTCAATGCCTGTGGGGCGACGGTGGTGACCTGGCGTTGGGGGCAACTGCTGACGGTGTCGGCGAGGTCGAGGGTTTCGAGCATGGGGACGACGAGGCCGCGCTTGATGAAGGCATAGATGCTGCGGCGCGAGGCTTCGCGCTCGTCGGAGGCCTGCCAGACCTTTTCCTTGTCGGTGTTGGCTTCCAGCGCGGCAGCGGGAATGCCGGGTTTCATCGCGGGACCGAAACGCTTCGGATTGAGCTGGCCGCTGACGGCAAGCATGGAGTCGCGGATGGCTTCGACCTCCAAGCGACGATAGCGGTAGAGCGGAGGGCTAAGGGCGGAGGGCAAAGAGTCAGAATCGCTCCTTGATGATGAGGCGGCGGGATTGGACCCTCCGCTCTTTGCTCTTTGCCCTTCGCTGCTGGCCCTTTGCTCTACGCTGCTGCTTTGCCATGCGCGGCTGGTGAGGATGAGGCGGTGCAGCTTTTTCAGTGACCACTGCGCATCATGCATGAACCAATGCGCGAGCCAGTCGAGCAGCTCGGGATGCGTGGGAGCCGCTCCCATGAGGCCGAAGTCGTTCGCGGTGGTCACGAGGCCCTGGCCGAAGTGCTGCTGCCAGACGCGGTTCACGATCACGCGGGCGGTGAGCGGGTTGTTCGTGCTCGCGATCCATTGCGCGAGGCCGAGGCGGCGTTGGGTGGTCTTGTCGGTCGGTTTAGGAAACGCGAATTGTTGTTTGGCGAGGATCACAGGCACCCCAGGCTCGACGAGATCGCCGAATCGCGTCGGCGAGCCACGCACGAGCACATGCGTCTCGGGTGCCTTCGCGGATGGCTCGCGCCAGGTGTAAACTTCCGTGCCATCGACGGGCACGGTCAGCTCGGTGCGGCCTTTGCGCGGGCGTTCGAGCGGATTGAAGATGGCGACGAGGCTGTAGTAGTCGCGCGTGGCCAACGGCTCGAATTTGTGATCGTGACAGCGTGCGCAGCCGATGGTGAGACCGAGAAACGCCTGCCCGGTGGTGCTGACGATGTCGTCGAGCTGGTCGTAGCGATCCGCCGCCGGATCGGCTGGCTCGTCATCCCAATGGCCGAGGCGCAGGAAGCCGGTGGCGATGTGGGTTTCGAGAGAGCGGTCTGGCAGTTCATCGCCCGCGAGCTGCTCCACGACGATGCGGTCGAAGGGTTTGTCGTGGTTGAGCGATTCGATGACGTAGTCGCGGTAGCGCCAGACGAAGGGCTTTTCGGCATCACGCTCGTAGCCGTTGCTGTCGGCGTAGCGCACGACATCGAGCCAGTGGCGCGCCCAGCGTTCGCCGTAGGCGGGGCGGGTGAGGAGGCTGTTTATCACCGATTCATAGGACTTATGGGAAGGATGGGACTGATGGGTGAAGGCATCCTGCTCGGCGATCGTGGGTGGCAGGCCGGTGAGATCGAGGTGGATGCGGCGTAGCAACGCTGGCGGCGAAGCCTGCGGTACTGGCTCGTGTTTGCCGAAGATAAAGGCATCAATCGGATGCTTCGAGGCCGATTTGGGCACTTTGGGGCGCATCACCGGCTGAAACGACCAGTGCTCCGAAGGCTTCTTCGGGATGACCTCATCGCTCGGAAACGGCGCACCGGCTGCGAACCACTCCCGCAGCGCTCCCACCTGCGATTGCGTGAGTCTTGCGCCCTCCGGCGGCATGCGCTCGTCTTCGTCGTGCGAGGTCACTCGCTTGATCAACTCAGCATGGGTGTCTTTTTCGATCAGCGCACCCGCATCGAGCCGCAGATCGCCTTTCTGCTTCACGGAGCCATGGCAGGACACACAGCGCTCCTTCAGCAGCGGCTTGATGTCCTTCGTGTAATCGACCGCAGCCACTGCGCGCGTGGAAAACGCGATCAGCATGGCAAAAAGGACGGCTGGGCGCTTCATGGCAGGCGGGATCAGTTCATCACTTGACCTTCAATGTCCAGATCCACTCTCTCGCTCCATGCTCCGATCATCTTCTTGAACCATGCTCCCGGCGTTCCGCCGCCGATGGGCGTGTTGTTGATCTTCGTGCAGGGTGCCATGCAGTAGGGCGTGGTCGTCAGCCAGGCTTCGTCGGCGTTCACCACGTCGTAAGGCTGAAAATCCTTCTCGATGAACTCCATGCCGATCTGCGGCGCGAGTTCCTTCACCGTTTGCAGGCTCACGCCCCAGAGGATGTTCCGTGTCGTCGGTGAGATGATCGCATTGCCTTTGATGATGACGAAATTCGAGCCTGCGCACTCGGTGACGTTGCCGTCGAGATCGAGCAACAGCGTGATGGCACGCGGATCGACTGCCTGCGATTGCTTGTCGGCCAGCCACCAGTGCAGGCGGCTGCGGTTCTTCATCTTCGGTTCGATGCACTGCGGCGGGATGTGGCGGATCGACGGCGTGACGGCATGCGCGCCCTCCGTGAACAAATGCCGCCACATTTCAAAGCGCAGCGGGAAGCTGTGAATGCAGACAATTGGCTGCAACGGCCCTGAAGCACCCGCGCTGCCGGCGTAGAGGGCGTTTTCACCCGGCGTGACAAAATGCACGATGCCAATGTCCTCATGGGGGCCGATGAGCCGGCAGTTCGCCTCCGCCAACTCATTCGTCCGTGCCAGCATCTCTTCGGGTGTGAACGGCACGGTGATGCCAGAGAATTTCAGCGAGCGATAGAGCCGCGCCACATGGTCCTCGGCCCGAAACGGCCGGTGACGAAACGTGCGCGTCATCTCCGTCAGCGTCGCGCCGAGCACGATGCCGAGGTCATAGATGTTCAGCTTCGCCTGCGACGCGGGCAGAAAGCGGTCGTTGAGAAAGACGACGGGCTCGGTCATGGGGCGAGTGAGCTGGATGCCTCATTCGTATTGATCTGGCTCCGCGAGGTGATGACGCGGTCCACCTCAAAGGTGATGTGATAAAGCCGCTCTGCCGTGCGCCCGAAGAAGGGCGTGTGGGTGATCACCTCCAAGGTGTAGAGACCGTCCTTCAAGGTGTAGTTGGACAGATCCTCCACCGACAGGGAGAGACTCTGCGGGACATTGGTGGATGCTTCGATCTGATCGGGGTTGTAGTGCCTGCCGTAGCGAAGCTCGGTGCCGTTGATGATGGTTCCCGTGGTGCCAAGCACCTGGGCGCCTTTGTAGATCTGCGCATAGGTGCGCGAGTCTGGGTACAGGTGCTGGAGCGAGATGACCACGGACGGAATGCGGTCGGTGAACACCTGCCCGGCAGTGATCTTGGCAATGCTGGCGGTGGCCACGGGCCAGACTTCAATCTTGGGCTGTGCCAGGATGGTGTCGGGCACCTCATCAGCCGCATAGCGGACGATGGTGAAAGACTGCTCGCCGTTTCCTGAGCTGATGGCGGGCGAGTTTAGCTGGTGATAGGCGGCATCAAAGGTGTAGGCGCCGTTCTCGAGATTGGACTCATCGATCAGATACTGCGGCTGGTTCAGCGAGGAGTAAGTGACCGTGTCGTAGTTTTTCCCCTGAACGGCCAGGTAAACAAAGCGCTCCGCGATGCTGGAGCTTTCCTCGACGAGGCCCTGCACCTGGATGTTGATCGAGAATGGCCGGTCTGCGCGTGTGCGTTTCACAAAGGTGGTGCTCTCGGGATCGCCACGCACATAATCATCCTCTGAGAGGATACTTACTGTGGCGGCAGGATTGTAGGAGCTGATGATCTTGGTGTCGAGGAGGTAAATGTTCGTGTCCCAGGCCGTGCCACGCGCAAAGAGCTCGTAGAGAGAGCCGATTTCATTCACCGGCAGGGGGGAGGTGTAGATGCCGCCTGTTCCTGTGATGGGTGTGTCATAAACCTGGCCGGTGGAGAGGTCTGTCTGCCGCACCCAGGTTTCGGGAGCCTGCGCGAGCAGCCCGGTGGTGATCAGGCCAAAGAAGCACGTCCGCACGATCATGGCGACTTGGAGGTGAGGCCCTCGCTCGCGGGCGCTGGTTCGAGGACGGTGATCGGTCCGCCCTTGTAGGTGGCGACGAGAAGGCGCGGATCTCCGACCAGGCTCTTCTGCAAGGCGTCGGCCTCCCGCACATTGCCTCGTGAGAGGCTCAAGGAGACCTCCCTGGCACCGAGCCAGGTCTGATTTCGCTTCAGAAAACTGGGCCAAAAGGTGAAGTCGCCTTGTGGCTTGGCAACGATGCACGACCTCAGTTTGGCGGGCAGATGCAGGACCGAGCCGACAGGGACGAGGGTGAATTTTTCCCCGTCGGAAATGATGATGGAGTTCCTCCAAAGGGAACTCTGGATGGCCGGGGCTTGGTTCTTGAGCGGCCTGGCCTTTTTGCTCAGTTGCGTCTTAAAGCTCGGCGTCGCGGCGGCTTGCTTTCGCAAAGTCTGCTCATCAATCACATCATGCGCCTGCTGTGGATGCACCAGGCCCGTGCTCACGAGGGCTCCGGCGAGAAGCGCATAGAATCCTGCGCCGGCTCCAGGGATGCGTCCAGGCTTCATGGGAGGCATTGGGTGTTTACTCACGAATGACGGACACCATGCCGTCAGGAGTTGGGTTGTCCGCTAGAGTCCAGCGCCCCACATCAAAACTCAAAGAGCCTGTCGGTGTCGGCGGATCCTTCTGGAACTCACCCACGATATTGAAGATGCCATTGGGCTTGTGGGCATTGCCATTGCCTTTCCATTCCAAATGGATGTTGATCGGGCTGTTGGTGGCTTTGAAAGTCACGCTGGGGGAGATGAGGATGGTCTGAAGCGGGGAGGTGTTGTAGTCTTGAACATCACGGAACTCGATCAGCCCCGCCCGTTCAGGGGTGTTGCAACCGCTGCCGCCAGACACCGTGGCCTGCAGATGAAACTGGCCGCCGTTGCCATCCGAGCCGGAGGAGCCGGGGGCTCCCAGGGTGTCACCCTTGGCCTGGATGCCGGCAAAGATGAATTTGTAGCAACTGGCCAGTTGGTATTCGATGGAGAACGGAATCCTGGTGGCGATGCGTGTGCCCGCGACCACCCCTGGGGCGCCGAGCAGAATGTCTGCCTGGGTTTTCATGGGCGTAAGGGCTGATAGGAACAGAGTGGCGAAGAAGAATTGTGTTTTCATAAGATTCTCAATTTGGGTCTTGCCGTAGGCTGTTGAGGATCATGCGTTTAAAATATGAAAAACACAGTAAATATAGTTTCAATCATTTGAGGCACCTCAAACAGACGGATTCGTCATGCAATCTTGAAGGCGCTGTTCTACGCGCCTGTGAAGTGTGGCACACAGTCGATGCTCATCCGGCCGCTTGAACCAGGCCTGATGCAGTCACTTCGCAGGCGCGGGCACAGTTTCGCTGTCGTGAGCAAGCTTGTTGCCGGCCAGTGTGTTGTCCTTGCAGCCTTCGATGCGGATGGATGGAGCTGGGGCGCGATCAGGGCGGCGGTCGGCGATGAGGCAGCCGGTGACGAGGCTGTTGGTCACGTTTTTGAGCAGCAGGCCCGCGCCATCGCTGTCGAGGATGGTGCAACCGGAGAGGTTGAAGGTGTCGCCGTTCTCGATCTGCACAGCGGCGGGATGGCTGCGGATGCCGTCGATGTGCAGGCCGGTCAGGGTGATGTCGCGGCAGTCGCGGAAGACGAGGCCGCCTTTCGCCGCTTCGGCTTTGCCGCGATAGTAGGGCGGGTTGCGGTCGAAGGTGTTGCTGCCGACGGCGATGTTGCTGCAATTCGTCACCAGCAGGTCGTGCTCGTAGCCGCCGCCGAAGGTGTTGCCGGTGATCACCGCGCCGCGCACATGCTGGAGGTCGATGTTCACCTCCACGTCGCTCAGCACGTTGTCGGAGATGCTCAGGTGGCCCCATTGCGTGGTGTCGTCGTCGCCACGCGGCCTGCCTTTGCCGATGAAGCGCACGTTCGCCGCGCCGGGCGATGGATTGTGCTGGATGGTGCAACCGACGATGCTCACCTCCGCCGTTGAGCCGTCGGTGCAGTCGATGAGCACATTTGCAGTCGGCGGTGCCTCGGGCGTCATGTTGCTCTCGATGTCGCAGGTGCCGATGTGCAGGTTCCGCACGCCGCCGCCGCGCGTGACCACACCGCCGCCCGCGTTGTAGCTGATGTGACTGCCGATGATGTTCGACTGGTGGAGATCGACGTTGTCATAGAACACGCCGATGCCCGAGTTGTGATACAAATGGCAGTCGCTGATGATGACGTTGCGATTCCGCACGGTGAGATGGATGCCATGCCGTGCCTCATGCACGGCCACACGCGTGAGGGTGATCTGCATCGTGCCCGTCGCTTCGATGCCATCCGCTTCGGCATGAGCACCAACGATTTCGATGCCGTCCACCATCGGCGTGCGCTGCCGCTCAAAGATTTCCGGCTTCAGGCTCTTCGGGTCCGCCGTGCCTCCGTGCGTACCAACAAACTTGAAGGCCGGTCCCGCGCCCTCCATCACGAAACGCGCCACGCCATCGCCGTTGAGCGAGATGAAGCCTGTTTTGTCGAGATCCACCGTCACGGTCTTGGTCAGCCGGTAGGTGCCGCGTGCAAACCGCACCGCTCCGCCAGCATCCACTGCCTTTTGCACGGCCACTGTGTCATCCACTTTGCCATCGCCGATGATTCCAGGGGTTGTCTGTGCGATGAGTGGCGAGGATGTCAGGGCAAGGCCGGTGACAATCGAAGCGAGGTGAACGAGAAAACGTGGATGCATGGGCTCAAACATACGTGCCTGCTGCACCGCATTTCACGTCCCAAAGACATCATCCCGAACCTTGCACCGGCAATCACCGCCGTCTCCAAGTCTCCCATCTCCGATCCGGGGTGCTCACTGGCGCAGCCGGGGTCTGCCATGTCTTCGGCGGGGTCTTCCATGAGTGCGCTGGGGTGTTCACTCCGGGAAATGGGGAACCGCCCCGCGCGGCGCATGGACGACCCCAAGCCAGTGATGGTGACAGGCACCACGAGGGCCGTTAGTCCGATATTCAGGACGCCCGTGCTCACAGGCCGTTCTTGAGTGTTGGCAGGCTTCTTGCCATAGTCAGCCATGCCTCATTCCACGCCCTCCATCTCGGTCCAGGTTTATGACAATGCCACGCAGCGGGCGCAGGTCATCGCGCTTTGGAAAACCGTCTTCGGCTATGACAGCCCGCATAATGAGCCATCGCTGGTGATCGACCAGAAGCTCGCGGTGAAGGATGATTTGATGTTTGTCGCTCTCGCAGGTGACAAAGTGGTTGGCACCATCACGGCGGGTTACGACGGGCACCGCGGCTGGCTCTACTCACTTGCGGTGCTGCCAGAGCATCGGCACGGGGGGATTGGCTCGGCGTTGGTGCGTCATGCGGAGCAGGCGTTGCTCTCGCGGGGGTGTTTGAAGATCAATCTGCAAGTGGTGGAGTCGAACTCGCAGGTCGTGGCCTTTTACCAGACGCTCGGTTACGCGGTGGAACCGCGTGTGAGCATGGGGAAGAGGTTCAAGGCGGAGTCGTGATACGGCGGGATTCCCGGCAGAGTGTATCCATGAACACATCCGCTTATGCCTTGCTCATCGTCGCAGGATAGCGCTTCTCTCGATCACATAAACACAGGTGGGTTTGTTCTTCCATTCCACCTCCCGCCTGAGCGTCATGCCGATCTTTTCAGCAACCCGGCGCGAGGCCACGTTTAGAGGATGGATCAGTGAAACAAGCCGCCGACAGCCTAAAGTGGTGAATCCATAGTTCAGGCAGCCCAAAGCGGCTTCGGTGGCCATCCCCTGTCCCCAAAGATCACGCCGGACGTGATAGCCAATCTCGACTTCCTGGACTCCCTCAACCTGTTGACTGACCAGCCCGCAGTCGCCCACCAGTTCACCCGTGTCCCGCAAGATCAGGGCCCAAAGCCCATGTCCATGGGCTGCATAACTGCGCCGGTTCCAATCGACCCAAGCCTGCATTCGTGCCTCATCAAACGGTGCCGGATAATACCGCATGACTTCGGGATCACCAAAAACCCCCAGCAAGGCAGGAACATCGCCCGGAGTCATTTGGCGCAATTGTAGGCGCTCCGTCTCGATAACAGTGTCATTCATGGCAATCCGATAAGGGGTTGGAGAGCGAGGGCAATCGCCATTTGCGGCGAATCAGCCCGATGTCCCGTTCCAACATGCGCGCCCATTCCCGACACGGACGTTTCGAGTAAGTAGTGAAACTCGTGCAAGCCAGAGCAGGGTTGGTGGTGATCGCTTGGGTTCATTCAGCAGGCGTTCTACTCATCGGGACATGAATGCGGTGCTGTCCATGCTGGCTGCGGTCAGCAGAAAGCAGCATGACAGCAGCTCCCCAGGTCACCATGCCGTTCGCCTGCTCCAGCGTCACGGGCCTCTCAACCAAAGACCAGCCTCGTCTGGCATAGAACGGAACGAGTTCAGCTAGGCAGAAAAGAATACCCGGGGTGAGCTTGAGTTCAGCGAAGATGAACGCCTCGGCACGATCCATGAGCGCTGTCGCATAACCCTTTCCTTGGAAGTTGCGCGGAGTGAAAAGACCGCCAACAGCACCACAGTTCACACACCGACCATCCAGTTCCACCGTCATCTCGGTGAGCGCGACATGGCTCAGCAGGCACTTGTCATCACGGAGAAGAAGACGCCAATGCACAGGGGCCTTCGCCAGCCCTTGCGCTACGGCCACCTCGCCGAAGTAGAGCTGGTTCCAGCGATTGATGAACTCGGCTTGAGCCGGGGTGACATCGTCTCCCCGGATGATGTCGAGGTGGCAGGTGGGGCTATTCATTTCATTGTTGTCGGACTTCAGGTGGATGTGGTGCAGGAGACGGCACTCCAGCGTGTCGCGATTCAGATCATAGAGCGAAACCGTGTCGATCAAGAATTGCGCTGCTGGAAATGCCCTCCGGCAGATAAGGTCCACTTCATGCACCGGCAAAGGCGGGCCTGAACGCACGGTGCAGTGGGGATTGTAGGGGAACGCCGACCGCGAGAACGGAATGTTCGATTTCCGAAGAGCTTCGTGAAGGTCATCGAGGGGCGTCCGATCCGTCGGACACAGATAGACGAGCGACGTTCCGGGGAACACACGGAATCCTGAGAACGAAACTCCAAAGGGAGGCACGTTCGCAAAAATCCGCCCCATCTCTGAGGCAATCTGCGAGAGGTCCGTGCCAGCAGGAATCGGCCCTACGCCCGAAGATCCCGCCAGTGTGATCTCCACCGGTAGCCTTGCCGTCGGTGAGGATAATTCATCGCGGAGGGATTGGACGGCGGAGCGGGCGGGCTCCGGAATCTCCGCCACAATGTAAGAGGGGAAGGCTGTCTTCATGTCGCGGCGGTCAGGATCCTTTTATCTCGCTCCGAATGCGTTCCAGCGCCGTTGGCTTCCTGCCAGAGTAGAAGAGTTGTTTCAACTGCTCGACGCTCTGCTCAGTCGTTTGCATGAACGTGTTCACTTCATCGTCGTAGTCTCCGTGGCGGTGAACCCATTCGAGCTGTATCTTTGCGAAGCCGATCTGCCGGCCGCCACGGAGAGCCTCGCGGCGTTCGAGTTCCTCCAGAGGACATTCGACTTTGACAAAGAACACATCGAAGCCGCGCAGAGCCTCGGCGATCTCCTCCATCCAGTCGCGCCGCTCGATCACATGATCGATGATCATCAGGAAGCCACAGCCCGCGATGAGCGGCAGTGAACGATGAAAGGCGGAGAGGAGCGGGAGCAGCACCTTGGGACGCATCTGATCGTCTTTGAGCACATAGTCGGACGCCATGAAGATGAACTTGTCGTTCGAGACATAAAGCGTCGGCTCGGGCATGGCCCGCTGGAGGGCCGTTGCGAGCGTGGTCTTGCCGGAGCTGGAGGTGCCGTTGAGGAGGATGACGGTGGCGCGAGTCATGGTGCGGTAGCTGGGTTGTCTGGCGCGCCAATGATCACGGCCTCGATGCGGTAGCCATCGGGATCAATGACGAAGGCGGCAAAGTAGTCCGGGCCGTATTCGGGATGCAGTCCCGCGCCGCCATTGTCCGTGCCGCCGTGAGCGAGCGAGGCTTGGTGAAATTGATTCACGGCCTCCCGTGATGGCGCTGCAAAAGCAACGTGGAAACCATCACCGGGGACACCCGCATTGGCCAGGCGGAGCTTCAAGGCGAAGATGTCCTCTCCTGTCTTCACACCATAGCCGACAAAGGTCGCGTCTTCCCACACGCGGCAATAGCCCAGCGGTGCCAGAACCGCATCGTAGAAGGCGGCGGATCGGGTAAGATCTGTGACGGCGAAAGAGAGGTGATGGAACATGTTCAAGGTGCGAGGAAGCACCTTGGCGGGGGATTGCGGCAGTTCAACGTCACATCGTCCTGACCAAGCGTCTCGTCGCAGCATCGGCTCGCACCTGAAGCGTCTCTCAAACGTCTTCTACTAACAACGGAATCTACTCATTCTCGATCCCTCCGAAGAACGTCTCCAGCTTCGCCCACACACACCACGCGAGCTGCGCCAGCACATGCACGCCGGGAATGGTTCCGCCGCCTTCGATGCGGCTGATGGTGTCCCGCGAGACTCCGCACTTCAGCGACAACGCACACATGCTCAGGCACACTGCTTCACGAAGCTCTTGCGGCCGACGCCGCAACCGCTCGCTTCACTTGGCGATGGGCTTCCAATCCCGCGCATTGCGAATGACGCGAATGCGATCACCGGCACCGAGCTTTTCATAGACCTGTTTGGTCCACTCGAAAGAGGGTGGAAGCTTGCCGATAAAGGTGATGGGGCGTGGGTATAGCAGCGCAAGGTTTTGCGGCAGATCGCCGACGCGCAGGATGCCGAGGAACTCGGCAGTTTCGGGCTTGGAGTGCGTTTCGGGAGGAGAATCGAGAATGAGTTCGCTGATCTTGGGATCGAGGATGGCGGCATAGATGGCGAGCGCGGCGGTTTCGCCCTGACCGAACAACGCGGTCGAGCCGGTGGCCGCTTCCTGGCGCATCAGAGCGGCTCCGGCGAGCAGATCGTGAACCTGACGCTCGGGCAAGGTGTGGCCGAGCAGAGGATACATGCGGCGCAGCGTCCACAGGTAGCCAGTGCCGACGGAGGTCGCGCCGGTGTTTCGCACTTCCACACCAGCGCTGGCGAACTCGGGTGCGAGGCCCGGTTTGGAGGCACCGCCGCCGGTGAAGGTGCTGCGAGCGTCGGGCTGCATGGCGAACAAGACCACGGGGCCGGTGTTTTGCGGCGTGTGCTGGGTCTTCACGGCGAGGGTGAGTCCATCGGTGGTGTCAAAGACACGTGTGCCGTAGAACGTGCCGTCCTTGGTGCCTCCATCGGCCAGCTTGTCACGCAGGCGCGGCGTGGGATCAGACGGGATGTTGCGGAAGGTGGTCTGGCGCAGTTTGGCGAGGGCGTCTTTTTGATGCGACTGCCACTGCGTCTCGCTGTCAGGCATCGAGACATCCGCGTTCTTCACGAGGCGTGCATCCATCTGCATCATGGTGTCGTCCTTGGGCAGATTGCCGCCGAAGACGAGCAGGTTCTCCTCCGGCTCGACGAAGTCGGTCACGTCGTCCTGCACAGGTGTGGGATCGCCTTTGAGATGCGTGTTGAAAAAGGTGAAGATCGCCTGCCGCAGCTTCGGTGTGTAGCCGTGTGGCGCGAGATCTTCAGTCAGCTCAAACTTCGTCGGCTCGCCGAGCGTGGTGTATTGATGGCGGATGCGATGCGCGACATCGCGATAGCCCGCAGGCCGCCACAGCACGTCCTCGCTGCCGGAGGCGATCAAAAACGCACGCGGGGCAATGAGCGCGCCGATGTCCGACCAGCACCAGCGGTGGTAGTTCACCCAGAAAGCGCAGTCGCAGTGCCCGTCCGTCGCGCGATCCACCGCCATGCGCTCGATGCTGCCGCTCTGGCAGACGGGCACGACCACTTTCACGCGCTCATCCGCCGCGCCGAGAAACCACGACATCGCACCGCCGCCGCTGAGGCCGGTGACGCCCATTTTTTCACCATCTACATCGTTGCGGCCTTGCAGGTAATCGAGTGCGCGCATCGCATTCCACACCTCGGTGCCGGCAGGCGTGTAGCCGCGGCTCGGCCAGTCAAAACGACCATCGCGATAGGTGCCGTGATGCATGCCCTGGCACTCGCCGAGCTGCACCGGATCAAGCACGAACGCCACATAACCATGCTGGGCAAACCAACGCGGGTTGGCCTGATACGGCGCGTTCACCTTGCCCTTCGAGTGGCCGCAGAGATAGAGCACGGCGGGCAGCTTGCCGGTGATCTTCGCCGGGCGATAAAGATTCCCCGCCACATGCGCGCCCGGCAGACTTTGGAAGTGAATTTTCTCCACCACATAATCACCACGCTCCAGCACGCCGGTCACCGTGGCGTGCAACGGCGTTCGCTTTGGCAGCGGCGAAAGCCCGAGCATCTCCAGCCACTTCTCGCGTCGTTCAGCGAGCGTGGCCTTCCACATTTCCGGCGAAAGCGGCTGCGCCAGCGCTCCAGCGGTTACTTGCCGCGCTTCCTGGCTGACGCTGCCATAAAGCGAGAGTCCCTGGGCGATCGCGTACGTGTTTGTGATCAAGCCCAAGGCGAGGGTGATGAGCAGTGCGTGTGGTTTCATGGTTGGTGTTCTTCAATTCGTGACCTCGCTCACCCGCCCTTCGTTTTTGGCGGAGATCCGGCCTTGGTTTTTCAAAATGAATCGCCATGCGGTGGAGAGCATGTTCGGCTCCAGCATCTCGTGCTTCAGCTTCCCGAAGAAGTCGCCGAGGTGGAGGGTGTCGGTGCGGGTGATGGCGGAAGAGTTGCAGACGATCTTGTATTCGCGCCCAGGCTGGATGTCGGTCTCGATGATGCGCTGGCCTTGCGGGCGGCGGCGGTCGAAGCGGTAATGGCAGCCGGAGACTTGGACGAGGAACATGTCGTCTTTTGGGCCGTCGAGCAGGTTGGACTCGATGATCTTCAGCAGGTCGGAGCCTTTGAGTGTGAAGGTGGCAAGCGCGGCGTCGGAAGGACGCAGCCAGTTGATCAAGTCCATCAGATAGAGCTTCTGGCCGGCGGCGATGCGGTGCCCGCGCATCTTTTCACCCACGCGGTAGTGGCCCTTGGTGCAAATCGCGATGTCGGCACCGCTGATGTCGCGCATGGCGTCGGTGAGCCAGTTGCCGAGGGTGGTTTCCGGTCCGCCTTCCCAGGTTGGCGGCTCGACCACGGTGCCGATGATGAAGTTTTTCCAATCGGTCCTCGATTGGATCTGCCGTGGCTGCACGGTGGCCTTCCAGGCGCCGTCCTGGCGCGAAAGGCTCACCTCCAGGTTGTCGTCGCACGAGCCACGAAAAACCTCACGATTTTCCATTTCGATGATGAGCGGCTTTTGCAGGTCATGGAGAGCCGGATCAGGCCGCAAGACCACGCGGGTGGTGTTTTTGGTTTGCATGACGACGCGGTTGCCCTTTTCAACACGCGCATCCACTTCCGCGAACCAGCCAGGGCGCTCGATCTGCTGAATCTCCGCCCACCACGCGCGGCCATGCGGCGGGAAATAGGCGCGATGCGTGATGTGGCCTGGATTTGCCACACGCTTCTGCTGCAAGGCCCAGTCGAGCACACGCGGGGTGCTCACATGCATGGTGTTGTGCGGCGCGTCGGGGACCATCCACAGCTCGCCATTGTAGCCGAGGCGCTGCATTTCCTGTGTGATCGGTATGGGGCCGGTGGCGGCGTAGATGGGCCAGTCCTTCGCGCCTTGCACATAGAGCATCGGCACATGGCGCAGGTTGGTCACGAGACTCAGATGGCCGTAGGTCGAGGCCAGAGGAATGCCGGCGGCAAAGAGGTCGGGGTAGCGGCAGCACAGATACGTCGTGCCGGTGCCACCCATGGACTGGCCGGTGCAGATGATGCGCTCCTCGTCAATGCGATAGCGCCGCCGCACCTCCTCAATGGCGGCGAGCACGTTGATCTCCGCCTCGCCACGCCATTCGGTGGGCAGTCCATTCGCATCGGTGCCGAGCGGGCAGAGCACGATGATGCCGCGCTTCTCCGCCTCCGTTTTGTAGATGCCGCCGCCGTAAGTCTCGTGGTCGAAGTACTTGTTTTGATCGCCACCGGTGCCGTGCAGAGCCAACAGCAGCGGCAGCGCGGTTTTGCCATCATAAGCGGAGGGCAGATAAAGCCGGCAAGGCTGTGCGCTGCCATCAAACGGCGAGGTGAAGGTGAGCGCAAGATCCTGCGGACCTTTCACATCATCAAAGGCGGACGCTGTGCATAGGAGGCAGGCGAAAAGCAGAAACGTGGTGCGCATGTGCGTGGGGATGGTTCATTTCAAGCCGTCGCGCAGCTCATGCACGGTGCGGATGATGACGTCCTCCACCTCGGGATGCCAGCGGGCGGGGAAGTGATTGTGCTTCATCGCATCACCACCTTCGTAGCCGCCCTCCTACCACACGCGGCGGCTGGGGATGTAGGTCATCACGTCGTTGCTGTAGCCCGCCACCCACACGACCGGATCAGCGATCTCTTTTTGCAGCCGCAACGAGTAGTCCACCACGACCTCGCCACCGAGTGCGACGAGCGTGAGTTCGCCGCCGAGACGAATGACCTGCACGGGGTAGGGATACTCAGTCATGAGCGTCTCACCCGCATCGAGCTGACCGAGTAGATGCCGCGCGAGCTGCGCATCGAGTTTGTCGCTGCCTTTGGCGCGTTCCTCCAGCTCGGGGCGCGTGGGTGTGCGCTCGAACTTGAGAGGGATCTCCCGCAACGCGGCCTGGATGCTGCCGTGAAGCGCGCGCGGCGGTGTCTCCAGCGCTGTTTGCACCGCCAGCGACAGCGTGCGCCCGTGCGCCTCGGCCAGCTCGAACTTCCGGCGTGGATACGGATTCTGATCGCCGCTGCAGCCGTTCATAAAAAGCGCCACCGCGCCTGGATGCGCGGCCTCGATCATTGCCTGAGCGTGGCCGGCGTAGTCGCCGTTGAAGCGCTGATGGTTCAGCGTGGTGCAGTGGCAGGCGTAACCAAACACGATGGCGATCTCGCGCTTGTCAGCGGAGGCGCGCACATGCAGCACGGGCACGCGATGATCCACCGGTCCGTCGGGATTCGGCGCGTTGCGGAAGCCGCCCTCGCCGTCCGGGCGGCGGCGGTTCATGGCGAAACCGCAGCGCGAATGCACATAGTCCGCGCTGGCGTCCACGAGCTTTTCCAAAGCCTCGCCAACCAGCCGCGTGAAGGTTCCCGCCAGCCACGCGCCATACTCCTCCGCCTCGAGTTTGCGCCTCGCGGGGTCGTCGGTGTGGTAGGTGCGCCACGGACGCAGCTCCGGTCCGCAGTGCGTGTGCGAGACATTGATGAGCAGCCGCTCCGGCGGAATGCCGTGCGCCTTTTCCACCGCCGCCGCCGTGGCCAGGCGCACCGCGCGCGGCACGCTCACCAGATCCGCGGTGATGACGGCCAGCTTTCCGCCTGCGGCGTCCTCGATCACCAGCGCCTTCGCAAAGAGATCCATGTCCGCGCCCTCGACCGGCTTTTTGCGCGAGGCATAGCCTCCCATCCACATGAGCTTCTTCGGCGTGATCACCGCCGAGGCCGCGCCTGCTTTCCAGGCATCGGATCTGGCAGGCGTTTGAGCAAAGAGGGCGGCGCTCGAAGCCAGAGTCAGCAACAGGAATAAGGGGCGAAATTTCATCGGTGCCGGGTTGGGTTCATGGGGTTATTTGTCCTTCAGATACTTGTCGAAAAAGCCGAGCACCAGCGGTCGAAGATCGCGCTGCTTTGGTTCCAGGTGAAAGCTGTGCGGCGCGTCGGGGATGATTTCGACCTGGTATTTGGCTCCGGCGGTCTTCATGGCAGCGGCGAGCGCCTCGGAGTCGGCCACTGGCACAGTTTTGTCGGCGGTGCCGTGCAGGATGAGCAGCGGCGGGTCATTCTTGTCGATGTGCGAGCGTGGATCGGCCTGTTGGTAGAGTTCTGGAGCCTCGGCGCGAGTTTTGCGAAACATGGCGATGTCCCGCTGCTCGAACCACAGCACCGGGCCATAAAGATCGACGGCGCATTGTACGCGGCAGTCGCCCTCGCCGGGCGGATCGAGTTCGCCGCCGCACAGGCCGACCATCGCGGCGAGATGCCCGCCCGCGCTGCCGCCGATGACACCGATATGCGCGGGATCGATTTGCAAACGCTCTGCATTCGTCCGCAGCCAGCGCACCGCCGTTTTGCAATCGTGCAGGTTCTGTGGCCACGTCGATCCGGGATGGTCTTTGTTCGCCAACACATAGTCGATGCTCATGCCGACGTAGCCGTTCAGCGCGAGCGTGGTGCCGATGTTGATCTCGCGCGCCGCACGCTTCTCGCCACCTGACCAGCCGCCGCCATGAATGATGAGCACTGCGGGAAACTTCTGTCCCGGTTGTGGATTTGCAGGCAGATAAAGGTCCGCCTTCTCCTTCCGCCCAGCGCCGAGGTAATCGACATCGTGCTCGGTGCGGATTTCGTCAGCGGCGAAGGTCAATGAGGTGATGAAAAGAAAGATCAGGGTCTTCATGAGTTTGGTCATGGTGCCAGCAGGCGGGTTATTGTCGTTTCCGCAGGTTTCAGGTGCATGTCGAGAAAGCCGTAGATGAGCTCGCGGGACTCGTGTGGCACGGAGTGACCGCGACCGTGGATGAAGAAGGCGAAGTTTTCCGGCTTGCCGCTGAGTTCATAGACATCCGCGATCTTGAGGAGCATGAGCGCGCGCTGGCGTTGCGTGAGCGGGATGCCGTCATTGAGCGCGGACACGTCCATGAAGGCGCGCGGGGCGATGAGCGCGATGATCTCATGCGTGTCGATGTTTGGCAGCTCGCCCTTGAGCAGCAATGGGCGGATCGGCTTGAGATAGACATACCAGCGGTCACGCGCCCAGGCATCGACCTTCGGATTGTGCCGGAGAAAGGAGCCTCCGCAGTTGCACACGCAGGCTTTGAGGCGGTCGTCGTAAGCGGCGAGGTAATACGCGCCATGGCCGCCGAGCGAGTGGCCCATGACGCCGATGTTCGCCGCGTCCACCTCATTGCGCGTGAGCAGCACGTCCACGACGATGCTGTGCTCGAAGTTGAACTTGCCCACGGCGGTCCATTCCGGGTGCTTTTCATAAAATGCGGTCGTGTCGTAGGCGCCTTTCGCCGGAATGCGCTCGCCTGAGACAAAATGCTCGGGCGCGATGACGACATAGCCGCGACGGCACAGGTGATCCAGGAAGGCTTTGTCGGGATTGCCGTTGATGCCGACGGTTTGTTTCGTGCCCTCCGCCGTCGTGCCATGCAGAGCCACCACGGCAGGAGCCTTGCCTTTCAAATCCAGTGGAATGCCCAGATAGGCATGAGCACGCTCATCAGCCTCGACTTGGTAGCTGATGTAGAGGCGGCGATATTTGCCCTCGATCTCGACTTCCTCGTGGACCTTCAGATCGAGCGGCACCTTCGCCGGTTTGTGTTGGTCGCGGATCAGTTCCAGGTAGCGCTGCTTCAACACCGCACGGTGTTTGGCCCAATCCTCCAGACTTTTGACGCCTTCGAGCAGGTCATCCCAGGATGACCTGATGACAGGCGGATCTGAACGCAGCCGGGCAGGGGCCTCCTCGGCTGAAAGTGACTGGGTGAGCGCCAGCAAGACCCAAGTTTGGCGGAGCAGTGTCATGGCGCGGGGGTATTTGGTTTCGACCACAGAATGCGGGCCACAAAGGTCGCGCCCTCGGCGCCGCGTTTGGCGGAGTCCTTCATGAACATGCCTTCGGAGACCGTCACCCAGGACTCGTTCGCGTTGATGAAGCTGGCTCCGAAGTTGCCCATCTCCGCACCGCGCTCGGGCACGACGACTTTTTCACTGCTGCGGATGATGTGCAGCTTGTCCGTGTCCACCCGTGCCATGAAGAGCGGGGCGCGATGGCGGACGATGTGGTCGTTGTTGGCTCCGCGACGGGTATAGACGAGAAACAAGCCGTCGCTGTGCGTCAGCCAATGTTGCTGCGTGTTGTAGCTGCCGAGTTCTGTGCCGTCATCGAAGGTCCAGGGCTTCGGCTCGGCAAACTGCAAGCCATCGTCGCTCACGCTGACGTAGCCACGAACGTCATTGCGCAGGGTGAGGTAGTAGCGACCTCCAAACGCGGTCAGCGAAGGTTCATAAAGTCCACGGGCCACATCCAGCCGCAGCACGCTGCCGTTTTTGACAAACGTGAGCTTGTCGCCGTCGAAACAGCACTCGGCCACGGTGGTGCTGAAGCGATCCTTCGCGCTTTTGCCGATATAGAGCGGCACGAGCAATGTGCCGTCGGGCTTGACGAGCCATTGCGCGCAGGCGTTGCGGGCGAAGTTGAACTCCTCGCCCTCCGGCAGCTCCAGAATCCGCCACGGCGTCCATTTCGAGGTCTTGGGATCGTAAACCGCATACACCGTCTGGTGCGCGCGCTTCACATCGTCGAGCTGCTTGCCCGCCGGGCTATAGCGGACGCGCGCGCCGATGGCGATGAGCTTGCCGGCCTTCTCGTGCCAGCCGGGCGTCACATCGGCCACGCTGAGCGTCACACCATCCGGCTGTTTCAGCCAATCCAGCTCCGGTGTCAGCAGCGGACCGGTCCAGGCTCCGTCCACTCCCTGGCGAGTCATGAAATGCAGGCCGGAGTAGTAGTCGGACACTTTCAGATGCTTCTGGATCGTCATCATCACGCCGCCGGGCATGGCGGCGGCGCGTGGATGGAACCAGAGGAACTGGCCGTCATCGTGTTTCATCACCGTTTCGAGCTTCATGGTGAAGTCCAGTGGCTCGGCGGCAGGCAGAATTTGCACCGCAGAGATCGCGAGAACGCAGAGAACAGCCTTCATGAGGTCAGATTTCACTCATTTTGGGCACCACGAAGGGAGCGCGATACTCACGGCTGAGCAGCGCGTTGGCAGCGGCGTTGTCGAGGAAGCTCTCTTTGTCGCCATCCACACGAAGATACTGCCCGAGTGTGAGCCGCGTCTTGCCGACATCGACACCGGCTTCGGTGAGGTAGTGCTTCGTGCGCTCCAACGTGTCCTGCACGTCTTCATGGGCCTTGATGGCGCTCAGACGCTTCGAGATTTCGCCCACAAAGGCGGTCTGGCCGAGACGATACGAGATGTTCGCGATGTGGCAGAGCGCGGTGCTTTGATGGCCTTCTTCGATGTCGGCGGTGAGGTCGGTGTGCTTGCGGCTGCGCACGGCGCGGAGGAAGTTGGCGAAGTGATTCTCGGATTTGCCTCCTTCAAAGGCGCGGATGAGATTGCCTTTCGGATCAAAGAGACTGGTGTCGGCGATGATGCCCTCGCTGCCGTAAAAGAACCACATGGACTTGATCGTGGGATGAAACGGCACGGTTTTCAGGCCGCGAGTTTCGGAGACGATGGTCTTGTCGCCGAAGTCAAAGATGCCGACCTGCGTGTTCGGCGTCTCGGCGACATCCGTGTAGCCGAGGCGGCCGCCGTAGCTGAGTACGCTGCGGCCCAGACCGGTCACTCCGAGGCCCCAGCGGCAGATGTCGAGCGAGTGGACGTTGTTGTTGCCGATCTCGCCGTTGCCGGTGTCCCAGAACCAGTGCCAGTCATAGTGGAACTTCGGCCGCGTGAGCTTCGTCATCGGCGCGGGACCGGCCCAGAGGTCGTAATCGCAGCGCGGCGGCATCGCGCACTCCGCCGGGCTGCCGATGCTGCCGCGTCCGCTGTAGATGATGCTCTTCGCCAGCTTCACGTCGCCTAGTTTGCCCTCACGCATGAACTTCACCGCCTCGGCCAAAGCACCGCGCGAACGGTTCTGCGTGCCCGTCTGCGCGATGCGCCCCAGCTTGCGCGCCACCTGCACGATGCGGCGGCCTTCCTCGACATTCTGGCTCACCGGCTTCTCGACATACACATCCTTGCCCGCCTGCATCGCCCAGATCGCCGCCAGCGCATGCCAGTGGTTTGGCGTGGCGATGAAAACGACATCGACGGCTTTGTCTTCGAGCACCTTCCGCAAGTCCTGCACCTTCTTCGGCATCGGCCGCTTCAGCTCCACGAGCAACGCCCCCACCTCATCCGCCCGGTCGAGGTCAGGATCGCAAACATAAGCCACATCGCAATCCGCCAGCCGCGCCAGCTCCCGCGCATGAGCCTTCCCCCGAATCCCGCAGCCAATGATCGCCGCCGTGAGCTTCTCATTCGCCGAAACCGGTCCCGAATCAGCCGCGAGAATGGATTTCGGCAAAGCGACCGCCGCAGCGGCCATGAGGGAGTCTTCAAAAAAGCGTCGGCGTGTGGGGGTGAACATAGTCAGAGGGATACGGTGCCATTTCACGAGTTTTCACGCCAAGACCTGCCGGCTTGCCAAAGAACAGTCCTAACAGAGGTTCGAAGGCTGGGTGGAAGTGACCAGAACTTCCCTGTCCTTGACATCCTCTGTCGCCAAGGCGTCTCATTCCCCTCATGAAAAAGCGTCGTCGAGTCTTGTTCGGGATCATCGGTCTCGCCATAGTTTGGTGGCTTCCGGACTTGGTCGAATGGTGGCATCGCATGCGCACTGTGCCGCCAGGTCTGGCGTGGGAAATTCAGTTTCGCGACACCCCCTCAAACATCGCGATGGATGACGACGGTCACCTACTCGTAACTGGGATGAGCGTCGCAGGCAATGGCAACGCATCATGGTTCCGAAAACACAATGGTGAGACCGGCGACGAAATCTGGAGATTAGCCGCTGACTTTGTGATTCAGTCGATTCCTGTCGCTGACTCGAATAATGACGTTTATCTGGCTGGCTCAGTCACCCGAGGATATCGGCCCGGGCCGATAGCTCCGCCTTTCAGCGGTCCTGATACCGACTTTGCGATGAGCAAGGTGTCTGGTAAAAATCGGGCAGTTGATTGGACTCGCTCATTTGATGGCGGCCTCAACGACACCGATTGGGCTGAAAAGCTTGTGCTCGCCACGGACGGCAATCCGGTGGCCGCTGGATTCACGCCTGATGATACTCGCTACTTCATTTCCGTGGAGAAGGTGGATGCACGCGATGGCCGTATGTTGTGGCAATACCGAACTCGAGATGCACCTGCCGTTTTCTGGCACGGTTCCTTGGCCTTGGTGTCTGACAACGTCGGTGGAGTGGTTCTTGCAAGCACACGGAAATCCAATGAGCCGTTCAAAGAAAAATCCTCTTTCTGGCTGACTAAACTGCGAGGAAACAGTGGGTATTCCGACTGGACAGTTGAGTTTCCCTCCTCTGCGCCCCAAAGCCATGTTCTCAGCGATTTAGCCGTCACGCCTGAGGGTGACCTTGTGGCTATGGGCTATCACGCAAAGGATCGAGGCCGAAACTTGGTTGTAGTAAGGTTCGGAGGCAAAGACGGGCGCTTGGTCTGGAGCAGGGACATTGATGCCGATACGCATGAGTCCTTGGAGCCAAGCAGCGTGGTTGTGGACGCCAACGGCGATGTGATCATCGGAGCGCGCTCCTGGAACGGCAGCCTAACCTTACCTCTTTTTGATGTCTGGGTGCTCAAGCTTTCGGGAGATGGCACCGAGGTCTGGCGGCAGCGTGACGCTGGTAAACCCACCCCATATGATGCAGGGACAATCTGCGCCACGCGCAAAGTCCTGTTGGGTGTAGGCGGGACATTGATGAGTGTTGGATCGTTCTGGAACGGAAAAAACGCGGATGTTCGCGTTGACTGGCTGTCGCGTTCCGATGGCTCGCTGCTGCGCAGTTTGACCTATGACGGGGCCGCTGGTGACCATGATCTCTTCCGAGATGCTGTAGTCACGCCTTCCGGCGATGTAGTCGTGGTCTTGAGTTCATCCCGATGCCCGGGATGGATCAAGCCACTCAAGGCGTTCCGTTACAGGCTGAGCGGAGGGCGAGACTGGCGCTCGATACACAGTGAAACCAACAACCTGGACGATGCAGACCCATACAACTACGACAGCATTCTCTGGCGGTCACTTCCTGTTAGGCTAAACAATGTCCAGGAACCATGAGCGTGTGTATGGAGGGCGGCTATGATGCCAGTTCGCTGGCGCTGCCACCGACGCTAATCTAAGCCAAGACACAGAGTTGCCAATCCAGCGCCGCATGGCAGTCTGACAGTATGAACGACACCAGCCCCACTGCGGAAGCCATGCGCATGCGAGCCTTGCAGGCGATTTCGCCCGCGCGCCGCTTGAGCCTCGCGCTCGGCTGGAGTCGTTCGGTGCGTGAGCTGACGCGGAGTTCCTTGCGCCAGCAACACCCCGAATTGTCGCCGGACAGCCTTCATCGCCTGCTCGCCGAGCGCTTTCTCGGCAAGGAACTGGCGCTCAAAGCCTACGGGCCTCTGCCGAGCCATGGATGACACCTTGCGAGCTGCTCTGGCTGCTGCGGCTGAGCTGGAAAAGCTGGGCGTGCGCTGGTTTCTCGGCGGCTCGCTGGCGAGTTCGATTCACGGGGTGCCACGAGCGACCTTTGATGCAGACATCATGGCGGACATCCGGCCCCAGCATGTGCGGCCCTTTCTCAGTGCGCTCGGAGATGGCTGGTATGCGGACGAGGGTGCCATGCAGGATGCCATTCGTGATCGCTCCTCCTTCAATCTCATCCACCTCGACACCGCGATGAAGGTGGATGTCTTCGTCCCCAAGCTTCGCCGGTTTGATGGCGGCGAGTTTGCTCGCTCACAGTGCATCAAGTTGGAAGGATCGGACTTCGAGGCCCGCATCTGCTGCGCCGAGGACATCGTGATCGCCAAGCTGGAGTGGTATCGACTCGGCGGTGAAGACTCCGAACGTCAGTGGGGTGACATTCTCGGCGTGCTGAGGCTCAACGCTGGCAAGCTCGATATGGAGCTGCTCCGAAGCAGTGCCGCCGAG
Source organism: Verrucomicrobiales bacterium (assembly GCA_003506995.1). Classification (GTDB taxonomy): domain Bacteria; phylum Verrucomicrobiota; class Verrucomicrobiia; order Verrucomicrobiales; family Verrucomicrobiaceae; genus Prosthecobacter. Next base: position 23,698 of record DNXB01000423.1, read on the forward strand.
CTCGGCGTGACAGATTTGCTGGAGAAGGCATTGGCAGCCTGATGAATGCAGGCGCTTCTACGGAGTGATCGCCAGCTCCGCCATGTAAACCGCCGTGATCGTCTTGCCGGCCTCGTCCTTCTCATGGCTCGAATACCAGGAGATGAGGCCCTTGGTGGGCGATAGCTCGACGAAGCCTGGGTAGGAGTTGTCGCCGCCACTGGGGAGTTCGGCGAACTCGTGGAACTTGTCGTCGATGAGCCAGCCGAGGGAGGTTTTGGGGCCGCGATCCTGGGTTTGATGGCGACCTCCGACGAGGATGTGATCGCCCCATTTCACCAGCAGCGGGCCGCCGACGAAACGGTCGATCGGACGGCGGTTCCAGTCGGTGTAGGGAGGTTTGGAGCTGGCGAGCATGGAGTTGCCTCCTCCGTTGCGATCCAGGGCCAGCACGCTGCCGTCCTTCTCGAAGAAGAAGGCCGTCTCATTGCCGCCAGACTCCTGAAAGTAGGCGCGATGGCGGAAGATGATGCCGTCCTCGCTTTCGAGCATGATGGACTGGTTGTGGCCGCGCTCGCCCATCACGCTGACGGCAAAATTGGCCTTCCGTCGGCCGCAGAGATAGGCTTTGCCGTCGTGCGTGGCCGCGCGCCAGATGTAATGGCCGAAGGTGC
>DNXB01000289.1 GCA_003506995.1 Verrucomicrobiales bacterium
GCATGCGCTGCTGTTTTTGCTCCTGGCGTGGATGTTTGCCGGGGACGCGGCCCGCAAGCTGTGGCAGCAGGCCGTCACGCCGCCGAAGGAGAAGGAGGTGATGCTGTTGTTTCCCGAGCAGCTCATCCCGGAGCCGGTGATGCCGCCCCCTGCCCCGCCGCCACCGCCGAAGAAGGAGGTCTATATCCGCACCTCCCAGAACGAGACAGCGGCCACGGCGCCCAAGAACGCCCCCTTCATCTCCGACCGCAACACCACCGCCTCCACCATCAAAGCGCCCGCGCCGGATGCCACTGAGCCGATGCCCAGCATGGACGGCCTCAAGCTGCCCACCAAGGACATGGCCGACCGCGATTACAAGGATGGTGAACTCAAGGACGATGCCCGCGCCAAGACACCGGCAGGCCAGGTGGCCATGCTGCAACCCCAGCCGCCCACGCCCCCCTCTCCGCCTTCGATCCTGAAGCCAAAGGATGCCGCCCCGCCGCCGCAGCCCGTCGTGCCTCCACCGCAGAACGTCGCCAAGGCCATTCCGGAATCCACCCCGCTCACCAAGATGATGGAGGAGGCGGACAAGGCGCTCGCCAGCGTGGACAAGAACCGCCTCACCATCGAGATGAAGAAGGCCGATCCAGCGGCGGAAACGCCACCGCTGCCGCAGATGAAGGTGCCACAGACGCCACCGGCCCGCGAGATCGCCCAGACCCCGCCAGAAACGCCTGAGCAGCCCGTTCCCAAGGCCATCCCCGTGATGGAGGCGGAGCCCGTCACCCGCACCCCCCCGAACCAGGACCCGAACGCCTTCACCCCCTTCACGCGGGTGCAGCAGACGAAGGGCACCATCTCCAACCGTGGCAGCCGGGTTTCCGTGGACGCCGAGGAGTCCCCTAAAGGGCGCTACATCCGTCAGGTCACCGGCCAGGTGGAAAAGAAATGGCACATCTACCGGGTGCTCCGCCGCGACGGCGTCACCTACGGCAGTCTGGAGATCACCTTTTACGTCAACAAGAAGGGCAAGGTCGAGGATCTGAAGGTCGTCAACGACAAGGAGTCCAATCCCATCCTCACCGGCTTCACCCTTCAGGCCATTCGCGACGCTGAAATCCCGCCGATCCCCGCCGATGTCCTGCCCTCGCTCCCCATGAACGACCAGGAGCGCCTTAAAGTTGAATACAATGTCCTCATTTACTGACCTCCTCCTGCCTGCCTCGCCTCTGCTTGCCATCACTGGACCAGCCAACCCTTCCGGCATCCAGCTCGTCTGGGACTTCCTCGCCACCGGCGGATTCGTCATGGCCCTGCTCGTTATATGCTCCATGGCCGCCATCACCGCCGCCATCCTCGCCTGGCTGCAATTGCGCGCGCACATCATCATGCCCAACGCCGTCGTCAGCCAGCTTCGTTCCATCCCCAATTATGCCTTGAAGGGGGACATCCGCCCGCTGCAGGAGTTTTTGGATCGTGATGGCTCCATGCTCTCCCGCCTCGGTGCCATGGCCATCAGCGGTGCCTTCACCAGCAAGCAGGAATGCCACGCTGCCTGCGAGATCAAGGCCCGCGAGGAAATCCACCGTCTGGAAGGCGGCATCCCGTTGCTGGAGGTCATGGTCACCGTTGCTCCCCTGCTCGGCCTGCTCGGCACCACTGCGGGCCTCGTCGGTATGTTTTCCGCTTTCGGCGTCGGTGGCGAGGACGGGCCGGACACGGCCATCATCGCCCACGAAATTGGTGTCGCCCTGCGCTGCACCATCGCCGGCCTGTTTGTCGCCGTGCCCTCCGTCCTCCTGCACACCTACTTCGTGCGCCGGCTCGACGCCCTCGCCGTGCGCGTCGAGTCCGTCATGCAGGAGACCATCCAGCACTTCTACCAGCACTTCGAGGTGCAGCGCCCCGCCGCCTGATTCACCGCCCGCATTCTCATGAATCTGCGTCCCCGCCGCCGTCCGGTGCCCACCATCCCCATCGTGTCGCTCATCGACATCATGGTCATCCTGCTGATCTTTTTCGTCGCCACCACCACCTTCAAAAAGGACAAGACCCAGGTCAAAATCACCCTGCCCGAGTCCAAGTCCCTCGGCGGCGCCTCCGAGTCACCCGCCTCACGCGTGCCCATCAGCATCACCAAGGAGCAGAAAATCTTCCTCGACGGCCAGCCCGTCGAACTCGACAAGCTAGCCATCGCCATCACCTCCCTCAAAGAGGCCAGGCCCGCCATGAAGCTCGAACTGGAGGCCGACACCACCGCCGCCCTCGGCGTCCTCGTCAAAGTCTGGGACGCCCTCCGCGATGCCGGCTTCAGCATCAACGACGTGCCCGCCCGGATTCAACGGGCGAATTGAAGACCGCGAGACTTGCGGAAAACGCGGCTGGGTCGCGAACAAAATCTGGTCGCGAACAAAATCTCGCAATCGTCCTGTGTGGAAGAAAGACGGCCTTCTGAAAATCAATCAGCCGGGCGTTTCGGCCCGGCTGATTGCTTGAATGACACTCTCTTCTTGGTCAGGCTTTCGGCGTGTCGGGCGTGCTTTCAGGCAGCTTCGGCACCTTGATGTATTCGGTGGGAAGATCACCCTTGAGCGACTTGAGGAAGGTGACGATGGAAGAGGTCTCCTCGTCGGTGAGCTGCTTGCCGAGCTGGAATTCGGCCATCTTCTGGACCATCTCGTCGAGCGTTTTGACGGAACCGTCGTGGAGATAGGGACTGGTCTCGGTGATGTTGCGCAGGCTGGGGACTTTGAAGAAGAATTTCTCACCGTCGTTCTTGGTCACATCGGCACGGCCATTGTCTTTGAGATCAGGCCAGCCCTTCACGAGGCCGAGCTTCTGATACATCATGCCGCCGACGCCGGGGCCGTTGTGGCAGGTGACGCAGCCGACTTTGGCGAAGGTGGCGAAGCCTTTCTTCTCCTCGGCGGAGAGCGCGTCTTTGTTGCCCTTGAGGAAAACATCCCATTTGCCGGGGGTGAGCAGCCCGCGCTCGAACGCGCCGACGGCCTTGCCGAAGTTGTCATAAGTGATGGGGTCGGCCTCGCCGGGGAAGGCGGCTTTGAAGCCTTCGACGTAGCCGGGCATGCTCTTGAGCACTTTCACCACGAAGTCGGCGCTGGGCATGCCCATTTCGACGGGATTGAGCACGGGGCCTTTGGCCTGGGCTTCGACCGTGGGCTCACGACCGTCCCAGAACTGGGCGATGTGGATGGCGGCGTTGTAGGTGGAGGGAGAGCTGCGTCCGCCGAGCTTGCCTTCGTGGCCGGGGGAGAAGGGCAGGTTGTCCTGGCCGTACTTGTCGAGCATGTGGCAGGAGTTGCAGGAGAGCTTCTCGCCTTTAGAGATGCGGTTCTCATAATAGAGCTGACGTCCGAGATTGATCTTCGCTTCGGTGAGTTCGTTGTCAGGCGAGGGAGCCTGGGCGGGCAGAGGCTGAAACATCGGGAGGAAGGCCTCGGAGAGATCGGCCTGCGCGAAAGCGGAGGCGGTGCTCAATCCGGCAACGAGGGCGAGGATGCGGGTGGTGGTGTGCATGGAGGTGGGGAGAACGGGAACGTGGTCGTTACGTCGTGTGGATGAGCTTGGTTTCAAGTGATTGCGCTGTGAGACAACTTCTCAAACAAACGAGTCTGCGGTTGACGTAATCCAGCGCTCCTGAATACGCTCCGCTCATGCTTCGAAAAAACATACTATTCTTGCTCTCCGCCGCCACAATCTGCTCGGCCCAGCAGCCGGTGGGCGATGGCAAAGCGGATGACACGGCGGCGATTCAACATCTGATCGACACGGCAGGCAGCGTGAAACTGGCGAAGGGCAGCTACCGGCTGACGAAAACACTGACCGTGAACCTGACGACGACCGGCTTCGCGGCGCTGAGCGGCGACGGAACGGTCCGACTCGTGATGACCGCCGCCGGACCGGCGCTGCATTTCATCGGCACGCATGAGGGCTCGGCCGCGCCGAGAACTTTCAAGCCGGAAGTGTGGGCCAACGAGCGCACGCCGATGGTGGACGGCATCGAAATCGTCGGCGCGCATGCCGAGGCGGATGGCATCGAGGCCACAGGCACCATGCAGATCACGCTGAGCCGCGTGGTCGTGCGCGAGTGCCGCCACGCGGTGCATCTGACAAAACGAAACCGCAACGTGCTGATCTCCGCCTGCCATTTCTACCACAACACCGGCGTGGGCGTGTTTTATGACGATGTGAACCTGCACCAGTCGAACATCGTGGGCAGCCACATCAGCTACAACGGCGGTGGCGGCGTGGTTTCACGCGGCGGCAACGTGCGCAACCTGCACATCGGCACCTGTGACATCGAGGGCAATCACGCCGCCGAAGGGCCGCCGAGCGCGAACATCGAGCTCGACTCACGCGGCGGCTCCATCGGCGAGGTGGCCGTGACCGGCTGCACCATCCAGCACACGAACAAATCGCCGGATTCGGCGAACATCCGCATCATCGGCTCCGGCAAGGATGAATCTCTGCTGCGCCGCGTCGGACGCGAGCACACACGCGAGGGCAACGTGACCATCAGCGCGAATGTCTTCAGCGACGTGCAGGTGAACATCGAGATTCGCCACGCTCGCGGCGTGGTTATCACGGGCAACACGTTCTGGGAAGGCTTCCAGCACGATCTGCTCGTCGAGGACAGCGAGAACATCGTCGTCACCGGCAACAACTTTGACCGCAACCCGCGCTACCTCGTGAACGGCTTCGACAACGCCGAGAAAAACGGCCTCGTCTTCCTCCGCTGCGCGGACAGCATCATCAGCGGCAACCTCATCTCCGGCGTGTGGAAAAAACGCGCCGCCCTGGACATCGAGTCCGGCAACCGCCTGCAAATCAGCAACAACAGCGTGCTCGACAGCGACGGCGTGGGCATCCGCCTGGAAAAAGTCACCAACAGCATGATCAACGGCAACATCATTCGCGACGACCGTGCGGCGGACCAGCGCAGCAAGGAGCCGTCCATGGTCTTCATCGGCGGCAAGGCGAACGTCATTGGGCAGAACGTCATCGGCAACAAGCAGGAGGCGAGGTGAAGACGAAGATGGGTTAGAGGTTATGAGTTATTGAAGGGTCGAGCCAGCCTTTATCTGCCCTCCTCAACTCATAACTCATAACTCATAACCCCGTAACTCCCAACCCACATGACCGTCGCCCGTGCCACCACTCTGCTCGCGAGCGCCCATTGGCGCATGCTGCTGCACAAGGCGCGGTTCGGACTGCGTGAGAACCGGCTGCTGAGCTTCACTGTGGGCCTGTTTCTCGTGCTGTATGGCTTCGCGGCTTATTTCCTCGTGGCGCGGGGGCTGGAGTTCATCGTGAAACTGCCGCTGGTCGGCCCGCTGCTGACGGAGCGGCTGGTGTTCCTGCTGTTTTTCTTCTTCTTCATCATGCTGGTCATCTCGAACGCCACGATCACCGGCATGGGCCTGTTTCGCCGTCGCGAGATGGAGTGGCAGATCGCGCTCCCGCTGCCACCACGCAGCCTGGTGCTGTGGAAGACGCTGGAAGGCATGCTGCTGGCCAGTTGGGGCCTGCTGCTGCTCAGCGCGCCGATCCTGATGGCCCTGGCACGGGTGTATGAGGCCGATTCACGCTTCATGCTCGCCGTTTTGCCAGCCCTGCTGTCGCTGGTGACGATCGCGGCCAATGTCTCGACCTGGCTCTTGATCGCGCTGGCACGCTGGGCGCGGCGCTGGATGTGGAAGCCGCTGGCGCTGGTTCTGGCCCTGCTGCTGGTGCGCACGCTGCCGGTCTGGCAGTCGAGCTTTGAAACCATCAACGCGGGAGATCTGACCGAGAGCCTGAACCAGATCCTGCGCCACACGGAAATCTGCATGCACCCGCTGCTGCCCAGCACCTGGGTGGCGGAGACCATCCAGGCCGCCGGACGCGGGATTCGCGAGAGAGCGCTGTTTTTCAACCTGGTGCTGCTGGCGCACGCGCTGCTGAGCATCGTCATCACGGCGCGGATCGCGGGCTCGCAGTTTTACCCTGCGTGGAACCGAGTCATGAGCGCGGCCCCCGGCGTGGACTCAAGCGCGAAACGGCCCGAGTTTCGCGCACGGCCGGGAAGGCTGGCGGAATGGCTGCGGCGTGTGCTGGCGCTGGACCGCGCCTCCTTTGCGCTGCTGGTGAAGGAGGTGCGGACGTTTGTGCGCGAGCCGGTGCAGTGGGGGCAGACGGCGGTCATCTTCGGCCTGTTGCTGATGTATTCCATGAACCTGCGCAAGCTGGGCTATGACCTGCAAAGCCCCTTCTGGATCGCGGTGGTGAGCCATTTGAACCTGCTGGTCTGCTGCCTGGCGCTGTCCACGCTCACGACGCGCTTCATTTATCCGCAGTTCAGCCTGGAAGGCCGACGCATGTGGATTTTGGGCCTGTCGCCCGTGCCGCTGCACCGCGTGCTCGGCTTGAAGCTGCGGCTGAGCGCCAGCGTGCTCGCGCTCATCATGGTGGCGCTCGTCATCGTTTCCGGCGTTTCCCTGGCGCTGCCATGGCGGCGCATCTGGTTCTTCAGCGCCTCGATTTTGATGCTGAGCTACGGCCTGACGTCGCTGGCGCTGTCACTCGGGGCACTGGTGCCGAATTTTCGTGAATCCAACCCCGCGCGCATCGTGTCCGGCTTCGGCGGCACCGTCTGCCTGATCGCCAGCTTCGTTTACATCGTGTGCGGCACGGCGGTGCTGTTGCTCCCCTCCTGGCAGCATCTGCGGCAGGATGCGGCTGCTGGGCTGGAACATGACTGGCGGCTGGAACTGCTGAGTCTGGGCGGACTGGCTGTGTTGACTGTGGCTTTTGGAGGTCTCCCGTATCTTTTTGCCAAAAGGAGGACGAAAAATCTGGAATATTTAAGACATCTATAGTATTTCAATGCTGAAAATAATTTCCAGCACTCCCATGATCACTCGCAAAGCACCCGCCACGGCGTCCGCGCCCGGTCACATTGAGGAAAATCTCCTCGTCTTCGAAGAAGCCCCCGAATTCATGGACGGACACGCGGTCTCAGCCTCTCTGGAAAATGTGGATCTCAAGGTCAAGGCCGCGCAGGAGCAGCTCATCCAGCTCCGCCACCAACAGGAGGAAATCGAGCGCCAAAAGCAGCATCTGGAGGCGCTGCGCATCAAGCAGGAGCGCTTTGTGGCCGGCAAACGCGATCTTCTCGAAAAAATCGGCCGCGCCAACGGCCATGTCGAACGCGAGCTCTACGACGCCCAGAAGCGCGTGGAGGAACTGGGCCTCACCTACGACGAGTTTCGCCGTCACATCGACATCCTGAAATCACTCCAGCCGGAAAAATGGCACCGCACGCAGGTGGACCAGGAGCTCGACAACGCGCTCGTCGCCATTGAGGACGCTGAAAACGACTTTGCCAAGGGCATGCGCCGCCTGCATGCCATGACGCCGCCGGAATCGGCCACCAGCGCCATCACGCTGGACGATGCGGACGCTCCTGTGCTCTCCAATATGAACGGCAGTGCCGATGATCTCTCCACCTGGATGCGCCGTGGCTTTGCCTTCACGCTGCCGCTGATGGCCACGGTGTTCATCGCCATCGTGCTGATCCGCCTCATGTTCTGATTTTTCTCCGGCTAACCTCTCACCCACCGCATTTATGGCCCTCTTCTCCGGCAACCGTAAAGTCCGCTCCCGCCGCACTCAAACCGCGCAGGAGATCAAGCAGGAGCTTTCTCCACGCAGCAAGACCCGGCATCTGGCCAGGCGTTCGGATGAGGTGCGCAGCCAGATCCATCGCCTGGAATGCCTCATCACAGACGCGCCGCGCCTTCAGCGCCAGCAGCGCCTGGCGAACATCAACATGGTGCCGCCGATGGAGCTTTCCTCCCCTGCCCCGCGTCAGCGTCGCGTGCCCATCGCCCAGCAGCGCGCCCGGCGTGGTGCCAAGCTGCGCATGTTCACCGAAGGCGTTTTCGTCATCGGTGCGATCTCTGCCGTGGTCGGCTGGCTGAACCAGTGGTTCCACTTCTGGAACTGATTTGAGGGGTTCTCAGGGAGAACTTGCTGTCACGGCGCGGCTCACAGCGAGCCTTCAGTCGTCAATAAGCTGCCCCCGCATCAATACCGGTTTGCTCATGCGATGTAGCCCTGCCGCGCCCAGGTGTGCAGCGTCACCGGATCGATGTCGTAGCCGTGCGGCCAAACCAACACCCCGTCTTCGATGGCCACTTGAGCGAAGTATGCAGGATCACGCAGTGGCTCGGACATAGGGCCGTGATCTTCAGCAAGGTCATCGCGAAAGTCCAACTCGGCGACGAGTCCATCGCGGAAACGCAGGGAGAGACGAAAGTCTTCCGTCACACGCAGGCAGGCGACTTCACAGTCCTGCAATGTGGGCTGGGTGGTGTCGAGTGTCGTGCTCATGGGTAGTCGATTGGGGTGAAGTGTCGCCCGGCAGCGGCGAGATTCCAGCGTGAAATGAGGGCTTGTTGATGCTGGCTGGCCCACTCCTGGACGAGTCCGAGTTGAGCCAGCGGAAGGCTGCCCGTCTTCACGGCTCCGTTCAGGAGCAATTCGGCTTTCTGGCCGACGTAGGCGGCATGAAAGTGCGGCGGATTGTGATCACGGAAATACATCGTGATCTTGATTCCCTGGAAGCGTGTCAACGTTGGCACGGGTTTATATCACACCGAATCGCGGACACGCAGGCAGAATTTCACCCCTCCCCACTTCTGGAACTGAGGCTATTCCTTCTTCGCGGCGTTCTTTTTCTTGCCTTTGCCTTTCGGCTGCTGCGGAGGATTCACCTCGCCATCGAATGCCTTGTTGCCATGCGCGAGGCGTGGTGGCGGCATGGTTTCCTTGACCTCAGCCTGGAGGCGTAAAATTTCGGCTTTCAGCTCCTTCACCGTGTCGGCATAGGCGGGATCGTTGTAGAAATCTTTCACCTCAAGCGGGTCGGCTGTGCGGTCCAGCAGTTCCCAGTCATCCACATCCGGCTTGTAGTAATGCACGAGCTTGAACTGGTCGGTGATGACGCCGTAGTGCGGGCGCACGCGATGTGGCACTGGATATTCGTAGTAGTGGTAGTAGAGTGATTTGCGCCAATCAGGAGGGGTTTCGCCCTTCATCAGCGGCACCATGCTGCGGCCATGCACGTCGGCCAGATTCTCGCAGTTCGTGATGTCCAGGAAGGTGCTGGCGAAGTCGATGAGGCTCACAATCTGGCTGTTCGTGCTGCCAGGCTTGATCACGCCCGGCCAGCGGACGAGCAGCGGCGTGCGCAGCGACTCCTCAAAGATCCAGCGCTTGTCGAACCAACCATGTTCGCCCAGGTAAAAGCCCTGGTCGCTGCTCAGGATGACCACCGTGTTCTCGGTGAGGCCGTTTTGCTCGAGGTAGTCGAGCACACGGCCCACATTTTCGTCCACCGCCTTCACGCAGGCCAGATAATCGTGCATGTAGCGCTGGTAGCGCCATTTCACGAGGTCACGACCGGTCGGCGCTGCTTCCCGGTATTTCGCATTTCGTGGCTCATAGTAGTCATTCCAGGCTTTCTTCTGTTCCTCGGTCAAATTACCTGGAACGACGAGCTTTGCGTCACGCTCGGTGAAAGTGCGGTCGATGCCCATGTCGTGATCGCTCACGGCCTTGCTGCGGCCGCTGTAGCTGTCGAACAGCGTCTCCGGCTCCTCATAGACGCGGTCCTTGTCAAAGCCGAGCAGGCGCAGCGGCGGCTCCCACTCGCGATGCGGAGCCTTGTGCTGGCTCATCATCATGAAAGGTTTCGTCTTGTCGCGCTGGTCGAGCCATTTGAGCGTGAGATCACCGATGATGTCGGTGGTGTAACCTTCGTACTTCACCGGCTTGCCGTTCTCGATCATCGGCGGGTTGTAATACGCTCCCTGACCGGGAAGCACGTTCCAGTGGTCGTAGCCGACGGGATCGGTCATGAGGTGCCATTTGCCGATTACCGCCATCTGGTAGCCGCTTTTCTGCATCACCTTCGGGAAGGTCGGCTGCGAGCTGTCGAACTTGCTGTTGCTGTTGTTGTAGAAGCCGTTGGCGTGCGAGTACTTGCCGGTCTGGATCACCGCGCGGCTCGGACCGCAGATCGAGTTCGTCACCAGGCAGCGGTCAAAACGCATCCCTTCCTTGGCGATGCGGTCCATGTTCGGCGTTTCGAGCAGCTTCCGGCTGTCGCCATACGCGCTGATGGCCTGCGTGGTCAGGTCATCGCAGAAGATGAAAACAATGTTCGGTGTCTGCGCCGCGCTGGCGGCAGTGACGAGGGCGAGTGAAACAAAAAAAGAACGAATCATGGCTGGGCCACTCGGAACGGGCGTTCTGCCGGATTGTTGCAACGGTTTGCCCGCCCGTTGAACTGAGCCCCTCCGCGCAGCGGCTCAGTTCAACACTGATTTACACCGCCGAGTTTTGAAGAACACGGGGAAACCTTCACCACCACGTCTCAGCATCCTTGATGTCTGTGGAAATCGAACGGCTCCATCTCCTGCCATTCTGCTGTCGATCCTTCTTCGTTCGGTAAAAAACGACAGAGGATCAGAAACATGGCTCGCTCAGTTTCCTGGTGTCTCGCGCTTGATTACTGATTTGTGCCGGGTGTGTCTGGATGTCTGAGACTCTGCGTTCTCTGAATCTCGGCTGTGCATCATGTCCAACGTCTCCTTCAGCGGCGAATCGTCCACGCTCCATGACGAACGACGGCCTGAGGACATCTCCCACCTTTTCACCGCGCCGCTTTCACCTCGTCCCAGACCTTGGTGTACTTCGCGAGGTCGGGGCCGAGGTCTTCGATGACCTCGCATTTGACCTGCAACTCGGCGGGGATGGTGATGGCGGGATTCTTGAGGAACTCCGGGCTGACTTTTTCGAGCGCGGGCTTGTTGGGGCAGTAGTAGCCCATCCACTCCATGTTTTCAGCGGCGATGGCGGGATCGAGAAGGAAGTTGATAAAGGCGTGGGCGAGATCGGACTGCTTGGCGGTCTTGGGGATGACCATTTCGTCGCAACCGATGGTCACGCCTTCGCGGGGGATGAGGATTTCGACTTTCGGATTTTCCATCTGCACCTGGAACAAGTCACCGCTGTAGCCGTGGACGAGGTGGAACTCGGCGGAGTCGATGCCGGCCTTGTAGCCCTCGTTATCGAAGCGGGCGATGTTCTTTTTCCAGCGGATGAGCACGTCGCGCGCGGCGGCGAGCTGGGCCTCGTCGCGGGTGTTGATGCTGTGGCCGAGGAATTTGAGCGCCGCGCCGATGCTCTCGCGCATGTCGTCGAGCAGCGTGACGCGTCCGGCGAGAGCAGGGCGGTCAAACATGGCCCAGGTGGGCTCGGCGTCTTTGATCTTGTCCTTCCGCACCGCGATGGTGGCGTAGGCGAAGGTGTAGGGCACGCTGTGCGCCATTTTTTTGTCCATGACCTTGGCGAGGACGGCGGTGTCGATGTTTTGGAGGTTCGGCAGCTTCGCGTGATCGAGATCGGCCAGCATGCCCTGCGCGTGCATGACCTGGATCATGTAGGCGGTGGGAAAGACGAGATCGTAGCCGGTGGCACCGGCCTTGAACTTGGCGAACATGCTCTCGTTCGAGTCGAAGGTGTCGATGACCACCTTGCAGCCCTGCTGCTTCTCGAATTTTTTGACCACGTCCGGGCTGACGTAGTCGGCCCAGGTGTAAACGTGCAGCGTTTCAGAGAAGGCGCTGACGGCGAGGAGAGAGAGCAGCAACAGCGACTTCATGCAACAACGGGGCGGAGCAGTGGAATGGCCTGCTGGCGGCGGATGGAAGCCTCGGTGTTGTAGGCGGCGAGCAGCAGGCAGGAGAAGACGAGATCACTGATGAGAGACTGGCGCAGGAACCAGGTGGTGGGCGGCAGGCCGGGCGTGCCGGTGGTCAGCGCCTGGAGCCAGCCAGCGAAGGATTTCGCATAGACGGGATCGGTCATCCAGGAAACGGTGTTGGTGATGATGAAGAAGGCCAACGAGCAGCCCACAACGCCCAGCAGACTGGAAACCAGGCCCAACTGACCTCGATAACGAGCCGCCAGCCATGCAACGAGTCCGAAGCAGCCGTAAACCGTCACCGCCTCCCAATGCATCACGTCTTTGATGCCCGTGGCGCTGATGCCGATGATGACCAGCAGCAGCGGGATGAGCAGGAAGGAAACACGTTTCGGGAAAACCAGCGTGCCAGTGAAGGCCAGGGCCATCCAGGGGCTGAAGTTTTCCAGGAAGTCGATGGTGACGAGCCCCTTCAGCTTCGCATAGCGAAAGACTGAGGCGGCGAGAACCAGCAGGAGTGGCAGAAGAAAGGCGTTGGAGGATTTGGCGGTCATGAGAGGGAGAAAGTGAAACGTTGAGCCAGCAGTGCCGGGCACTTCATTCTTCAAAGAAGGCTACACGGCGAGTCCTTTTTTGCGCAGGAAGGGCACGAGCTCGTCCACGCCGAAGTCGGCGAGGACTTCACCGTCCCAGTCCATCGTGGGAGCCTTGGACTGGCCGCTGAGGTCGATCATGGCCTGCATGGCGTCACGATTGCCGCTGACGGTGATCTTTTCATAGGCGATGCGGCGGGCGTCGAGGTAGTCGAGCACCTCCTCGCACCACGGGCAGCCGGTTTTGACATAAAGGATGGGCTTGATCATGCGCGCATGATGCCGCGTGAGCGGCGGAGGGCAAGCCGCGTGTCCGGGATTCGCGGTTGACCACCCCCCTGCCCTGCTTAATCTCCGCACGCTGTTTTCAGAGCGCCCCCATGCTCCGATTCCCGTCCCTTTGACCAGACACCCGAATGCGCCATTTTCGACCCCAGAATGCGCCCAAGGAAACGTTCCACCGGACGGAACGCTTGAAAGTGATCTCCCGTGCGCCATCAGGGCCTGCCGGAGTGACCTTTGAGCCGGCCGGGCCAGTCTGGCCCGGCTTTGAAAACCGCAGCAGCCCGTGGTGGCGCTGTGGCAGGCCGCAAGTGCGGTCCGCCGTGTGCCGCGAGGCCGTGGAAGTGGCAAGTCGCCCGTTCCCGCCCGCCGCCCCCTCCAGCGCCCCGGCCCTGCCAGAACACGCCCAACACCCCTGCACACCAACACACCATGTCCGATCAACCCAATCGCAACCGCAATCGCAACCGCAATCGCAACCGCAGTCGTGGCCCCCGCCCCGACGGTCCGCGCCCCACCCGTGAAGGCCGCGACCGCGAGCCCGAGCGCACCGGAATGCAAAAATTCCTGA
>DNXB01000577.1 GCA_003506995.1 Verrucomicrobiales bacterium
CTGTTCTTCGACCGCAGCGGCCCGACGAAGGACGTGTGGTACTACGAGCACCCGCTGCCCGCCGGACGGAAGAACTACACCAAGACCCAACCCATCCAGTTCGAGGAATTCGCCCCCTGCATCGCGTGGTGGGGCAAGCGCAAGGAAAACGACCACGCCTGGAAAGTCCCCGCCGCCGACATCCTCGCCGCCGGCTGCAATCTCGACCGCAAGAACCCGCGCGGCCAGGCCGACATCACCCACCTCCCGCCCGCTGAACTCGCCGCCAGCATCCTGAAAAAGGAGCGGCGCATCGCCGAGATCATGGGGAACATTCAGCAGCTCCTTGCCAAGTCATGAGTGATTCCTCAAAAGCCTTGTTCAGCGACCATATCGTCTTTGTGGACGAGACGGGTGATCATGGCATGACGAACATCAATCAGGATTTCCCCATCTTCGGCCTGGCGTTCTGTGTCTTCAAAAAGTCGGACTACATCGACAAGGTCACACCTGCGCTTCGCCGGTTGAAGTTTGCCACCTTCGGTCATGACATGGTGGTGCTGCACGAGCACGACATCCGCAAGAAAGAGCATGCCTTCTCCCAGATGAGCAAGGAACCGCGTGAGGCATTCCTCACGGCACTCACCCAGGTCATCGAAGCCGCTCCGTTCACACTCATCACCGTCATCATCGACAAGCGCCTCATTCATCCGGCGACAGCCGCAGAAGCCAATCCCTACCACCTCGCCTTGATGTTTGGCCTGGAGCGGGTGTTTAACCTGCTCTCCTCCTGCGGACAGCAGGAATACCTCACGCACATTGTCGTCGAGTCACGCGGCAAGCGTGAGGACACCGAGCTGGAACTCGAGTTCCGGCGGATTTGCGAGGGAGCCAATGAACACGGACGTGGTCTGCCCTTCCGACTCATCATGGCAGACAAACGCACCAACTCGGAAGGCCTGCAGCTTGCCGACATGGTGGCGCGTCCGGTAGCGCTCTCGGTGCTCAGGCCAGGCCAGCCGAATCGAGCCGTGGAAATCCTGCAAGCCAAGTTCTGGCGGGATGCCACCGGCCAAATCGACAACCACGGCCTCAAGCTCTTCCCCGAAAAAAACGAAGGGCCACCGGGAAGTCCCAGTAGCCCTCCGCCGAACGGGTAGTCCCATTCCAAAGCCATGCCCAGACTACACATGTCACGCGAAAAAATCCAGTTCGATTTCCACATGATTGAGAAGACTTCCGCATGAACAAATCCTGGCCCAACGTGAAGCTCGGCGAGGTGCTGACCGCTATCTCGCGGCCTGTCGCGGTGAAGCCGGACGAGATCTATCGTGAGATCGGCATCCGCTCGCATGGGAAGGGCGTGTTTCACAAGGAACCGATCTCAGGCATCGAACTCGGCAGCAAGAAAGTCTTCTGGGTCGAGCCGGGCGACTTCGTGCTGAACATCGTCTTTGCCTGGGAAGGTGCCGTGGCGCTGATCAGCGAGGCAGAAGCCGGAAGAATCGGCTCCCATCGCTTTCCCACCTTCCGCGCTGATCCAGCTCGCCTCGATCTCCGCTTCCTGCTCGCCTACTTCAAGACGCCAACGGGTCTGGAACTGCTCGGGCGTGTCTCGCCCGGTGGTGCGGGCCGAAATCGCACGCTCTCGAAGACTTCCTTTCTTCGGCAGGAGATTCCACTTCCACCGCTTGCGGAGCAACGCCGCATCGTTGCACGGATTGAGGGAGTGGCTGAGCAAATTCAAGAGGCTCGTAGCCTCCGCAGACAATCCGCCGAAGAAACCGCAGCACTCGAACGAAACCTTGCGCGCGATTTGTTCCCTGCACCATCACGTGGATTGGTCAGCGATTGGATTCGTTTTCAAACGGGCTACGCATTCAAGAGTGAATGGTTCTCAGAGACAGGTATCCGTCTCGCTAGAAACGCGAATGTCGGCCACGGCACGTTGGACTGGAGTGAAACGGCCCTTCTGCCAGAGTCAAGACGTGTCGAGTTTCCGCGCTTTGAACTCCAAGCGGGGGACATTCTGATTACGCTCGACCGTCCAATCATTTCGACAGGTGTGAAAGTCGCACGCGTACGCAAAGAGGATTTGCCGTGCCTCTTGTTGCAGCGCGTTGCTAGAGCACAATTTCAAAGCGATGATGTTTCGCCGGAGTATTTCTTTCGTTGGCTACGCTCCCCTCATTTCACGAGTGCGATTGACCCAGGTCGTAGCAACGGAGTTCCACACATTTCTCATAAGGACATCGAGAAGCTTCCATTTGCCGTTCCTCCGCTCCCTGAACAACGCCGCATCGTCGCCGAACTTGATGCCTTGCAAGCCGAGGTGGACGCCCTGAAGCGCCTGCAAGCCGAGACCGCCGCCGAACTCGACGCCCTGCTGCCCGCCATTCTTGACCAAGCTTTCAAAGGAAAACTATGAGCCAAAACCCCATGACTATCCTGCTCGACTTCGACGGCACGCTCGTCGATCAGCGCCGGCCCGAGGCCTTTGCAAAGCTGGCACAACGCCATGCCCCAAAACAGGCGAAGGCTCTTGCCCAACGTCTCTTTGACGACGACCGGTTTCTCTGCCGGCACGAGATTTACGACCGCACCTGGCTGTTCCGCTGTTTCTCCAAAGAATTCCCAACCAGCCCTCAAACAAGCTCTGCACGGCGTTCTGGGAGGCCGTGATCCAGTTGCAGAAACCGCTGGTGGGTTTTGTCGAAGCGATCACCCGCCTGCAACAGCAGGGGCACCGTCTGTACTGCGCCACTGACACCGACGGGCCATGCCTGATGAAGCGCAGACGCGTGCAGAAACTGGAGGATTTTTTCCGGGAGCAGTGCGGCAAGGAGCTCTTCGACGGCGTGTTCATTGGCTCTGAAACGCTTGGCAAGCGCTCGAAAAAAACAGCCCCTGCCAAAGGTGGGCTGGGATTCATCGAATTCATTTTGAAGGAAACGGGCGCCAAGCCCGGGGAGTGCGTGATGGTCGGCGACAAGGCGGAGACGGATCTGCTGCCAGCCCACGCGCAAGGTATCTCTACCATCCTGGTGCCAAACCCTGATTATCCGTGTGACTGGCCGGTCCAAGTGCAATCCCTGAACGAACTGCCAGACTTGGTGGCAGCACTAAGCTTCGGGGTATTTGTCAGCTACTGTCATCATGACGAGCCGTTTGTCCGACGCGTGGAAAAAGCGCTGGCCAGAGAGGGTGTCAAACTGTGGCGGGACAAACGCGATGCCTATGTCGGGGATGACTTGGAGCGGACGATCATCGATGCCATCCAGTCGAATCCCGGCTTCTTGGTGGTCCTCACCCGCAAATCCATTCAGTCCGAATGGGTGCAGCGGGAGATCAAGCTGGCGGCCAAGGGCAGCAGCTCGATTTTTCCGATCGTGGCCGAAGAGGGCGTGCCGTTGCCCGCTAAAATCGCCCACCGCCTCTATGCAGATTGCAGCGGCGACAGATTCGCTGAAGGGATAGGCCGCGTGATGGCTACCATCCAGCAAAGGAGAGACAGCGGTCACAAACGCGCTAAAGCGCCTGCAAAGCAGGTCGAGAGAAAAATCCTCTGATAAGATGGCATCATGCCAAAATTCTCGCTCAAACTGCTCGATGCTTTCCGCCGCTCCGCAGCATTGCAACGCATCGCTGCCGATGAGGTGTGGCTGCGTCAGGTCGTGAAGGACGATGCACGCAAAATCATCCCGGTGGCCGAGGTGGCCCGCTGGCTCGGAGTTTCCAGCCGCCAGATATGGAACTGGATCGAGCTGGGCTGGATCAACACTTACAAGCGTCCTTCGGAAAGCTACAAGAAGGGGATCAGCAAACCCGCTTTCACCCGGTTTCTGAATCGTGTGCGCGAACAAGCCAAGATTGCGAGTGAAATGCTTTCAGCCGTGCCTAGAGGCCGACCGCCGACGGCACGGGTGAAGTTGAGAGAAGCGTATTACCATACGCAAACCGTGACAGCCGGCATGACTCCAAAAGAATGTGCAGCCGCCTTGGGCATTTCTACAGATTCTGTCCGCCGCGCTTGCCGTCAGGAAGATATTCCAAGTTTCAATCCTACCATGCATCGCTATCGCGTGGGACGGTTAGGTAGCAGGCCCAGAGCGAAGAAAAGAGTTTAAAAACCATTTGACACGTTTTTCCCCCATTTAGGCCTAAAACCTTGCAGAAGCGTTGCAGGGACCTTGCAGAGGGTTTGCAACAGCAAAATGACTGCACATTTTCTGTTCAAATCATTGATCATCAGTGGCTAACCGATTCTCTTTTCGAGATATGGCATAGTGCGGGTGCATTGTGCAACCCACTCATCCTATGATCCTCAACTCCTCAGCCATCTACGCTGTCGATTACGATCCTGCATCAGCAAGACTCGAAATCGAGTTCACCAGCGGCCGAATCTACACGTTCTACCGCGTTCCTGAGTCCGTTTATCACGGACTGGTCACCGCCTCTTCGCCAGGGTGGTATTTCAACCATTACATCAAAGGGCACTACTCATGAGCGCCATCACCCGCAACGGCAAGATCGCCCGGCTGCCCAAGGCCATTCGCGACCGGTTGAATCAGCAGATGCGAGACGGTGTCCCCGGCAAGGATCTCGTGCGCTGGCTCAGCAACCTGAATGAAGTGCAGGACGTCTTGCTGCAACACTTCAACGCCCATCAGATCACGGAGCAAAACCTCTCCGAATGGAGGCAGGGAGGCTATCAGGACTGGCTCGCTCACCAAGACCGCTTGGACTGGATTCGGCGAATCAGTGACGAGGCCGAGGACTTGGCTGCTGATGCAGGCTTGATGCCTTGGATGGAACGCGTCGGTGCCACTTTTGAAGTCATCTTGGGGAAGGTGGTGGAGCAGCAGCTCTCCAAGCCGATCGAATCACCCGAGCAGCTCCAGCAGTTGATCGAACTCAGCCGGGAAATTTCACGACACCGGCGGTTGTCCCAAGACGCAGCGAGGTGGCGGCTGCATCAAGAGGAACGGCAGAGCAAGCAGAACAGCACCCTCGACGAGAAAATCATGGATGCACGGCAACAGGCACTGATGCATGTGGTCCGCCGCTGGTCGCAGGGGGACATCGAGAAGCTTATCACCCAATCCATGGATCCAGAGCAAAAGGCCAAGTTTGACGCCTGGGTCCATAAACTGACTCGCGAGTATTTGGAAGGCCCGCCCAAGCCCGGCTTCGCCGATCCTTCCGATGAGGATGACGGTGATCCAACCGAATCCGACTCAATCCGACCGGATCCAGCCTCTTTTTCTGAAGCGGCATGAAGACTCGACTCCAGTCATCGGAAGGGCAGGGTTCCGAACTTGCCGAGTTGTGCTTCCGTCACTTCGGGGGACAAGCGGAGCGGAAGGATCGAGGACGAGTTCGAGGAGGAGGAGGAGGACGACAAAAGCTTCGCGCGGAGCCGCTTTGGACTCTACGCCCTTGGCCCTTCGCTCTCCGCTTCTGGACTGCCGCGTTTCAGCATCACCGCGAGCAGCGCGATGTCCGCCGGATTCACGCCCTGCGCTCTCGCGGCCTGGCCGAGGGTGGCGGGGCGGAGGGCGGTGAGGCGGTGCTTGGCTTCGGTTTTGAGGCCGGGGATGGCGTGGTAATCGAAGTCGGCGGGGATCGTTTTTTCCTCCATGCGGGAGGTCTTGGCGACCATGTCTTCCTGGCGGGTGATGTAGCCGGCGTATTTGACGTCGTTCTCGACCAAGGACCAGACCTCGGGGGTGAACTGGGCGTGGATCTCCGGGGGCAGGGCGGCGGGCGTGTTTTCGGGCCGACGCAGCCATTTTTCCAGGGTGATGCCGTCGAGCCGGGCTTCCTGGAGGAGGATGCGGGCGGCGGCAAGCTGGGTGGTTTTTTCCTCGGTGTGCCGGACGCGGAAAGGGGAGGCGAGGCCGATGGCAGCGGCGAGGGGAGTGAGGCGGAGGTCGCAGTTGTCCTGGCGGAGGAGGAGGCGGTACTCGGCGCGGGAGGTGAAGAGGCGGTAGG
>DNXB01000595.1 GCA_003506995.1 Verrucomicrobiales bacterium
AAGATCGCCGGCATCAAGCTCTGCCAGGGCTACCGCCATCAGCATGGCCGTGATTTCATCTGCGGCATGCCTGCCAATCTCTACGGCTCCTTCGACAACTTCGATCCCGAGCACTCGCACGTCCTGCCCTCGCTCATCCGCCGTTTTCACGAGGCCAAGCTGCACAACACACCAAACGTCACCCTCTGGGGCAGCGGCACGCCCACGCGTGAGTTTTTGTTCGTCGATGACCTCGCCGCCGCCTGCGCCTTCCTGCTCGAAAACTACAGCGGCGGCGACATCGTCAACATCGGCACCGGTCAGGAGATCAGCATTCGCGAGGCGGCGGAAATCATCCGCAGCATCATCGGTTACACTGGCGAGATCCAGTGGGACACCACGCAGCCAGATGGCAATCCCCGTCGTCTGCTCGATGTCAGCCGCCTGGACAAACTCGGCTGGAAGGCCCAAACCGATTTCCGCACCGGTGTGGCGCAAACCTATCAATGGTTCCTCGACAACCGCGCCACCGCCCGCACCTGATCACCGTGCGATGAACTCCGGCTGGACACGCCAGCGCATCAATGCCAATTGACCGGATGGCAATTCAAGCCTTCCGACCTGTCCTCATCACCCGCAACACCTGCCGCATCTGCGGTTCACGCAGCCTCACGCCCGTCGTCAGCCTCGGCGACCAGTTCATCGGCGGCGTCCTCGCCAGCGAGGATGGCAGCGCCCTCATCAAACGCAAAGTCCCGCTCGACCTCGTGCGCTGCGACCCCTCGGTCGATGAAAACGCCTGCGGTCTCGTCCAGATGCGTCATTCCGTGCCGCCGAAGGTGCTCTACCACCGCTACTACTACGAATCGGGCATCAATCAGTCGATGATCGACAATCTCACAGGCATCACTCAGCTCGTTGAGGAAACCGTCAAGCTCAAGGCCAAGGACATCGTGCTCGACATCGGCTGCAACGACGGCACGCTTCTCTCCAGCTACCAAACACAGGGTCTCCGCCACATCGGCATTGATCCTTCCGACGTCGCGCTCAAAGCCCGCGCCAAGGGCTTCGAGGTCGTGAACGACTTCTTCACCGCCCGCGCTTTCAAGAGCGTCCACGCCACGGAAAAAGCTCGCGTCGTCACCAGCATCTCCATGTTCTACGATCTGGAGAACCCGCACGCCTTTGTGCAGGACATCGCCGACGTGCTCGCCACCGACGGCATCTGGATTCTCGAGCAGAGCTACCTGCCCGCGATGCTCGACATCAACAGCTTCGACACCATCTGCCACGAGCACTTGGAATACTACTCGCTTGCCGTGCTGGAGCGCCTCTTCGGCGATCATGGCCTCGAAGTCATCGACGTGCATCTCAACGACGTGAACGGCGGCAGCTTCCGCCTCGTCGTTGCGCACGCCGGTCAGGTCAAACCGTCCGCTGAAGCCGCCGTACGCGTGCAGGATCTGCGCATCCGCGAATTCGAAATGGCCATCGACAGCGACGCGCCCTACGCCGTCTTCCGCGACAACATCGAGCGCATCCGCACCGACCTCAATGCCTTCCTCAAGAAGGCCAAGTCCGAAGGCAAGCTCGTCCACGGTTATGGTGCCTCCACCAAAGGCAGCACCACGCTGCAGTTTTGCAACGTCACGCCCGATCTCGTGCCCGCCATCGCCGACCGCAATCCCGTCAAATGGGGCAGCTACACCATCGGCACGCAGATCAAGATCATCTCCGAAGACGAATCCCGCGCCGCCAAGCCCGACTACTACCTCGTGCTGCCTTGGCACTTCATGCCCGAGTTCCTCAAGCGCGAGCAGGACTTCCTCGCTCGGGGCGGCAAGTTCGTCGTCCCGATGCCGCAGGTTCATCTCGTCGGTTGAATCGAATCACGCGCTTGCGCGTCTAGGTCACTCCCATGGACGCCAAGCCCGAGCCAATGACGAACCGCAGCGCCCTGCGTCGCCTGCTCACGTTCGCGCGCGGCCACTGGCGCATCGCCGCGCTGCAGTTCGCCCTCGCCATCGCAGGCACCAGCCTGATCTTCGTCTTCCCCGGCATCGTGCGCTGGTTCATGGATGAAATCATCCCGCAGAAGCGCACGGATCTCATCTGGCAGGCCGGCGGCCTCGCCATCCTCGCCTTCACCGTGCGCGAAGGACTCTACTACTTCCGCACCCGCGTGAACTGCGCCTTCGAGCAGCGCATGATCACCGACCTGCGCGGCCAGCTTCATCGCAAGGTCGAGCTTCTCCCGTTGCGCTGGTTCGATCATCAAAGCACCGGCGACATCCTCACCAAGCTCGCCGATGACGTGCCGGCCACGCAGCGCGTCATCCTCGAAGGCATCGAGCAGGGCCTCACCGCCCTGCTGCAAATTCTCATCACCGCCGTCGTCATGCTCATCGCTGACACGAAACTCGCCTTGATCGTCCTCGCGCCGACGCCGCTCATCGCCGCCGGTGGTTGGATTTACTCCCGCTGGGTCTCACCACGCGCCACCGCCGCGCGTGAGGCCACCAGCGCGCTCAATGCCACGCTGCACGACACGCTCACCGGCATTCGTCAAATCAAGAGCTACACCGCCGAAGACATGCGGCAGTGGAAATTCCTCGCCGCCAGCCATCGCCTCAAAGACAAACAAACACGTCTCATGGCCGCGTGGGCGTTTTACGCGCCGTCGATGACCTTGCTTGGCAATCTCGGCCTTGTGCTGCTGCTCATGGCCGGTTCGTGGTGGTGCGTGCAGGGCAGCATGACCACCGGCCAGTTGATGCAGTTCATCCTGCTCGTCGGTTTCCTCTACGAACCCATCGCCCGCCTCCACGGCGTCAATCAAACGCTCTTGAACGGCCTCGCCGCCGCCAAACGCGTCTTCGCCATCCTCGACGACGAAACCGAGGAAGACCTCGAATCCGGTCAAACACTCGCAAACATCCGTGGCGAGGTCGAATTCAGCGCTGTCACCTTCGCCTATCGTGCCGACAAGCCCGTGCTGCATGACGTTTCACTCCGCGCCGGCCGTCATCAAACCATCGCCATTGTTGGCGCCACCGGTTCGGGCAAAAGCACGCTCTTCCAGCTCCTCACCCGCTTCTACGATCCCCAAAGCGGCGTCATCACGCTCGATGGCATCCCGCTGAGCGACCTCAACAAGCGCTCGCTGCGCCAATCCCTCGCCTACGTCACCCAGGAAGCCTTTCTCTTTGCGGGAACCGTGCGCGACAACCTCCTCCTCGGCAAACCCGCCGCCACCGATGACGAACTCTGGTCCGCGCTCAACTCCGCCTGCGCCGAAGACTTCATCCGCCGCATTCCAGAAGGTCTCGACGCCGAAGTCGGCGAGCGCGGCGTCCTCTTGAGCGGCGGCGAGCGCCAGCGCCTCGCCCTCGCCCGCGCCTTCCTCAAAAACGCCCCCATCCTGCTCCTCGATGAAGCCACCTCGTCCGTCGATGTGAAATCCGAGCATCTCATTCAAGAGGCGCTGACGAAACTCCGCGCCAACCGCACCTCCATCGTCATCGCCCACCGCCTCAGCACCATCATCGAGGCCGACGTCATCCACGTCCTCCACCAAGGCCGCATCCTCGCCCACGGCACCCACGCCGAGCTCATGCAATCCTCCGCCTACTACCGCGAACTCACCGCCCTTGCCTTCACCCCAGGAGAGGGATCATCCTGATCTCTCGACCGATCCCAAAGGGATCAAAGAAGGTAGCCGGGGGTCAAGCGAGGAACGAGCGCCCACCCCCGGATCAAACGGCACAACAACCTCTCTCAAGGTCGCATGCCGAAGGCATGCAAGCAGCCCCCTTCAGCCCAGCGCTCACGCCACCACCTCAATCCTGCTCGTCCCCCCTGCCCCGCGCACCACCCGCACCTGCGTGGAAAGCCGTTCCTTCAGCAGATCGACGTGCGAGATGAGTCCGATGGTCTTCCCACGCGATCTCAGATTCTCCAGCGCACTCAGCGCCACCTCCAATGTCTCCGAATCCAGCGTGCCGAAGCCTTCATCAATGAAAAGCGAATCAATCGGATGATGCCGACTCGCCAGTTCGCTCAAACCAAGCGCCAGTGCGAGACTCGCGAGAAAACTCTCGCCACCAGACAAGCTCTCCATCGGCCGATCCACGTTCGCCTGATACAGATCGACGATCCGCAGATCCAGCTCATCGCCCGGAGCCGCCATCAGGCGATACCGCTCCGCCAGCACTTTGAGATGCTCGTTCGCCAGCCCGATGAGCTGCCGCAGCGTGAGCGACTGAGCAAAGCGCGAGAACTTCGCGCCGTCTGCGGAACCGATCAGCTCCTTCAAGCGGCCCCAGCGCAATGATTCGACTTCTGCGGCCTGCAACTCAGCACCACCGGCCTCGCGACGTTTCCGCGCCTCATCATCATTCTTCACCTGCTGCTCCAACGAGCCGACTTCGGTGCGTTTTGTCGCAAACTCATCGCTCAGACGCTTCGTCTTCGTCTCCAGCTCACTCAAAGCCTCCACGTTCAGCACCACCTGTCCTTCAAACGGCACGCGCCGAACTTCAAGCTGATCCAGCTTCGCCTTTGTCGCCGCGATCTGCGTTTGGAGTGTGTTCAGCTTTGTCTCCGCCTCACGCCAGGATTTCTCCGCCGTTGAAACGCGGGCCTCATGCTGCTGACGATCCTCGCTGAGCGATTTGCCGCCGAGCAGTTCGTTCAGCTTCGACTTCAACTCGTCCGCCTTCGCTCGCAGCGAAGCGCCTTCCGCCTTCAGCTCATCGAGCCGCTTCGTCTTCGCCGCTTCCTCCTGCTTCGCGAGTTGGATGTCACTTTCGAGCTTCTGCCGCTCGCTTAGCTTCTGCGCCGCTTCCTGCCGCTTCTTCGCAAAGGTGCCCGCACGCTTGTCCAGCGCATCGAGTTCACGCTCGGCATCATTCGGCGAAGCAAAGTAGTCCAGTTGCGCCGCAACTGGTCGATCACTCAGTTGCGGCGCAACTAAGCTACTTTCCACCGCGCTGCGCTTCTTCGTCTCCTCATCACTCCACTGCTCCAATACTCCATCCGCCGGCGCGTCCACCTCCACAACCCGCTTCCGCATCTCCGCCACACGCTTCGTCTCCGCGCCGACCTCCGCCTCCACCTTCGCGAGTTCACGCTCCAGCGCCGCGAGATCGCGATTCGCCTTCTCGCACTGCTTCTCCAACGTCGTGAGCAGCTTCCGGGCAGTCTGAAATTGGGACTCAAAACTCGCGCCGCTCGTCGCGAACGGATGCTCGCTGGCTCCGCAGAGCGGACAAGGCTCGCCGGGCTTCAAATCATGCCGATGCTCGTCAAAGCCAGCCACCCGCTCCGCCTGCCGTGTTACCTCGCGTTGCGCTTCGAGCGCCTTCGCGAGCCGCTCCAGCTCGGCGCGATCCGTCTTCGCCTTCGCCGTGCCGTCAGCCGCCTTTTTCGTCAAAGCCGTCGCCTGCTCTTCCGCCTCGGCGATCTTTTGGTTCAGCGTTTGCGCCTCCGCATGGCGCTTCCGGCCTTCGGCGAGCTTTTCAAAGGCCGTGCGCCATTCACGAATGGCCACGCGCAGTTTCGGCAAGCTCTCCGCCAGCTCCGCATCAGCCGCGTTTTGCTTCAACCACGCTTCGAGCGCCTGCGCAGCCCCGATGTGTGCGGCGAGCGCTTTCTCCGCCGCTTCGCGGCGTGATGCGGCTTCCTTCCGCTCCTTTGCCCATGTTTGATAAGTCGCGCGACTCTCCCCGAGCTGCTTTTCGAGTTGATCACTCTGCGCTGCCAAACCAGCGGCCTGTTCCCACAGCGGCTCACGTTTCGTGCGCTGCTGCTTCGCGTCATCGGCGAGCGCTTTGACCTTTGAAACCTCCGCCGCAGCCTCCGCCAGAGATGATTGCAGCTGCTGCTCCATCTCGGCCAGCTTCATCAGCTCGGACACGATGGCCGCGTGCTCGCGCTGATCGTGCCATTGCTTCGTCGCGGCCTGACTTTCGGTCGTGAGACGTTCGGCAGTAGTGCGGGCCTCGGTGAGATCGGTTTCGAGCTTCGCCCGCGCCTCGTCATCCAGCACCGTCACCGCACCGAGGCTGGCCTTGAGCTGCCTCACCTGCTCGTCTTTCTGGCGATGCGTCTCGTAGGCCAGCACGGAGAGGTCGCTGTAGATCTCGGTGCCGGTGATCTTTTCCAGCAGCTCCGCCCGCTCATTCGGCTTCGCCTTCAAAAACGCCGCGAACTGCCCCTGCGCCAGCAGCACGGAGCGCATAAAGCGGTTGTAATCAAGTCCGGTGAGCGATTCGATCAGCGGATCGACCTCGCGGCCCTTGTCGGCAAGGATCTCTCCCGTGGTGGCATCGGCCAGCGTGCGCTGCACGGGCTTCAGGTTGCCAGTCTTCGTCTTCCCCAGCCGCCACGTCGCACGGAGCTTGCGCCCGCCGGTCTCGAAGTCCACCTCGGCAAAACACTCCGCCGTATGCCGGCTCATCATCTCATCCGCCTTCTCGTTCCCGTAACGCGCCGCCCGGCCATACAACGCCAGCGTCATCGCATCCAGCAACGTCGATTTCCCCGCCCCCGTCGGCCCCGTGATCAAAAACACCCCTGCCGCGCTCAACGGCACCTCATCAAACCGCACGACGTGCTCCCCACTAAGCGAGTTGAGGTTCTGGAGTCGGACGGCGAGGAGGCGCATGGAAACGATTAAGTGAACTGAACCACGGTCTTGGCTTCGTCTTGGTGTTTTGCACAGCCGAAGAAATAAAACATTCCATCGGGGGACTTGCCAGGCATCAACCCTCCAGGAATTTGCATGATTGTGACCATGCGCTTTTTGCATAGCGGACAGTTCGGAAACTCGGCATCTTGGACCCACGATACGCTGCCGCCGATACGAGCTTGAAACGTTGAATCGAACTCAAAGGTCTCAATGCCTGGGTTGAAGAGAACTGAGAGCAGTTCGGCAGGATATTTTGCGCACACATCGCCAAGCGCGTTTAGCAGCGCTGGATTTTCGGCAACATACTTGTTGGGAGAAAACTGATTTCTAGGCTTGCCACTCTTGGTGAGATTTCTTGGGACAGGCACAAGGCGATAGACACATCCATTGAGCACGGCTTTATCGGCCTTCTCCGGAGAAAACTCGAATACCTCTCTCTCCGGGCCTTTCAAAACAATCGTTCGCCCTCCCCAAGTCTCCACATAGGGCGGAATGGGAATCTTCCACTCATCGTCGTGCCCTGTCCGGCTGTTGGTCCTTGCCAAAGCTGCGCATGTGGACTCAACAGAGCCAAGACACTCAATATTCGAATAGATGGCCTCTAGTTGCTCATTCGTGGCACTCCTAGCACAGCGAATGATATGTTTTCGCTTCAGATTGTATGGAACCAAGACCACCGCGAACACGATGGTGATCAGTGAAACCAATGAGATGAGAACAATAGGCATCATGAGATTGGCAGAGGCTATCAAACCAGACTTTTCTCTTCCCTCAACGCCAGCAGCTCATCAAACACGGCGGTGAGTTCGTTGCTTTCGATCTGCTTTTCGTGGAGGGTGGGGGCGGTGGATTGCCAGGGGGCGGTTTCGGAGGCGGGGAGGTCGGCGCGATGGGAAACCGGCCAGCGAAAGCCTGTTGGCCGGATCGCCTTTCGGCCTATGACGACAGCCCCGCTGATCGAATGGCGAGGCTGGAGCCGGAGGGTGAAGAGGCGCATGGCGGCATTCATAGACGGCTACAGGCGCGATGGAAATGGCAGATTGCGAGGCGGCTCATCGGTCGTATTCTTGGCCCCATGAAAACCGCCGCCATCAGCGAGCTTCCAAAGGTCTGGGCTGACATTCTCCGCTGGGTCACTGCCGGAGAAGAGGTGCAGCTCACAGACAGCGACAAGACCGTCGCCCGCGTGCTGCCACCTGCGCCCGCCGCACCAGACTTCCTGGCTCGTGCCCAGGCCATCTGGGGCGAACAGCCCGAAGGCACACCGCTGAGCGCGCTCGTGGAGGAGGGGCGCGGAACGCGATGATCTACTTGGACACCGGTTGCCTCGTCAAACTCTACTACCCGGAGCCGGAAAGCGCGGCGGTGATCCGTCGAGTCGCGGGAAGGCCCGTGATTTACACTCCCCTGCATGAGCTGGAGTTGGCCAATGCGCTGAATCAGAAGCGCTTTCACCAGCAGGCTACGGAACAGCAAATAACTGCCGCTCTCGCACTGATTCAGGCAGACCTTGCCTCTGGCGTGCTGGTGGCAGCCGCCTCGGTCTGGCAGATGCATTTCCAATCGGCGGTGCAGCATTCGATGTCGCACACGCCGACGATTGGTTGTCGTTCGCTCGATATTCTCCACTGCGCAGTCGCCGCAGATCTTCAGGCGGTGGAGTTCATCACCACCGACGGCAGACAGAGCCGCCTGGCGCAGGCGATGGGGCTGACGTGGTCGCCGTTGTGAGGCGAAGAATCACGCCGTCATCTTCGTCTCCCTCAACGCCAGCAACTCATCAAACACGGCGCTGAGTTCGTCGCCTTCGATCTGCTTTTCCTGGAGGAGTTCGCGGAAGACGTCGCGGGGCTGGAGGTCGTGGAGGGTGGGGGCGGTGGATTGCCAGGGGGCGGTTGCGGAGACGGGGAGGTCTGCGAGGACTTTGAGGACCTCGAATCGGCCGGCGGCGGCTTCGCGGACCTGGCGGTCGAGGTCGGGCTCTGGGGCGTCGAGCTTGACGGTGACTTCGGCCCAGGCTCCGGCAGGCACGTTGGCGAGATCGGCGGCGAGCGTGGCGCGATTCACGGTGGTGCGAATGAGGTGGCGAGTCAACGGAACCGCGAGAGTCTGAATTTTTACACCGCAGAGGTTAGAAGACCGCAGAGATGAATTTCTTGAATCTGAACTCTGCGGTCTTCTAACCTCTGCGGTGTGACCGGCTTGGGTTTCAATCACGACGACGGACTTCACATCGGCGGTCTCGGAGAAGCTGAGGGGGATGGGGGAGCCGCTGTAGCGGATGGTTTCATTGCTGGCGACCTTTTGCGGGCGGTGGAGGTGGCCGAGGGCGGTGTAGTCGAAGCCGTCAAAAATGTCCGCGCCGACGCAGCCGAGGTTGCCGATGTGGATGTCGCGCTCGCTGTCGCTGGTGGTGGCGCCGAGGACGGTGAGGTGGCCCATGGCGATGACTGGTCGGCCCTGCGCGAGGTCGCGACACGCGACGAGCTGCGCGGCGTAGTGGGCGCGGATGGCAGCGCGAAGTTGCTCGTGTACGGCGGTGATCGTTTCACCGGCGGTGGCCTGGCGGAGATCCCGCTCGCGCAGGAAGGGCACGGCGGCGACGACGGCACCGCCAAGATCGACGATGTTGTCACCGGCGTGGCCGAAGACATGCACGTCGAAGCGGCGCAGCAGATCACGCGGGGCGTTGAGGTGGGAGGCGGAGTCGTGGTTGCCGCCGGTGATGACGGCCTTCACGGTTTTGAGATCGGCGAGGCGCTTGAGGAAGTCGAAGTAGAGCGCCACGGCATCCTGCGGCGGATTGGCGGCATCGAAGACATCGCCGCTGACGAGCAGCGCGTCGATTTTCTCGGTGCGCAGCGTGTCGATGAGCCAGTCCACGAAGGCCGCGTGCTCAGCGAGGCGGTCCCGCTCGATGAGGCGGGCACCGAGATGCCAGTCGGCGGTGTGGAGGATGCGCATGAGCGGTGCTTTAAACCGGGGACTGCGAGGTGAGAAGCGAGAAGTGGAGCGCGTTCACGCCAGACTCAGACATCCTGACCTCAGAGGAAAACCGATGAGCCTGAAAAAGACAACGGAATGGGGACAGCAGAATGAATTCCTATTCCGCTGTCCTCATTCCGCTGTCTTTCCGAGTCACCGAATTTCCAGGTGGGTATTGATTTTGCAGCAGCGCCTCAGGATGTCTGAGACTCTGCGCCCGACGGCTTCGCGCTCTCAATCCACGTAGCGCAGCTCATTGCTGACGAGCAGCGCCTGGCAGAACGCGGCCCAGGCATCGCTGAGACGTTGGTAGGCGTCGTTTTGCGCCGAGGCGAGCATGAGGTCGGTCTCGCGGAGGAAATCCTGGGCACGGCGCAGCTCGGTCTCGGTGGCATCACGGGCGAGGGCCTGACGGTAGGCGAAGTGGACGCGGGCCGTGGTGTCTTCCGAGGTTTGCCGCACCTTGCTGGCGAAACGTTTCGACTGCCCGACGATGAAGGCGTTGTTCAGCAGGTAGAGGGACTGAGTGGCGAGCGTGCTGGCATCCCGCCTGCCGGTGATGGTGGTGGCGTCCGGCAGATTGAAGGGCGTGAGCTCGGGCGGCATGGAATTCCGCAGCATGAGGAGGTACACACTGCGATGCCGGCTAGGCTGGTGCAGCGGCGGCAGCTCGTTGATGAGCACGTCACGATGCTGGATGAGCGATCCCTGGGCGGGCTGCGGATTCAAATCCCCCGTGGCGGCGAGCATGGCATCGCGCACGGACTCGGCGTCGAGGCGGCGGCGGATGTGACGGGCGTGCAGCAGATTGTCGGGATCAGCCTCGCGGAGTTTTTCGTCACACTGGCTGCTGAGCTGATACGCACGGCTGAGGACGATGCTGCGGATGAGGCGCTTGACGGACCAGCCCTCGCGCATGAACCGCGTGGCGAGGTGGTCGAGCAGCTCGGGATGCATAGGCGGCGTGCCGGAAACACCGAAGTCATCCGGCGTGCGCACGAGCCCCTCGCCAAAGAGCTGCTGCCACACGCGGTTCACCATGACGCGGGCGGTGAGCGGGTGCCGGGGGCTGGTGAGCCACTGCGCGAGCTGGAGGCGTCCGCTTTGCTTCATGTCCGGCAGCAAAGCGGCATCGACCGGGCCGCAGGCGCTGAGAAAGCCGCGTGGCACCGCAGGACCGAGCTTTTTCGACTCGCCGTCGATGTTGAGTTTGCAGTCGGTGACGGCCTTGGCCTCGCGCAGGCCCATGGCGAGCGGCGCATCGGCGGCGTATTTGAAGGATGGCTTGGCGGGCGGGCGGCGCGGCGGGTTCAACTTGATGATCGGCTCGACTTCGGAACGCGGGATGACTTTGGCGGCGGATTGCAGCTCATGCAGCGGGGTCTGCGGCGCGGTGAGGCCCTGGTGCGCGGCCGCGCCCCACATCGTCTCGCTGCTCTTGAAGATGCCGGCCAGCGCATAGTAGTCGCGGGTCGGAATGGGGTCGGTTTTATGATCGTGACAGCGGGCGCAGCCGACGCTGAGGCCCATGATGCCGCTGCCGATGACGTTGATCTGGTCGGCGACGACATCCATCTCGAAGTTGTCGTTCATCGCCTTCGCCGGCTTCGCGCCGAGCGCGAAGAGACCGGTGGCGACGAGCTGGCGGTCGCGCTGCGCGGGAGAATCAGCGGGCAGCAGATCACCGGCAAGCTGCTCGGTGATGAAGCGGTCATACGGCATGTCCTCATTGAAGGCGCGGATGACATAATCCCGGTAACGCCAGGCGTGCGGAAAGCTCGGATTGCGGCTGAGGCCGTCGTTGCCGTTTGATTCGGCATAGCGGGCCACATCCAGCCAGTGGCGGCCCCAGCGCTCGCCGAAATGCGGGCTGTTGAGGAGATGATCCACGACGCCGGGCAGATCTGACGAGTCCGCCAGGCCGGACGGCGGCGGCAGGCCGACCAGGTCAAACGAGAGCCTGCGGATGAGCGTGCGCCTGTCCGCATCGGCGGCCGGTTGAAGGCCTTTTTGCTCGATCTTCGCCAGAATGAAGGCATCCAGGCTCTCACGCGGCCAGTCGCGCTTTTTAATCATCGGCGGTGTTGGATTGGCAACCGGCAGGAGGGACCACAGCGGCGTCTGCGGGTTTTTTTTCACCTTGCCCGCTGTTTTCGGCAACTCCTCGCGTGGATCAGGCGCACCCATCTTCACCCAGGTGATGAAATCGTTCACGACCTGCTCCGGCAGCTTCCTTTTGGGCGGCATTTCGAGGCCGTCATAGCGCACGGCCTGGATGATGAGGCTTTCGTCCGGCTTGCCGGGAATCAACGACGGCCCTGACTCGCCACCGACGATCATCTCCGAAGGCGCGTCGAGCAGGAGCTTGCCGCCGAGCTTTTTTGCCCCCTGTGAATGGCATTCGTAGCACTGCTTCACGAGCACGGGACGGATCTTGCTCTCGAAGAACGCGCGCTGATCCGGCGTCATGTCCGCCGCCGCAAGGCCAGCCGACGCCAGCAAGAAGGCGATGAAATGATGAATGCGTGATGGTGGGCGGCTCATGGGCACCTGCCATTACGCCTGTCAGGCCCGTTTTTTTGCCAGCGCTCAGCGTTGCAGCAGACTCCGCACCTGATCCTCGGTGTAGGCACCGTCGGTGGTCGAGGTGGCCTCGAGGTTGCCGATGATCTTCGGCGGCCTGGGCGCGCCCTTGGCACGCGTGAGGGCGGAGTTGGTTTTGAAGACATCCCCCGCGCCGCTGAAGAAGGAAGAGCCCTCGCGCGCCTGCTGGCTGCCGAAGCGCGACTGATCGGCCTTGAAAGCCTCCCCGCCCATGCGGGACTGCCGGTCGCCGAGTGAATAAGTCATGTCAGCGGCCTGGGAACGCGATTTGCCGAACCAGCTCTGGCTGGTCTTGAACTGCTTCTGCCCGGCATAGGAGTTACCGCCGTTGAAGCTCTTCGAGTGGTGCATCTGCTTCTGAAAATAAGTTCCAGCGCCCCCTTTCGACATCTTGGGATCAGTGAGGTACTTCTCGTACTGGCTGCGCTGGGAGTCGTCCGGCTTGCGCACGGCACGCTGCTCCAGGCTCATCTCGGTGACCTTCTTGTTCTTGCCCTCCGTGCCGGAGCACTGGCACAGCATGAGGCCTGCCGAGGCGCAGATCATCAATGACAGCAGTTGTTTCATGGTTGGGGCGTGGGAGAGGAGGCCGCCTGACGGGTGAGAAAGAGCACTTCTTTGCGCACCGCGCCGGGCAGGCGGAACTTGGCCAGCTCCTGCTCGATGCCCGCGAGTCTGCCCCAGCTTTGATGGAGTTCAAAGACGAGTTTTGCCGACTCGGCGGGCATCACCCAGCTCATGCGCATGAGGAAGGCCTCGGCGGCCTCAAACTCACGCTGGCGGATGAGAAACCGCGCGTGGGCGGCATACAGCTCGGGCTGCAACGAGGTGGTGCCCTCCAGGCGCTTCAGCGCGGCATCGAACAACTCACGCGCGAGCCCGGCGTGGCCGGTGTCCTCCAAAGCACGCGCCCACTCGATGGTTTGGGCGCCACCGGGGAAGGCCAGACGCAGCGTTTCGGTGAACAGCTCGCTCACCGCGGCCTCGTCGTTCATGGCGTGGGCCACGCGCACGGAGAGCGGCAGCTTGCGGCCCTGCTCGCGCAGCGTGGGAATGCCAGCGATGATCTGGCAGGCGTCCCAGGCCCAGTTCGCACGGTCGCCGGCCAGCATGGCCTCCGCAGTCAGCTCGATGCACAGGCGGTCTTTCTCCTCGGCTTTCTGCCAGGCGGAGAGGAAATCGCGATGCGCGTCCGCAGGCAGATGTTTCATGAAGGCGGCCAGCGCCAGCGCCGCGAGCGGACGATCCGCGCCGGCGCGTGACTCGGTGCGCAGAATCTTCACCCATCCCGCCGCATGCATGCCTTCCGCCTGACTTTGCAGCCAGGCATGCAAATCCTTGAGCAGGTCACGATCCCGTGTCGTGACCCGGAACAACGCGGAAACCTGCGCACGACCACGCTCAGGCGACCACGCGGGATCATTGGCCAGCACCTTGAGCTGCTCCAGCCGCAGCGTGAAGCGCTCATGGTCGCCCTTGAGCGTGCGGTCGGCCTGCGTGAGCAGGCTCAGCGCCTCGGCGGCACGGTCTTTCGCGCGCAGTCCACCCGCCAGCGCCACCACGGAGGGCAGTGATTTCCGTTCCACGCACAGCGCCATCAACTCGCGCGTCTCATTCCAATCCGCCGTGGCGGTGGCGATCTGGCAGCGCAGCTTCAGCACCTCCTGGGCCACCGGATCGAGCGGCTCCGCCAGCGGCACCTCGCGCAGGATTTTCAACGCGGCCTGCGGCTGGCCGAGGCGCTGCAAAATCTGGCCTCGATGCAGGCCCGCCTCGATGTCGAGATCGGTGCCCGCCTGGTCGTTCACGACGTAGGCGGCATGCAGGCGGTCCCAGGCGGAGAGCGCGGCCTTGTCGTCCTTCATGCGCTCATGCAGCAGCCCCAGCTCGCGCAGATAAGAAACCTCATGCGGGCGGCGGCGCTCCAGCACCTGGGAGAATTTTTCGCGGAAGCCCAGGCGGCGCAGCTCGTCGAGATTGAAGTCCCAGGCCAGGAACATGGCGTGTTTCTCACGCAGCGTGTCATCCCCCAGCGCCGGCGGCTTGAGCGGCGCCTCGGCCAGGAGCAACTGCAGCGCAAAGCTCTGCCCGGGCTCGATCTCCATGGCCGTCTCACTCACACGCAGCAGCCACTGCGCGTATTCGGGATTCGACGGCGCCCTTGGCGGAAGCTGGCGGTAGAGGCTGATGGCCTCACGCGCCATGCCGACGGACTCCAGACGGCTGCCGAGGTTTCCCAGCGTGTCCACCGAATGCTCGGTGCGAAAATCCACCGCCGCCAGATGCTCACGAATCAGGCGCAGGCGCGTCGGGTGATCCACCTCGCGCAGCCGTGAGAGCAGCTCGTTGATGCGCCACTCGCCGAACTCCGAGTCCGAACGCGGCCCCAGCATGGAAGTGCCGTAACGCGCGGCGATTTGATCATTCGCGCCACGCACCACGCCGCCCATCCCCTGCTGCACCAGCAGCGCCTGAATTTCCCGCGTCTCCTCCCACAAACTGCGCTGATGCAGCGGCTCCTCGTAGCGTGAGGAGCCCTGCGAGATCAAACTGCCCCGCGCCTCCGCCATCTCACGCTGCGCGAGGAACGGCCCGGAAAGAAAGCGGCCCAGTGTCTCCGCGCCTTGCTGCTCCGCCCCCGCCAGCCCGGTGATGGCCGTCCGGCGGATCAAGGTCATCGCGGAAGGCCGCGTGCGTTGCAGACGACGCCAGGCCGTGCGCAGCGCCTCCTCACGCTGCTGCTCGGAGGCGGCCATGCGGCTCAGGGCGGCCAGGCTCAGCAGGTAGGGATCATAAGTGGAGCGATAGCCCTCCGCCGCCACCGCTCCGCTCACCGCGTCCTCCAGATATTTCCGTGCCAGCTCCCAGCGCTCCGCGCTTTCGGCGATGCGGGCGAGGAACAACGAGTAATCCATCTCCGGCGAATGACGCGGCAGGCTCTCGCCCAGCGCCAGAGCCTCGTCGTAGCGCTGCTTGTCCTGCAGCTTGCGTGTCAGCTCGATGACCGCCGCGTTGCGCAACACACGCGAGTCTCCCAGCACCCGCAGATCCTCCGTGCGGAAGCGGAAGTCCGTCACATCCACCAGCATCGAGGCGCAGGCGTGCAGCAGATCCGCGCGGGATTTCATCACCTCGGGCAGCCAGCCCTTCTCACCTGCCCACTGCGTCACCTCGCTCATGCCATGACTGCGCATGGTCAGCCACACCTGGCAGAACTTCGCCTCCAGCGTGCTCATGTCCGGCAAAACCTTCTTCAGCACCACGCGAAATTCCGCGCCCGCGCCTGCATAATAAAGCGCCCAGAGTTTTTCCACGTCGCCCGCCTTCGCATCACCGCTCCATTGCTTGATCCAGGCGCTCAAAACCGCGCCGCCCTGGCTGTGGCGCAGCTTCGCCAGCTCCTCGACCGCGCGCAGCCGCACCAGCGCCGTGTCATCCGGCAGCTCGGCAAATTCAGCGCGAGGCTGGCCCAGGAAAGCGCGCAGCGTGTCCATTTCCTTGCGCTCAAGGCCGGGCGCGAAGTCCAGCAGCGGCACGAGATCGCCCGTGGTCACGACACTGCCGCCGCGCCGCATGTCCGTCAGTGGCAACGGCGCGCGAATGCCGCTCGCCGCATACGTTCCTGCCTTCACCGGCATCGCCAGCACCGCCAGCAGATTCTTTTCCGCCTCCGCCTCGTCCGCGAAGCGCAGACACTTCAGCGCCAGCCGCAGCCGTGCGCGGCCATCCCATGACTGCACCCGCGTCATCTGCTCATACACCCGCCGCTCCGCCTCGTCCTGCCCGGTGGTTTGATAATACTTCGCCAGCTCCGCCAGCGCCGTCACATCCTGCGAGAACCGGCTCTCCAGCCGACGTCGCACACGATCCGCCTCCGCGATTTGAAAGGTCTGCTCCAGCAGTTCCACCAGCCGTCGCGACTCCGCCGCGATCTCCTTCGGCGGAGCCGTCGCGGCGATCTGTTTTTGGAAATAGATCGCCGCTTTCACGTCCGACACCTTCAGCGCCGCGTCACGCAGTTGATCCAGCGAGAACGGCGTGTCCGGCGCGGTGTAATACGCCTGCTTCATGCTCGCAAACGCCTTCGCATGCTCGCCGCCGCGCTCAAACACCTGCGCCAGCGCCTCATGATAAAATCCGTCGAACGGATGCCGCTGCACACGCGTGAGCAACGCCCGCTCCAGCAGCTTCAGACGGTCACGCGCCACCGTGGGGGCCAGCTCGCCGCCGCTGGCGTCGGAAAACGTCAGCCGGTCGATGCAGCGGCGCAGCACCTCGCGACGGCGCTTCACCTCCGTCTCACGTTCGAGGATCTGCGCCTGCACCTCCACATGCTCCGCGATGCGGTGCTGCCGCAGCAGGATGTCCGCGTAATTTTCCAGCAGCGGCATCGCCGCCGGTCCTTCCACGCGTTTCACCGCCTGCTTCCACAACGTGAGCGCGTCCTCCGCGCGACGTTGCAGGAAATAAATCTGCGTCAGCGCCGAGAGAAGCTGCCCGGACTCGGGAAACTCACGATACACACGCTCGAGCAGCTTTGTCGCCTCCACTCCGGGCGGCGGCGGCGGCATGGCGCCCTTCCACCCCGGGCTGTCCCGGTCCACGTCCGCCCGGCGCTCCGACTCCATCAGCAGCTCCGCCAGCCGCAGCGTGTAACGCACCCGTCCTGAGACGTCCAGTTCCGACAGGCTGCGCAACTGCCGCTCCATCAGCGCAAAATTCTCGTCGGCCTGCGCCAGGTCCAGCTTCAACTGCTCCACCACCAGCGACACCGCCCGTTTCCGGCCCGTCACCACGTCAAACTCCAGCGCGTGCAGCAGCTCATAGGCAGGCTCAAACTGATTGGTCCGCAGCGCCCACCAAAAGCCTCGAAACGCGGCAGCCGTGCCTGCCTTCGGTTTCGCCACGTCATTCTTCGCCGTGGCGATCATCTTTCGCGCAAACTCCAGCACACGCTCCGGCAGTTTCTCACGCGTGGGACCCTCGCCCACATCGCTCGCAAAACCGGAGCCTGTAAACGCGTCCGGCAGCTTGAACTCCGCTGCGAGTCCCTGCGGCTTTGTCTCGGTTTTCTGATCTCCCATCAAGATCGACAGCAGCCGCTCGTCCACATCCACACGCTCCTCGTCCGTCGCGCTCGCCTGCCAGGCTTTTTCCACCCACACCGCCGCCTCCTCATTGCCCCCCTGCTCTGCCAGCAGCTCGGCGAGGCGCAGCCAGGCATCCCGGCCCGCGCCCGGCTTGGAGACCGCCTCACGGGCCAGAATGATCGCGCTGTCGATGTTGTTGCTCGCGGCGAGGAAGGCCGAGGCATCGTTCAAACGTTTCTGCCGCTCCGCCTCGGTGCCCGCGCTGCGGGTGAACTCACGCAGCAGCTTCTCCTCCGCCGCCACATCCCGCCGCGTGCGGAAAAAGGCCGCCAGATCGAACACCGCCTCCGCTTTCTGCGGGTCACGCGCCACGCGGGCGCGCAGGATTTTTTCGATCACCGCGTCCAGCGCCCGCGTCTGCGCAAAGACGAGCACCTGCTTCTCCACATCCGTGCTGTTCTGAGCTTCGAGAAGTTGCAGGAGGCGTTTCACCGCGCTGTCCGAATCACCGCCGCGCAGATCGGCCTCACAGCGCAGCAGCACGATGGCCGGCAGGTCGCCGCCGTCGTTTTTCAGGCGCTCATCCATCAGTTTCGCCGCCTCGGCCGCGCCCTCGTGGTCCAGCAGCGCCCGCACCAGCGCCCAGCGGTAGTCCTCCACCTGCGGCACCGCTTTGACGAGCTCGCGCAGCCATCTCACCTGCTCGTCCACATCCACGGTGATCTCAAAAAAACGCATCGCGTCGGACAACGCCTGTTCCGAGGGCGGCACCGCTTTCGCCGCAGCCACCAACGCCTTCTGCAACTCCTCCAGCATCCCAAACCGCTCATGCAGCCGCACCCGGCGGCGGAAGAAATCCAGATAACGCCCGTCGCGGAAATGCAGCAGCGCCAGACCGTCTTGGAGCGCCTTGTCCGCCTGCTCAAACTGGTCCGCATGCTCGTGAATCCGCGCCAGATCGTAAAGCGCGTCCAGTTTGCGCTGCGGGTCTTTTTGATCGGCCAGCTTGGCAAAGAAACTCGCCGCGCGCTCGGGAAATCCCGCCTGCAGGAGCAACTGCGCCACCTGACGCGCCAGCGCGAAATCCTCCGGCTGCAAACGCGCCGCTGTTTCCCACGCCTCGGCCGCCTCCGCGTTCTTGCCGCTGCCCAGCGCCAGATTGCCGATCTCAATCCACGTCCCGGCGCGGTTGTCAGCCTGCGCCAGCCGTTTGAGCAGCGGGATGGCCGCCTCCGGCTGTTTCAGCTCCACCGCTACGTCCGCCCGGCTGCGCAGCGCAAACACATTGACCGGCTCCGCTTTCAACACCTCGTCATACTTCGCCGCGGCCGCCGCGAGATCACCGCTGCGCCGCAGCAAATGCCCATGCACCAGCAACACGGCCGGATGCTTCGATGCCGCCGCCTGCTGCGAGACATTTTCCACCAGCAGCTTTGTCGAGTCATGCTTCTCATACAGCGTCCACAGCAGGTCCAGCACGCGCCCGTATTCCGGCTGCTGCACCAGGAGGGAGAGATACTCGTTGGCCAGCCGCGTCTCCCGCTCCGCCCACGGCTTGTTCGCGGTCTGCGCCTCGGCTTGCAGAGCCAATGCCACCGCCAGCGTCCCCAGGAGACACTTGAATCGAGACAATCGGCCTGCGGCTTCCAGCATAATCTTCAATACGATCATAGCCCCCTTTGCGATCAGCGCCAAGCTGCAACACGTCGAATCAAGAGCGGCGGCCCCGGGCGTTAATCGTCTTTCTTCAAAATCGGCTCCGGGCTGATCTTGAGCACTAAAGGGCGATGGTCGCTGGCCTTGTCGAAATCACGCGCGGAGTAAATGTAGCAGCCCCGGTAGTCGAGATGCGGGCGCAGCAGGCGGCTGGCGAAGCAGTAGTCGAGCCGCGCATAGACGTCCGCCGCGTCCCAGAAGTGCGTCCAGACCTCGCCGTCGATGTCCTTGAGCCACACGTCCTGCATGGCGGTGTCGCTGGTGCGCGGGCTGCCGATGATGTCGCCGATGGCGGGCTCGTTGCGATGCTCGTTGAAGTCGCCATAGGCCAGGATGCGGGCGCCGGGTTCCTGCGTGAAGAGGGTGTCGAGGTGCTTGCGCAGCAAACGGGCCTCGTTGCGCCGCATCTGCGCCTGGTCGGCCTCGGTGATCTCACGTTTCGACTTCAAATGCACACCCACGCAGTGCAGATCAAAGGTGGGCGTGATCGGGATGGTCACATGCAGGATGCCGCGCTGAAACGGCAGCGTCTGCGCGCCGAGCTGGTATTTGAGATCCGTTTGTGAGTTGCGCAGCTTGATCGGCAGGCGGGAGAGAATGGCCAGACGGCGGGTCTCATCGCCACCATGGGCCAGTTCGGTGTGCGGCAGGTCGATCCCGGCGGCCTTGAGGCGCTTTTGCAGATCGGCGAGATCATCGGCGTTGCCGATCTCGCACACGCCGAGGATGTCGGGCCTGATGGCGGCGAGGATTTTCACCACGCGCTGGCGCTCGTCCTCGGGCTTGGGCGCGGAGGGCAGCGTCTTGTAGGTCTGCTGGTCGAACCGGTCCATCGTGAGCCAGTTCTTCAGGTTGTAGGAGCAGAACGTGAGGCGCTCCGGCTCGGCGGCGGCCAGCAGGCCCGCCANNACGCTGGCCACCGGCTGGCGCTTTTCCTGCGGCTGCTGGATTTTCGGCTGCTCGGCCTCCTCCTGGGCGTTGTGCAGCTCGTTTTCGAACTCGGTGCGGGCCTTTTTGAACTCACCCATGCTCTTGCCGAGGCTGCGGGCAAAGGTGGGCAGTTTTTTCGCGCCAAACAGCACGAGAATGAGGATTCCGATGATGATCATCTCGGGCGTGCCGAGAGGACCGAAGGCGAGGATGGTAGGGGTGTTCATGATGGTACTAGGTTTGCATTGTTCGTGTGGGCTTGCAACGCGGACTTTCAGTCGTTCCCAGTGGGGCCATCGTCCGTTGAGCGGGGTGATTCATTGTACGGAATCCGAGGGGGAATTCACACAACCTTCGTTGTTTAAACGCTCCTCGTTCGGTTTGACTGGGTTTGACCGCCCTGCGCAGCGCCCTTCGCCAATTCCTCTGCCAAGGCATGCGTTTGGAGCATCGACTCCGCCCTTTCAAAGAGAGTGGCATCCCCTGGCACCGACGGCAGCCCGGCTTTCTCACGCCATTTTTTCCGCTCCGCCCGGATCATCTCCTCATCGTCATGACCGAACAGGAGACGGTTGACAGCACGCAGGGCCTCCTCCGGCGTCTTGCAGTCACGGAACATCTTTTTGTTGTAGGCGATGGTCCACTCCCGCCATTCCGCCTCGTCGCGTTTCTTCTGCGCTTCCTGGGCCAGTTGCAGTTCGGCTTTCTTCATGTCGAGCTGCTCGTGTTCCAGTTTGAGGCGTGACGCGCCCTGGCTGTTGCGCTGCAAGGCGGCGATGGCCTCTCCCAGCTCCATCAGTTGGGCGCGCTGGCGCGGCTTGCTCCAGTCCTTCACTTGGGCAGTGGCCGCCATGAGGCTGGCGAAGCGTGTGGCGAGGAGGGCCGCCAGCTTTTCCGGCAGGTCGCTTGCGGCGGCCTGCACTTCCTCCGCTTCCTCGCAGAGCTGTTGCACCAGTTCCAGCCGTTCCTGGCGGGCCTCCCAGTCACGGAAGCCACCCTGCCGCCATTCGGAGAGGTTTTGTTTCAGGATGGGGCGGCCCTCAAAGTCACTCACCAGTACTTCGAGCACCTCGGGCAGGCTGTGCAGCCATTTGAGCAAGGCTTCCCCCTGCTCGCCGTCCGCGAGCCGCTGATTGAGCTGCTCGCGGACGGCCTTGGGCAGCCGGGCGATTTTGCCGGTGCGTGCTTTCATGGCTCAGGCGGAGTAGTTTCCCCGGATGACTTCTTTGTAAAAAGTTCCCGGTGAGGAGGAATGCACCAGCCTGAGGTAGATGCGCTCCGGTACCCCGTAGTAGGTGTAGGGACCGTTGTTGGGGAACCAAAGATACATGCGGCGGCTGGCGGGATCGTAGTCCGCAGCCCGGATGGCTGAACTGTTGAGGTGGATCATGGCTGAACCGCCTCCTTTCTCAGACCAGACAGGTGGTTAAAGAAGACCGGGCCTTGGCCCGCTCTCCGTGGTGGCATTTGAGGTTTAGATTGATTACCTGCTGCTAAAGCAGCGGTAACAACCTCCTGAGTGTGAGCGATGATTGTTTTCATCGCCGCTCATTAAACACACGGGCAATAGATCTAAAAATGGGAGGGAACACGCCAGAATTGCTGGCACCAGAAAATCCGAGGCACTTTTTTCTGTCCTGTCAGCTACCACTCGCCAAGCCAAAGTTCCCGCTCAGGTGCGATGTTCTTGAGTTCTTTGGCCAAGTCCTCGAATGCCTCGCGATTGATGCTGCGGGGCGATGGGTGACAGTCAGCGCGAAGGGATGGTGCGCGATGCTGTGTTTTGGCTGTGGCCCTGTGTGTCCAGTTTCTTTTCTTGGCAAGAAAGTCAGGATGATCAAGAAAGCCCGGCATCTGCTCCAACAGCATTTCCTCACCCAGACGAGCCCACTCGCGGGCATTGGCCTTGGTGAATTGCGGCAGGTCCAGCGTCTTTCGCGCCCATTCCGGACAACCTTCCGTGGTGGTGTGTCGGCTCGGCTTTTCCATCGCCTCTTTGAAATCAATACGGGTGTGCAACAGCGTTTCATAGATCGCCGTTGCCCAGCGGCGGATCACGTTCCGATCCGAGGTCTGTGCGGAAAGCAGGTGACCTTTGATGTCTTTTCCAAGCTCAAGTTTGGAGATGGTGTCAGCAATGGGGCGCTGCCATTGGGGTTCAGTCAGTTTGGCAATCACGGGCCATTGCGATTCCGTCGCCGCGATCCGACGGCACAGCTCTGGATTCATGTCCATGAGCATGGAGAGGTAGGCCGTCGCATTTCTGGCGACCATCAGCAGATGTTTCGCTGCCTCTTCAGCCGCTGAGGGAACGTAGTCCGCCCGATAAACCATTTCGCCTGCACGATTGTAGCACAGTTCCCATTTCAAATCTGACGACTGGCCGCTGGCCTCCAGATAGAGCACATCCATTTCGCCCGTCGAATTCGGTGCGAGCTTCGCGAAGTCGATGAAATTGCTCGATGCATGCATGCTCCTCTTTCCGAGTTGTTCATCCCCCATTGGGAATGCGCGAAAAGCCGGGCGAGGTGGGAATGAATCCATATCTGGGAAAAGACTCTTTCTCGGCGGCGTCTTTGCTGTCGTCGTCAGCCTCTTCCTCTGCTTGATCTGGCGTTTCCCATGTCTGCCTGTGCTCGATGTCTTGGATGGCGTCGTTGTCTTCATAAACAAAAAGCGGTTTCCGTGTTCAGCGGACGAGGGCGTCCGCGCTCCCTTTTAAGATTCCAGCATCGCGCGGGCCTCGGCCTGCACGGCGTTGCGCAGTTTCGTTGGGGCCAGCACCTTGGCGTGGCGGCCATGGCTGAGCACCCAGCGGGTGATCTCCTCCAGCCCGGCCAGCTCGGCTTTAAATTCGATCTCGCTGCCGTCCGCCTTCATGGGTGTGATGCTCTGGCTCGGGTGCCAATGGCGTTCCGCCACCACATGGGCGGCCCAGCCGGTGAAACGGATGCGCACCTCAAAACGCTCCGCGTTCGGCGGGTAGCTCCACACGCCAAAGCCGCTGCCCAGGTAGTCACGCACGCTGAATTTGGGATCACGTTCAAAGCGGGCCTTGAGGATCGTCAGACTGCTCAGGCGTTGCAGGGCAAACTTGCGCATCTCCCGCCGGTCCAGGTCATGGGCGATGAGATACCACCCATTTTGAAGCTGGCCCACATGGTAGGGCTGCACGCGACGCGGTTCCTTGCTGCGGCCTTCGAGCTTCTGGTAGTCAAAGCTCACCTCCCGATGGCCCAGCACGGCGTCCATGAGCTGGCTGAAGACGGCCACATCGGACTTCAACACGCCCGTGGCCTTCATGGAAAAAGCCTCGTCCAGATCCTGCCATTGCAGGCTCACGGATTCCGGGCAGGCCTCGGCGATCTTGTGCAGGCTCTCATGCACCAGCTTGTGCAGGCGGGTTCCCTTCAGCGGCTCCACCGCCTTCTCCGCCACGAAGAGCGCCACCAGTTCACCCTTCGTGAGCTGCATCGGCGCGAACTCGCTCACCGGCTCGGTGAAGTGGTAGCCGTGCTTCTTCTCATGGTACTTCAGCGGCAGGTCGAACTCCTCCCGGATGAACTTCAAGTCTCGCAGGATGGTTTTGGTGGAGACGC
Source organism: Verrucomicrobiales bacterium (assembly GCA_003506995.1). Taxonomy (GTDB): domain Bacteria; phylum Verrucomicrobiota; class Verrucomicrobiia; order Verrucomicrobiales; family Verrucomicrobiaceae; genus Prosthecobacter. The sequence goes on from DNXB01000595.1 coordinate 23,595, forward strand.
CCTCAATGGCCTTGGCCAACTGCCCGGCGCTTTGAAACGGCCGCGCCTGAAGGTGTTTGATGATCTCATGCACGCGCCAGATCATGGAACGCCGGGTGCCCGCACGTCCGCTTCGGGACTCGGGGCGCAGGTGAGGATAGGCTTTCACAGGCGGCAGTTTAATTAGGCGGCCTTAAACAACAAATTCAAAATCGCCAGGGGCCGAGGACACCTTTTGTCCACGGGGGTGTGCAAGGATGGGTGCGCTTCAAAAACGAGCGGCGGCAGGCTCACGCCATCCGCTACAACAGCGAACTGAGAACTGAGAACCATGAACCCAACCGAGGACGAGTAGGAGTACGAGGACGAGTAGGAGTACGAGGACGATTTAACCCACACCCAAACTGCCACCATGAACTCAGACCCCACCACCGCCCACGTTGAAATCGCCTACATCCTGGACCGCAGCGGCTCCATGCAGCCCATGCAGGAGCCCGCCGTCGCCGCCTTCAACGACTTCCTCAAGGCCCAGCTCGAAGTCCCCGGCGAGGCACGGCTCACGCTCGTGCAGTTTGATGACCAGTACGAGGTGCCCGTGGCCGCGCTGCGCCTGCCAGACGTGCCCCAGCTCACCGCCACCACCTACACCCCGCGTGGCAGCACCGCATTGCTCGATGCCATCGGCCGCACCCTCAAGGATCTCGACACCCGCCTGCAAAAGCTGCCTGCCAAGCACCAGCCCACCAAGGTCATCCTCGCCATCTTCACCGACGGGGAGGAAAACGCCTCGCGGGAATACACCGCCAAGCACATCAGCGATCTCATCGCCCTCTACCGCGACACCAAGGGCTGGGAGTTCCTCTTCCTCGCCGCGAATCAGGACGCCATCGCCACCGCCGCGCGGATGAACATGGGGCACGGCACCAGCGGCAACGTGAACTACTCCTTCGGCGGCATCCAGTCCACCGGCAGCGCCCTCGCCCGCAAAGTCCGCGCCTCACGGATGAAGGCCAGCGGCACGATGGACGCCGCCGCCGTGGCGGATGATGCCAAGGGGCTGGATGAGATCCTGCGGGAGGAGGAAAATAAATGATCCACCGATTTCGCCGATGGGGGCAGGATTCTGAATCACGGATGTGGATGAACACCTCACCACTCACCACATTGCTGGCCTTGTGCCTGTTCGCCTTCATCATTGCTCTGCTGGCCGGGGCTGTGGTGTTGGGGATGGTGTTTGCAGCCGCAGGCATCGGCTGTTGTGGCTGCATTCGCCAGAATGCGGTCCGTGCCACGTCACCCCGGCCGGTGATCATGTATCTCTCACAGGTCAGCGCCGGTGAGCGGCTCATTCGGCTGGAACGTGGGCAGACGGCCACCGTGCCCTGGCCGCACCCGCTTCAGGTGCTTCTTCCCGAGGGCGCCCGCCTGCAAATCCTTGAAGTCACCTCGGAACGTGTCCGTGTCATGGCCTTGTGAATGACATGGGAGCATTCAGAAAAAAGAGGTGTTCATCCGAAACTCCAACTGCTTGAATCCCGCCGTGACCTATTTCGCCCACACCCTCGAAGGCCGCCCCCAGGAAGACTGGGAGCCGCTGGAGAGGCATCTTCAGGAGGTGGCGAAGTTGGCGGGAAAGTTTGCTGATGCCTTTGGGGCCAAGGACTGGGGCCGTCTCGCCGGGCTGTGGCATGATCTGGGGAAGTATTCGCGGGAGTTTCAGGCGAAGCTGCATGGAGAGCACTTTCAGATTGAGCACACGGGAGCGGGGGCGGCGTTGGCGAAGGAAAAAATCCGCAGTGGTTGGGAGACATTGGCCTTTGTGATCGCGGGACATCACGCTGGACTCGCGAATTGGCAGAACAAAGAAGATCACGATACCAGCACGCCTCTCGTGACACGCGTTGAGCGTGCTGGGGCAATGCTGGAGAAGTGCAGGGCTTTGATGGAAGCAAATAACGATGAGGCCATGAAGCAGCTTTTGCTCATGCAGAAAGCGCCGGAATTGCCCGAGTGGATTTTGAGCGGTGGTGATGAGGGGCGGGCACGTTGGAGCTGCTTCATCCGCATGATTTTCTCGGCGCTGGTAGATGCGGACTCGATTGCCACGGAGAGTTTCTGCTCCCCGGAAGACAAGAAGACACGGCTTCGTGCGCAGCCTGTCTATGACTCTGTTGAAGTGCTGCGTGAGCGATTGGATGCTCACATCGACCAACTCGGGAAAAAGGCGGCTGATTCAGAAGTGAACCGCCAGCGAGCGCAGATATTGAACTGGTGCCGTGAGTCTGCACTTACAGATCGTGGTTTCTTCACCCTCAATGTGCCGACGGGTGGAGGGAAAACGTTAGCGGCCATGTCTTTTGCTCTGCGCCATGTCGTGGAGCACCGGGCCAAGGGGATGCGGCGTGTGATCGTCGCGGTGCCTTACACCAGCATCATTGAGCAGAATGCTGGCGTGTATGAGACAGCGCTGGGCGCTCACAATCTGATCCAGCATCATTCCAACCTGGATGATTTCGAGGACAGAGAAGAAGCTGACGAAGCAACGATCCGCCGCCGTTTGGCGTGTGAGAATTGGGATGCTCCGGTGATCGTCACCACGAACGTGCAGTTGTTTGAATCTCTCTTCACGCACAAGCGTCGCCGGGCGCGGAAGCTGCATAACATCGCAGGCAGCGTCATCATCCTGGATGAGGCGCAGTGTGTACCGGTGGGCTATCTCCAATTGATCGTGCCCATGCTGCGGGACTTAGTGGATCATTACGGCTGCACCATGGTCGTCAGCACGGCCACCCAGCCAGCTTGGCGACAAATGCGCGGCAAGCCTGCTTTTGGCCTGCCAGCGGAGCAAATGCGCCCGATCATTCCGCCAGAAGCTGAGTTGTCGCGGGTTGAAGGTTTTGACCGTGTGTCCATCGAGTGGCCGAAGACGAAAGAACCCGTGCTTTATGAGGAACTGGCCCTCCAATTGGTCGCTGAACCCTGTGTGATGGCTATCGTGCATCGGAAGAAAGATGCGCAATGGCTGGCGCGGCGTCTGTGTGAGCTGCGACCTGATGAACAGGTGTTTCATCTCTCCACCAACATGTGTCCTGTTCACCGGCGCAGCGTGCTAGATAAAATTCGCGCCGCCATTGTGCAGTTTCGGGACGCTGGAACGCCCTGCCGGGTGGTGACCACGCAGCTCGTGGAAGCAGGCGTTGATCTTGACCTCCCGGTGATTTATCGCGCGATGGCAGGGCTTGATTCGATCACGCAGGCGGCAGGTCGCTGCAATCGGGAGGGCAAGATGGCGGGAAAAGGCCGTGTCGTTGTCTTCTATGCGGAAACAGAGCCGCCGGACCCGCATCTCAAACGCTGTGCTCAAATCACCGAAAGCATGCTTTTCGAAGCTGATCGGCAGCTCGACATCCGTGATCCCTCTACTTTCGAAGGTTACTTCAAAAGGCAGTATCATCTCGCAGATACCGACGTGAAGAAACTCATGCGTCATGTCACCGACTTGAATTTCGAGACCTTGGGCCGTGAGCTTCGTCTCATCGACGACAGTCAGCAGGTTCCCATCGTGATCTTGTACAACGAAGAAGCTCGTGCGCGGCTACGCACCATCCAGAACATCGCCCGCAGTCAGGCCGGTGAGGAAGTGGCCTCCCGCCTCGCCTTTCGTGCTCTCCAGCCCTACAGCGTCGCCGTCTGGCCCAAGGGCCTCGCGATGCTCAAGGACGCGCTGGAACCGCTCTTCCCCGGCAGCACGGCGCTGCTGCTCGATCCCAATTTTTACCCCGCCAGCTACGACGCCGTCTTTGGCCTTGTCACCGACGACGAGCCGAGCATCCCGCCAGACCGTCTGGTTTGCGGGCCATCATAAAGAGGCCGCACCCCCGAAAGGGTGCGGCTCCAATCCATGCTTTTACAGCCCATGTTACAGATTTCAATCCGCTCCGAGTCACCAGAGAGTCTCCAGACTGTGAATTGCCGGTTTCGCGGCACCTTCTACAGACTTGATACAGTAAGCTTATACAGCCATTTTACAGGAACGTCAATTTTGACTTGCTCTATCGAGAGGTGTGGAGTAAACGAAAAGCGGGAGACTGAACGAGCAGTTGCGATGCTTCGACAGCCTCCCGCTAGAAGCACTACGACTCTTGCGAGATGTAACGCCTACCTTTCGAGGGGTGAGCGAACGTGGCCCACTGCCACCAGATCGTCAAGGGGAGGGTGCATGTTAAACACAAGCACACACACCCATGAAACGAACCTACACGATACAATACGACCTCTACAAACAGGGGCAAAGCTACCCGACGCTCATTCCTGCCATTCAAAAGCTTGGCAGTATATGCGTGAAACCCCTCGCCTCTTGCTTCGCCATCGTTTCGACGATGACGGCGGCGCAGATCCGGGACGCACTCCTACCCCACCTCGACGCCAACGACCGACTTCTGGTCACGCAGGTCGGGCCGGACTGGGCGTCTCTCAACCTCCCCAAAGAGGTCGCCGAGTGGTTCAAGCAAAACGTCGGCTAAGGGCCGACCCACCGGGAAGGTCCGCATCCGTGCGGACCTTCCCCATTCACTTCTCATCCTTATGCAAATGACCAGTCCCATCCTGCGCCTGCGCTGCTCCGGCCCGCTGGCGATCTTCACCCGACCGGAACTCAAGACGGAGCGCTTCAGCTATCCCGTGCCGACGCCATCGGCGTTGCGCGGTGTGCTCGAAGCCGTTCTTTGGAAACCTGCCATTTCCTGGCGCATTCACCGCATCCATGTGCTGAATGAGATCAAGTTCACGTCCTTCCGGCGGAACGAGGTGAACAACAAAGCGGTGGCCCCCAAGGCGTCGATCCTCGCCAGCGGCGGTGCCGCGCCCGAGTTTTACGCGGATGAAGACCGGGCACAGCGAAACACGGTGGCTCTCTCCCAAGTGGACTACCTTGTAGAGGCGCGGTTCACACTGACGGAACGAGCTGGGGAAGGAGATACGGTGGCGAAGTTCGCAGCCATGTTTGACCGCCGAGTCGAAAAAGGGCAGGTCTTTCAGCAGCCCTACTTCGGCTGCCGTGAGTGTGCGGCGGACGTGCGTCCGCCTGAGGGCAATGAGAAGTCCATCGGAGTCACGCAAGACCTGGGCTTGATGCTGTGGGACATTTCCTTTCGCACGGTGAAGGGGAAGCCAGACAACCGACCCATTTTTTATTGGGCGCGGATGCAGGACGGTGTGATCACCGTTCCGCCAGATGAGGAAGCAGCGCGTGCGTCGCTCCTCGAATACCAAAAGAAAGGAGGCGCGTAATGCTGCAAGAGCTCTGCCAGCTCGCGGCACGCGAGAAACTGATCGGGGACACTGCTTTTGAAGTGAGTCAGATCGAATGGTTGATTCACTTGAGGCCAAACGGCCAAATGATCGGCGATTTTCTCGGAACCCACTACGAGGTGGAAATGCCTGGAATTCCCAAGGCGGGAAAGAAGCCCAAAACGAGGGAAGAGGTGAAGAAGTTTGTCATTCCTAGACAGGTTAACCTTGAAAGTGGGGCAACTCGCTCCGGCACCAAGCCTTATGCTTATTTCCTCGTTGATAAGAGTGAATATGTATTCGGGTGTGAGCCTGGAGCCAAGGCTAAGCAGAAGCCTGCTGACGATAAAATGGTGAAAAAGCACCAGGCCTTTATCGATACGGTGCGTGCAGCATATGATGCTACCGCCCAGCCTGAACTGAATGCTGTCCTAGCGTTTCTCGAAGATGTTCATGCGAATGGACTTCCTGTGGATATGCCAGCAAAGGCTAAAGCGGGGGACTTTTACGCATTTGTAGTTCGCCCTTCGGTTGACGAACTGGTTCATGAACTTCCCGCAATTCAGGAATATTGGAGACAGCAATGCAGGCGTGTTATCGGTTCAAATGACTCACTCAACTGTCTGATAACGGGAGAGGCGTTGGGAGAGCCCATGAAGGTTCCGTTGCTGAGTTTTCCTGGTGTAACGACCGGCATTGGCTTGGTGTCTTTCAACAAGCCGGCATTCGAGTCCTACGGCTGGAGTTCCAATGAGAATGCACCGATTTCTGCCGATGCTTCACAGTTGGCGACGGAAGCGATGAATCGCCTTCTGGCCTATTCATACCAGCGCCAAGATGGAAAAGTTTTGCAGCAGCGGAACATTAGAATCACAAAGGATACAATCGCCTGTTACTGGGCTGCGGCAGAAAGTGGTGATGAAGTCGCTGATGGCCTGCCCGCTGCTTTGCAGGCTGATCCTGGGGGCAAAGCTGGAGAACTCTGGCGTGCTGCTTGGCGTGGGAAACCACCACCTACTTTGGATGCGACAAAGTTCTATGCTGTCACCCTGACCGGAGCGCAGGGCCGTGCCATCGTGCGGGATTGGTATGAGACGACGGTGGGGGAGGTGCAGGCCAGTCTGGCTGAGCACTTCCGCCAACTGGAACTCCAGCCAAACACTCGCCCCGGCAAGGACAAGGAGCTGCCGCCTCAGTATGGTCTGCGCACGTTGCAAGAGTGCCTCGTGTCCTCGCGCAAGGCTGATGATTTGCCTTCCAAGTATGCGGCGGAACTCTTCGCAGCCGCCATCAATCAGAACATCCTCTTTCCGTCATCTCTGCTCACTCTCGCGCTCGACCGCATGAGGGCGGAGGTGGGCCGAGACGACTGGATCGACAGCTACCGGCGGGATGCCCGCACCGCCCTCATCAAAGCCATTCTCATTCGCAATCACAAACAAGATCAACTCACTCCAACTATGAACGACAAAAACGAACAACCCGGCTACCTGCTCGGTCGCCTCTTTGCCTGCATCGAGAGGATGCAATACCTCGCGCTCGATCAAGTGAACGCGAACATCGCCACGCGTTACTTTGCTGCGGCCTCCACCACGCCGCGTCTTGTGTTTAACAGCCTCCTGAAGGATTTCCAAGGACACTACTTCAAGAAGGCACAGCGGAAGAAATCCGGTGCTGCCTGGGCGGTGCAGCGACACGTCTGCGAGATTCAAGAACTCTATGGCAAGGTGATGGACGCAGCTCAAGGCTACCCAGCTCGGTTCTCTCCCTTGCAGCAAGGCCTCTTCATGGTCGGCTACCACACTCAGCGCGGTCTTTACCTGCCACGCAAAGACAAGGCGACCACCGCAACGCCCGAAGACTCCGACACCGAAGAAACCGCCGACTCCACCAACGAATAACCCACCCCAATTTCAAACATCAACACCCATACCATTATGAACAACCGCTACGACTTCATTTACCTCTTCGACATCAAGAACGGCAACCCCAACGGCGATCCCGACGCTGGTAACGCTCCACGTGTGGACGCCGAAACCGGCAAAGGCCTCGTCACCGATGTCTGCCTCAAGCGCAAAATCCGTAACTGCATCTGCCTCACCGAAACCAATGACGATGGCACGCCCAAGCAAGGCTACGACATCTATGTGAAGGAGAAGGCCATCCTGAATGATCAGCACAAACGCGCCTACACTGCCGAGGGACTCGATCCTGAGGAGAAGGACAAAGAGAAGTCCGCCAAGAACCAAGACGCTGCTAAGAAGTGGATGTGCAAAACCTTCTTCGACATCCGCATGTTTGGCGCGGTGATGAGCACGGGCATCAACTGCGGCCAAGTGCGCGGCCCTGTGCAGCTCACCTTTGGAGAATCTCAGTCACCCATTTTCCACATCTCCAACTCGATCACCCGTATGGCCGTGACGACTGAGAAAGAGTCCCTGGATCAATCCGGCGGCAACCGCACGATGGGCGGCAAGGAAATCATTCCGTATGGTCTCTACCGCACGCATGGCTTCATCAATCCCTCTCTCGCCGAGCAAACTGGCTTCAATGATCGCGATTTGGAGCTGCTCTGGCAGTCTTTGGACAAGATGTTCGAAAATGACCGCTCCGCTTCTCGTGGCGAGATGTCCGCGCGTGAGCTTCTAGTCTTCAAACACGACTCCAAACTCGGCAACGCCAGCGCTCACCGCCTGTTTGACCGCTTGAAGATCGAAATCATCGACGAATCCAAACCGCCGCGTACCATCGGTGATTATAAGATCACCTTCGACGGCAAGCCGTTGGATGAAGTATTGAAGCCCGGCGAGTCCAAAGACCTCGGTAACGGCATCACGCTCATCCGCCGCATCTAAATAACCTCCGCCATGCCCATGTCCGACGAATCAGACATTCTGCCCACCCGCGCCGAGCTGGCGCGTGATCTGCTGCTTCACGTCATGCGGGATTATGCGGAGGAGTCCTGTGCTTCGTGGCTGGTGGATCAGGAGTTTTACCTGTGGGAGGCGGCGCATGAAGGCCGCTTCCCGCACGCGACGGATGAGGCCGGGGCGCGGTCGGCGTTCTGCAAGCGGCTGGGTGCTCTGGGCGCTTTGGCAGGTGGCAGGTGGCAGGTGGC
>DNXB01000078.1 GCA_003506995.1 Verrucomicrobiales bacterium
TTCAAGGGACTTGGGAGTGATGTAGCCGACGAGCTGCGCCTCGTTCCAGTCGGCAAGGCCCCAGAACTCATGCGGGAAGGCCATGATGACGGCGGTGCAGGTGGGCATCTTCGGGATGTGGGCGCGGGCGAGGATATGCTCGGCGAAGTCGTGCATGCCGGGGTTGTGCCCGAAGATCATGACGTGGTTCCAGCTTTCCTCGAAGTTGCGCATGACCTCGAGGATGCGGTCGGCTTCGGCGAGGTAGAGCCGGGACTGGAGCAGCAGGCTGTCCACCGGGAGGGCGAAGGTCTCGCGCATGATCTGCGCGGTGGTGAGGGCGCGCAGGGCGGTGCTGGTGACGAGCTTGTCCGGCAGCGGGAGCAGGGCCGATGAGCCGCTGCCGCCGAAGTAGGTGCGATGCAGAAACGCGGCGACGGCCGGCGCGGCTTTTTTGCCGCGCTCGTTGAGCGGGCGATCATGATCCGCGAGTCCGGGCTGGCCCCAACTGGACTTGGCGTGACGCACGATGGTGAGATACTTCATTGCTGCGGAGAGCTTAGGGCGAAGGGCGGAGAGTTAAAAATGACGAATGACGAATTTTTGAATGACTAAGGAATGACGAAGCACGAATGAATAAAAACCTGGGTCTCCACGCGGCGACGGCGACGCTTGGGGCATTGGTGATTGGAATTTCGTTCGTCATTCGGATTTACTCATTCGTCATTTGCCAGCGTCGGCAACACAAAGCGTGCCGCTGCATGTCACACGGCCACTTTTTCGAGCTTGATCGGGTAGGTTTGGAAGGCGTTCCACTGGCAGACGATGAGATCACCGTTGTCCAGCACGCAGACATCGTGCCCATGATCGAAAACTCGCTCGGCCTGCATGAGTGGCTTGAGTTTGCCTTCTTCATATTCGGGCGCGGTGCCGCCGGGGGCGCTGATGACTTTGCCTGCGGCATCGAGGATGACGGTGAAGCCGCTGGGGTTCTGCGGGAGCTTGTTGATCTCAGGTGTCTTTGACCAGCAGACGCCGACGTAGAGTTCCTGACCGGCGATCACCGGGCGGCAAACCATCGCGCCGGGCACGGCGAGGGTTTCGAGGTATTTGCCGTCGAGCGTGAAACGGCGGAAGCAGTTATCGACGCGTGAGGTGACGATGACGGTGGCCTTGTCAGCGCCCTGGCGTGTGTCGATGGCGATGCCATGGGCGTTGTTGAGGCGCTCCTCGGCGGGAACGTCCTTGTTGCCGCCGAAGCGCTGGATGAACTTGCCGCGCGCATCGTAGCGCAGCACAAACTGCGAGCCGTAGCCATCCACGACATAGATGTCGCCGTTCGGGGCGATGGCGGTCTCGGTGGGATTGAAGACCATGTCCGGCTCATACGCGCCGACACTCATGGGATGGCTGATGGAGAAGATTTCTTTGCCGCCGAGGTCGGTCTTCGTGATGCGGCCGGTCTGGCGATAGCCCGCGCTGCCGCTCTTCCACAAGCCGCTGTCGGTGACGAAGAGGAACTCCTCGCCGTTTTCATTGGAGAGCGTCAAGCCGTGTCCGCCGGGCCAGACGCAGCCCCAGGAGTCGAGGATGGTGCCGTCGGGCTTGAAGACGAGCATCTGGTTGTCCCAATGATCGCCGATCATGAAGAGGCGGCCGTCTTTGACCTGCACCATCTCATGGCAGTTGAGGATGGGATGATGGCGGCCCTGGCCGGCGGGCACCCAGTCCTTGCTCACCTTGTAGCGATGCGCGCCGTGGCCGATGACGGTGTCTTTTTTCGGATCAGGCGCGGCGCGCAGCGTTTCGGTGAACGTGGCGGCGGCGGCGGTGGCGAGCCCGGAAAGGAAGTGGCGGCGTGTTTTCATGTGAGGCGGAAACTATCGACACAAGCACGGCGCCGCGCACGCTCAATTCCGCTTCATCATCGTGGCGACGCGATGCACGGTCTGCGTGAGCTCACCGGCCTCGTAAGGCTTGGGCAGCACGCCGACGAAGCCGCGCTCCAGAAAAATCATCTGCACCTCCTGCGTGACGCTGCCGCTGGTGCAGACGATGCGCGCCTCGGGGTCGAGGTGGAGGATTTCTGCGGCGGTCTCGGTGCCGTTCATGCCGCCGCGCAGCGTGAGATCCATCAGCACGACATCCGGCGGCGTGCCGGTGCGGAACAGGCTCTGGTAAATTTTTACGGCGTCCTGGCCGTTGTCGCACTGCACGACCTCATAGCCGCAGCGTGTGAGGATCATGTGCGCGACTTTGCGCAGGTCGTCCTCGTCATCGACGATGAGCACCGTGCCTTTGCCATGCTTGAGCGGCACTGGCGCGGCGTCGGCCGGGATGAGCGGCTGCGTGGTGCCGGAGCCTTCGGCGGCGGGCAGGGTCACACTGAATTCGGTGCCAACATTCGGCGTGGAGGTCACGCAGATGCTGCCGCCCATCTCGTCGATGAATCGTTTGCAGGTGGTGAGGCCGATGCCGTTGCCGTCAGGCTTGGTGGTGAAGGATTCGCGGAACAGGCGGTCGAGATTTTCCTTCGCGATGCCGCAGCCGCGGTCGCGCACGATGAGGCGCACATGCGGGCCGGGCCTGAGCGTGCCGTCGCCCATGGCTCCCACAAGGTGATTGTGCGCCTCCACATCCATGTAGCCGCCGTGCGGCATGGCCTGGATGCCGTTCATGACGAGGTTTTGCAGCACCTGGCTGAGCTTCACGGGATCGGCGAGCGCCAGGCGCAGGCTGTCATCGTTGCGCACGCAGACATGCACATTGGAGCCCGCGCCGGCGAATTCGACGGTGTCGCGCATCACGGCGGCGATGTCGGTCGGCTCGTGCTTGCGGGGTTTCGCCTTCGAGGCCGTGACGACCTGCGAGGTGAACTGCTTCGCGCGTTTCAAGCCGGCAAACACGAGCTGCAGCTCCTGCGCCAGCCCTGGGTGCTCCTGCACCTGCTGAATCAAGGCGGACAAGCGCACCGTGACGGGGCCGAGCAGGTTGTTCACGTCATGCGCGATGCCCTGGGCCAGCGCGGCGAGGTTTTCTTTGCGGAGCAACTCCGACTGCGCGTCCAAGTCATCCGCCGCAGGCTTCGTTTCCGTTTTGGCGCTGCCAGCGGACGCTTGCGCGGGGCTGATGAGGATCGTGAAGTTCAGCAGCTTGCGCATGCTGTTGAAGACAGCTCTCACGCGCCATTTGCAGAGCGCAGGAGCCTGGGTGCGCAAGCTTTGCAACTGGCATTCACATTCATGGCAGCCGCCATTTTCCACAGCCAGGCGCAGGCTTTTCAGCAGTGTCGTGGCATCACGGTCGCCTGCGACGAGATCGTTCAATCCGAGACCACGCAGTCCGGCCTCAGGGTCGGCTCCGGCCAGCATGGCGGCGGCGGCGTTGCTGAAAAGCACCTTGGGGCCGCTTTTGGGGTCGCTGGCCTCGCTTTCCACGATCACCACGCCATCCGCCACCTGGTCCAGCGCCACACGCAGGTAATAGTTGGCGATTTTGAGCTGCTCCATCCCCTGTTCCAGGTCCGCAAGCGCGGCTGGAGTTGCGGAAGGGGTGGAGGGAGAGGAAGTCATGGGATGATCCGCGTGATGGCGGCTCTTTTAGCAATCCCGAATAATTAAGACAACTTTAATTTTTGATATTTTGAGTTTTTCTGACTCCCACTTTTGAGAGTGGTTGTTTCAAGTGGCTGTTGTCTCTCTGCCACTGACTGTGAAAAACACCTTGCCGAAACGGTCTTCTCATTTAGCATCCGCGCCCCTATGTCCAAAAATGCCGGTATCGCCAAGACGAGGAAAGCTTATTCCAAGCGGTTCAAAATAACTGCCACGGGTAAGGTGCTGCGCCGTAAACAAGGCAAGCGCCATATCCTGCAGAACAAGAGCCGCAAACGGAAGCGCAACCTCGGTAAAGTCGCCCTCGTGGCACAAGTGGATGTCAAAGCAGTCAAAGCGAACATGCCGTTCTCTCACCGCTAAAACGACCACACGGTCCTGAAATCAGGACCACGATGACTCTGCCTGATCCCGCTCCGTGGGATCTTCGAACAGGTGAGGCAGACCATCGCTACCCCAACAACAGCCTGATCATAGACAACGACCCATGCCAAGAGCCACCAACTCCCCCGCCAGCAGGAAGCGCCGCAAGCGCGTGCTGGCAAAAGCCAAAGGATTTCGCGGATTCCGATCCACGCACTTCCGCTATGCGAAGGACGCCGTCCGCAAGGCCGAAACCTACGCCACACGTGACCGCAAAACCAAGAAGCGCAACTTCCGCAATTTGTGGGTGCAGCGCATCAACGCCGCAGTCCGCCCTTTCGGTTTGAGCTATTCCCGCTTTACCGAAGGCCTCAAGTTTGCCGGCATTGATCTCGACCGCAAAGTCCTCGCCGACCTCGCTGTCAAAGACATCGCCGCCATCGAGGCTCTCGTTCAGCAGGCCAAGGCCGCGCTGGAAAAGAAAGCCGCCGAAGCTCCCAAAGCAGCCGCGTAACGCCGCAGGTTCATTCAAACCTTTCACCGCAGCCGGGACGCAATACGTCCCGGCTGTTTTGTTTGAGGCTGGTGCTGGCGCTCGGCCCCCCGGCTTGGTTGGCTGGGGTATTGGAAAACGCATTTTTCCAGCGGTGTTTGATCATTCCCGTGTCGGGCATTGTCACAGAAGGCCGCGCTCCTCTGGGCGCATCCGTCGTATTCTTCTTTGACCCATGCCAGAACTTTACTCTCGACGCAGGATTCTTCGCAAATTCACTGCTTTAGCCGCCTGTGGCAGCACCAGCGCGGCCATTGCTTCGGATAACAAACGGCTGTTGATCGAACGTGTCGAAATCACAGTCCCCGGACTGCCCCCTGCGATGGATGGCTTTCGCATCGCCCAGCTCAGCGACCTGCATCTCGAGCCCTTCACCACGGTGGATGACATCCTGCGGAGCGTGCATGCCTGCAATTCTCTGAAGCCCGACATGGTGGCCCTGACGGGGGACTTTGTGACCCACAACACCCGTGCGGCTCCGGTGGTGGCGGAATTGCTCGCGCAACTGAAGGCTCCATACGGTGTGTATGCCAGCCTGGGCAATCATGATTTCTGGAGCGGAGCACCGGAGGTCGTCAAAGCGCTCAACGAGCATAAAATCCCCGTGCTGCGCAACGAGACCCGCCTCATCCGCACGGACCACGGCACGCTATGGCTCGGCGGCCTGGATTCCGTGTATGTGAACAAACCGGACGTGCGCAAAACCCTGCAAGACTGGAAGCAGACTCAACCGCTCGTGCTGATGATGCATGAGCCGGACGCCGCTGATGTCATCGCGGCCGCAGGCGTGAAGGCGCTGCAGATTTCCGGCCATACTCATGGCGGTCAGCTCGTCTTCCGGGGCAAGGTGCCGATGACTCTCCGCCGCGCCCGCCATGGGAAAAAATACCTCGCCGGCCAGTATCAGGTGGGATCGTTGCAACTGTATGTGAATCGCGGCATCGGCTGCGTGGGGGTTCCTATGCGCATTGGCTGCCCGCCGGAAGTGACTGAGCTGACCTTGCGCAGCCCGGAACTCGCACGAGCGTGATTCGCTGCGAACAGGAGGCCGGAGACCTTTCCAATGGTTGCACGCGGGCTTTCCCGCAGCTAAGGGGCCGGTTCCATGCTTTCCGCCCTCGACTCCCTCAAAACCGAAGCCCTTGCCGCGCTCGACGCTGCTCAGGATGAATCAGCGCTCGAAACTGTGCGGGTAAATTTCCTTGGCAAAAAAGGCAGCGTCACCGCTCTCAGCCAAGGCATGAAGGACGTGCCTGCTGATCAAAAGAAGGAAGTCGGGGCCAAGCTTAATGACGTGCGCACCGCTGTCACCGAAGGCATCGAGTCGAAAAA
>DNXB01000250.1:0-349 GCA_003506995.1 Verrucomicrobiales bacterium
AATAAACCCAGCCGCTGCTCATGTACATGGCGACTTGCTGCACCCAGCGCACCTCCTTGAAGAGCGAGGCGAGAATGGTGGAGGGGAAGAGCAGGATGGCCTGGGCGAAGATGATCGGCATGACGCCGGAATAGTTGATCTTGAGCGGGAGATACTGCGTCTGGCCGCCATAGACCTTGCGGCCGACGACGCGCTTCGCGTAGGTGATGGCGATGCGACGGGTGGCCTGCGTGAGGGCGATGACCCCGGCGATGACGATGATCATGAAGCCCATGAGCAGCACGAGGGTGAAGGCGCTCTTCGGATCGGCCTTCTCGCTGCCGACGAAGGTCTGCCAGACCTGGATCAA
>DNXB01000250.1:356-6739 GCA_003506995.1 Verrucomicrobiales bacterium
CCGCGCTCGGTGATCTGCTCGCCCAGCCACATCATGAGCATGGTGCCGGCGGTGATGGTGATGACGCTGGTGACGACGAAGCCGAGGCCGTAGTTCGGCACGAGCGGCCTGCCGCCAAGACGGTCGATGGCGTCCTGCAAGCCCGCCATGAGGTAGTTTTGTCCGGGATCGGCGAGAGACTGCGCGAGCAGCGTGGCCTGGAACACGCACAGCACGATGGTGGCGATGCGGGTGTATTGAGTAATCTTCTGGCGTCCGCCTTCCTCACGGGCCAGCTTGCTGAGCGGCGGCCACACGGCGGTGAGGAGCTGCAGCATGATGCTGGCGCTGATGTAGGGCATGATGCCCAAGGCAAAGATGGCGACATTCTGCATGCCGCCGCCGCTGAAGATGTTGAGCAAGGCGGCGACCTGGGCGGCGCCGGAGGCGTTGTCCCCCGCCTTGTTGTTGATCCATTCTCCGAGGACGGTGGGATCGACGCCGGGCAGCGTGATGGAGGTGCCGATGCGGACGATGACGATCATCGCCAGCGTGAAAAGGATGCGCGAGCGAAGTTCCGGGACTTTGAAGCTGTTGGCGAAGGCGGAGATCATGGGAGGAGGCTGATAAGCAAAAACGGGCCGGTTATCCTGGCAGCAAAGAAGCTGCGCGGGGACCGGCCCATCAAGCGGTTGGAGTCAGGAAAAATCAGGCGGCGATGGAACCGCCGGCCTTTTCGATTTTTTCACGGGCCGTGGCGCTGACTTTCGCGCCCTGGATGGTGAGTTTGACGGTGAGATCGCCGGTGCCGAGGATCTTGATGACATCGGCCTTGCGGCTGACAAGACCGACCTCACGAAGAGCGGCCTCGTTGATGACAGCGCCGTCCTGGAAGGCTTCATTGAGCTCGCCCACGTTCACGACTTCGATGAAGTCCTGGAAAGCGGTGTTGTTGAAGCCCTTCTTGGGAAGACGGCGGTGCATCGGCATCTGGCCGCCTTCAAAGCCGGGGCGGATGCCACGACCTGCGCGGGCCATCTGGCCTTTGTTGCCTTTGCCACAGGTTTTGCCGTGACCGGAGCTTTCGCCGCAGCCTAGGCGCTTGCGGCGCTTCTTGGCACCGGGGCGGGGTTTAACGTCTTGGAGTCTCATTCGAATGTGAAAGTTCGTTGTTCAGAGTTCAATGTTTAGAGCGCCTTGCGCTCCTTGATCTCCTTGCCGCGGGCGCGGAGGATTTCGTCAGCCGGACGCAGGGCGCCGAGGGCGGCAAGGGTGGCCTTGACGACGTTGGCGTGGTTGCTGGAGCCGAGGGACTTGCCGATCACGTCCTTCACACCGGCTGCTTCAAGCACGGCGCGCGCACCGCCGCCGGCGATGATGCCGGTACCAGGGGTGGCAGGCTTCAGCATGATGAAACCGCCGCCGTGGGCGCCGGTGACCTCATGCGGGATGGTGCTCTCCTTGAGGTGGACGGAGAAACGGTTCTTGCGTGAGGCCTCGGTGGCCTTCTTGATGGCGTCGGACACTTCATTGGCCTTGCCAAATCCCCAGCCGACCTTGCCTTTGGTGTCGCCAGAGACGACGAGGGCGCTGAAGCTGAAGCGGCGGCCGCCTTTGACGACCTTGGCGCAACGATTGATGTGAACGACTTTTTCAACGCCGTCCACCTCGCGCGGCCCACGGTCGTCACGACCACGGAAGCCACCATACGAAGGAGCCTGGGCGGGGGCGGGGGCCGAAATCTCGGCGACGGCCGGGGTGGGAGCCAAAGTCTCGGCAACGGGAGCCGCTTCTGTCTCGGTAACTACTGTTTCATCAGCCATAATAGAAAAGGATGCGGGTGGATTAGAATTTCAGGCCCTTTTCACGGGCGGCGTCGGCGAGGGCCTTGACCTTGCCATGATAGATGAAACCAGCGCGGTCAAAGACCACTTCGGAAACGTTTTTGGCGAGAGCGCGCTCGGCGAGCAGCGCGCCGACCTTGGTGGCGTGCTCGACGTTGGCCCTGCCAGCGCCGTAGCCTTTTTCCTTGGTGGAGGCCGAAACGATCGTCTTGCCGGCAGCGTCGTCGATGACCTGGGCGTAAACGTTCGTGTTCGAGAAGTACACGGCGAGGCGTGGGCGCTCGGCGGTGCCGCTGAGCTTGCGGCGGATGCGCTTGTGGATGCGGGCGCGGATGTCTTTGCGATTGGTGAGGGCCATGATGGGTGTCTCCTGGGATTACTTGACGGACTTGCCGGCCTTGCGGCGGATGTGTTCGCCCGCATAGCGGACGCCCTTGGCCTTGTAAGGCTCAGGCGGGTAGTAGGCGCGGATGTCGGCGGCAAGCTGCCCGACGATCTGCTTGTCGATGCCTTCGATGGCGATCTTGGTGTTTTCCGTGACCGTGACCTTCACGCCTTTCGGAATGGGGTGCAGGCGGTCGTGGGACTGGCCGAGCTGGAGGTCGATGTGGCTGCCTTTGACGGTGGCGCGGAAACCGACGCCGTGGATCTCGAGGTTCCGGGTGTAGCCCTGGCTGACGCCGACGATCATGTTGGTGATCAGACGCTGCGTGGTGCCGTGAAGGGCGCGCACACGGCGGTCTTCGGACTCGCGGGTGACGTTGATTTCGCTGGCCTGGGTGGCGACCTTGATACCGGGAGGAAGGGTCCAGGCGAGCTCGCCTTTCGGTCCCTTGACCTGCACGGAGCGGTCGTCGCCGAGCTTGATGCTGACCTTGTCAGGAATACTGATGATTTGTTTGCCTACGCGTGACATGAGGGTGGTGACGGATGGGGGTTTACCAGACGGTGGCGAGAAGTTCGCCACCCACATTGGCCTTGCGGGCCTTGGCACCGGTCATGATGCCACGCGGGGTGGAAAGGATGGAGATGCCGAGACCGCCGAGCACGCGGGGGATCTCGTCATGGCCGACGTATTTGCGCAGGCCGGGCTTGCTGACGCGGTCGATCTTGCGGATGACCGGGGCCTTGTCCTGGTACTTGAGCTTGAGCTTGAGGCGCGGGTGGGTGGTGTTGGTGTCCACCTCGTAGCCCCAGATGTAACCTTCTTCGTGAAGGATGCGGGAGAGCTCGGCCTTCATCTTGCTGAAGGGGATGAACACCTGCTCCTGCTGGGCGGAGCAGGCGTTGCGGATGCGCGTGAGAAAATCTGAAATCGGGTCGTTCATGACGCTGGAAAAAGTCGGTTCGGGTTAGGCGGCGGCCTCAGCACCATCTTGCTTGGGCTGGGCGGTGCGGGTGCGGAAGGGCATGCCGAGCGCGCGCAGCATCTCACGGGCATGATCGTCACTGTTGGTGCTGGTGACGAAGGTGATGTCAAAACCGAGGGGGCGCTTGATCTTGTCGAGCTCGATCTCAGGGAAGATGGACTGGTCGGAAACGCCGAGGGTGTAGTTGCCACGGCCGTCGAACGAACGCGGGGCGACACCACGGAAGTCACGGATGCGCGGGATGGCGGTGCGCACGAGACGCATCATGAAGTCATACATCTTGCCGCCGCGCAGGGTCACCTTGACGCCGATGTTTTCACCCTCACGCAGCTTGAAGTTGGCGATGGCCTTCTTGCTCTTGGTGATGATGGGCTTCTGGCCGGTGATGAGGGTGACTTCGTTCACCGCGTCTTCAATGGCCTGCTTGCGCTCGCCCTGGCTGCCGACTGAGCAGTTGACGACGATTTTTTCAAGCTGGGGAACCTGATGGATGTTGGTGAGGCCGAGCTGAGTCTTCAGTTCGGTGCGTTTCTGTTTGTAGAGGGTCTGGAGGGTGTGTTCCATGGTTCAGTTTCGGGCTGTGCCGCCTTTCCCTCGCCGCCCGGGCCGTTGGTGGCGCCGGATCGAGGGGGGAGGCAAATGGGGGGCGGGGATTTAGGCTTTCGCCTTCTTCTTGGCAACTTTCTTTTTCTTATCTTTCACCGGCGCTTCCACGCGCTTGACGTTGGAGATGTGAATGGGGCCTTCCTTTTCCTGGAAGCCGCCGGCCTGGTTCTGCTGGGTGGGCTTGATGGCCTTCTTGATCATGCGGACGCCCTCGACGAGGACGCGGCTCTTGGAAGGCTGCACCTCAAGCACGGTGCCTTGGGCGCCTTTGGCGGCCCCGGAGATGACGACGACGGTGTCGCCTTTTTTGACGTGGGTCTTGATTCGGCTCATGGTATTACAGCACTTCGGGGGCGAGGGAGACGATCTTCATGAAGTTCTTGTCGCGCAGCTCGCGCGCCACGGGGCCGAAGATGCGGGTGCCACGCGGGTTGTTGTCCTTGTCGATGATGACCATGGCGTTCTTGTCGAAACGCAGGATCGAGCCGTCCGTGCGGCGGATCGGATGCGAGGTGCGCACGATCACGGCGCGGACGACCTCGCCCTTCTTCACGGCCGCAGTCGGGGTGGACTCGCGGACGTGGGCGGTGATGATGTCGCCGACGTAGGCGAAGCGGGTGTTTTTCTTGCCGAGCACGCCGATCATCGTGGCGAGGCGGGCACCGGTGTTGTCAGCCACCGGGATTGAGGACTCCATTTGCAACATAAGCTGTTTCTCCTTCTAAGAGTTCGTGTTTTGAAAAAATGACGGCCTAGTGCTTCTGCA
The DNA here is from genome assembly GCA_003506995.1 of Verrucomicrobiales bacterium. Lineage (GTDB taxonomy): Bacteria > Verrucomicrobiota > Verrucomicrobiia > Verrucomicrobiales > Verrucomicrobiaceae > Prosthecobacter. The sequence goes on from DNXB01000250.1 coordinate 4,922, forward strand.
CTTCAACCAGTTCCCAGCGCTTCAGCTTCGAGAGCGGACGGGTCTCGGCGATGAGCACCTTGTCCCCTTCCTTGGCCTGTTCGCTCTCATCATGGGCGTAAAACTTGGAGGTTCTGCGCACGATTTTTTTGAACTGCGGGTGAGGAACGCGGCGCTCGACTTCAACGACGATGGTTTTCGTCATTTTGTCGGACACCACGACGCCGACGCGCGTCTTGCGCACGGCTTTCTTTTCGGGGACGGTGGGGGCTGTGGCCTCGCTCATGATATTGGAAAATGCTTCAGGGGGTTAGGGCCGGAATCAGGCGGCCTTCTTCGCGGCAGCGGCGTGGGAACGCTCGGTGATGATGGTTTCGATGCGGGCGATCTCCTTGCGGATGTGGGTCAGGCGGGCGGGGTTTTCGAGCTGGCCGCCACCGGCGCTCTGCTGGATGCGCAGGTTGAGCGCCTCCTGCTTCAGTTCGCGACGGCGCGTGGAAAGCTCTTCCACAGTCGATTCACGGAGTTCTTTGATCTTCATAGTCGTTTTGGAGTTCGCGGTTGCCGGTGTTATTTGTGCAGGCTTTCGCGGGTGACGAAGCGGCAGCGGAGGCCGAGCTTCGTGGCGGCCAGACGGCAGGCCTCGCGGGCGGTGGCCTCGTTCACGCCGGAAATTTCAAAAAGCATGTGGCCTGGAAGGACGACGGCCACCCAGAACTCGGGGGCGCCTTTGCCTTTGCCCATTCGGACTTCCGGAGGGCGCTGGGTGACGGGCTTGTGGGGGAAGATGCGGCAGAAGACCTTGCCCTTGCGCTTCAGGTAGCGGGTGATGGCGACGCGGCAGGCTTCGATGTGGATGTTCTTGATCCAGCCACGCTCAAGGGTCTGGAGCCCGAACTCGCCGAAGTCGAGCTTGTTGCCGCTGGTGGCATTGCCACCGCGGTTGCCGCGCTGATGCTTGCGATATTTTACTCTGCTGGGTAGAAGGGCCATAGGTCTAGGTCCGGTGAAAAGGGGTTAGTTCAAAAGTGGGGTCAGATCATGCCTGGGCAGGCGCAGGAGCCGGGGCGGGAGCACCATAGCCGCCGCCACCACCAGGGCCGCCAGGGCCGCGACCACGCTCGCCGCCACGCGGGCCAGGAGCGCCGGGACGACGGTCACCACGGTCGTTGTTGCGAGGACGGCGGTCGCCGGACGGACGGGAGACGCCTTCAGGGGCGTTGCCACGGTTCATCCAGCACTTCACGCCAATGATGCCGTAAACGGTCTTGGCTTCGGCGAAACCATAGTCAATCGGGATACGCAGGGTCTGGAGAGGGACCTTGCCCTGGCGGTACCATTCGGCACGGGCGATGTCCGCACCACCAAGACGGCCGGCGCAGCGGAGACGGATGCCGTCGGCACCCATGTCCATGGCGGTCTGCACGGAGCGCTTCATGGCGCGGCGGAAGGAGATACGGCGTTCAAGCTGAACGGCGACGGCCTCGGCGACGAGCTGGGCGTCGAGCTCAGGCTGCTTGATTTCGAAGATGTCGATCTTGACCTGCTTGCCACCGCACATTTCGGAGACCTTCTGGCTCATCACGTCGATTTCCTGGCCTTTGCGACCAATGACGAGGCCGGGGCGGGCGGTGTGCAAGGTCACACGGACCTGGTTCCAGGCGCGTTCGATCACGATCTTGGAGATCGCGGCCTGCATGAGTTTTTCCTTGAGGTAGGCGCGGATGGCGAGGTCGCTGTGCAGCGAATCGGCATATTCTTTCTCAGGAGCATACCACTTGGAGCGCCAGTCTTTGGTGACTGCGAGGCGGAAGCCGATTGGATTTACTTTCTGTCCCA
>DNXB01000250.1:6865-7147 GCA_003506995.1 Verrucomicrobiales bacterium
TCATGCGCTTCTTGATCGGGGAGGCCGAGCCACGGGCGCGTGGCATGATGCGGGCGAGGGAGGGGCCAGGAGTGGCGATGGCGGACTCGACGATGAACTCGGAGGCATCCTGCTCGTGGTTGTTCTCAGCGTTCGCGATGGCGGAACGGAGAGTCTTGCCCACGAGGAAGGCGGCTTTCTTCGGAGTGAAGTCGAGAACGCTGAGCGCCTGGGAGACGGGCATGCCGGTGATGGCACGGGTGACCTGACGGGCTTTCTGCGAGGAGATCCTGGCGTATTTAA
>DNXB01000033.1 GCA_003506995.1 Verrucomicrobiales bacterium
ACCGACGGTGGGCAGGATTCCGCCAGCCGTAGGAGTGGGCGCACATCGTTATACAGTAGCGTGTCCAGGTCACATGCCACATGCGGCTGACTGGTCAGACGGAAGGCTTCCAGGACAGACCACCAGCCGGGCCAGTCCGTGCGCAGCGGCAGATGCCAGTCTTCGCTGGGGCGATCCGTCAGGCAGACAAAATCCCAGTCACTTCCTGCCTGCCGCTCAAACTGCCGCTTCACCGATGCTGCCTGCCCCAGATGAAAATCCCGGCTATGACGGCAGACGACGATCCATGCAGGCTTGCCTGAGTAATCGTTACAACTGCGCTGAGGAAGAGAGCATTTCATCTGTCATTTTTTTGCACACTGACACCCGTCTTCCTCATTTTTTTAATTCAAAAGGAGGAGGCAATCCACCTTCGGGAATATCCTCCCCCGCGAACAAGACAGCCAACACAACATCAATGTTAATTTCATTATCCCCAATAAGAAGCAACAAATTTTTGCGATCCAATCCTATAAGTTCACAATACAAATATCCATAAAATGACTTTGGGTATAAATTAACACCATGTTGTTTAGTCCCTGCCATTCGTGACCTAGCCCGAATAACAATTTGTCGAATCAGAGCCTTCTCAAGGTCTGCCCTCGGGACAACTTTGTTGTTGATCAATTTTTTTGTCTCCTCCATTGGAAGTATGACAATGTCAAAGTCCAAACCCTTTGTTGCAGGCCTGACCGAAGAACGTTTTACGTCCATTTGAACGATAGTATTTTCCCATTTTTCTAGAGCCTGGAGGGCGGATTCTTCGCTCCCCTTCACTTCCATGCAAACGCATGCCGCCAGTAATATCATATATAACCGCATCAAATAGATTGTTTTCATTGCATGTCAGGACAACAGTAGTGTGTTTCCACCAATTCAACTTTCACTTTGCGTATATCATAATAGTTTTTCGCCTTTTGAGCAGGGTCAGAAAATGGGCCACGTATATCACTTCCATCCCCTGTTTGATGATAATAGTTATCTCTCACGCCATTCAATCCCCTGCAACTAGCTTGACCTATGGCATGGTAATCTGGCAATTTTTTTGGATCTTTCCAGTCTTGGCCCTTTGGAACATATACAATCACATGCCTCTCACATGGAAATTTCTTCTCACAATCATCGGGTCCACCAACCTTCCGACATCCGCCACCTAATGTTTTGTCTTTATTGTACATGTTGGATGGATTTGTCATGTTCTCAGGGCTTGGATTAAAATTTCCTTCCTTACCAGAGAAAGCGTGCGCCGGAAACACTGCCAAGATCCCACAATTTGAGTGCGGGTTTTGAATATCTGCCATTGGCCCTAGCAACTCATCTTTAGAGTACAAGCCCAAATGATCTACTTTAGAAGTTGGATTATTTTCAACCATCTTATAGATACTAATTCCCCCAGCCTCTTCAAGAGGATCCCTGCTTGGCCATCTCCCCAACCACGGCAAATAATACCGATAGCCATAGTTATCCCAGCCGGTCGTCTCCACATCCCGGAACTGCCCGTGGAACAGGAAGTTCCAGGCGAAGCTGCTGTAAGTGCGAGGCTCGAATGCTGGCGTGAGCACGCTCGCCAAACCGAAGGCGCTGTAGCTGTAGCGTTCCTGCACCTCGCCGCTGCTATTGGTGATTGCGATGGGATCGAAGTAGTCCATCAGGCACCACAGCGTTTCGTCCAGCACGCTGCTCGTCGTGCGGTCGCGCCGCAGCAGCTCGTCCCGATGCCCGCGTCGCCCGCTCCAGTAGTACACGCAATCAGGATCGGTGGAACTCCACAGCCGCTCCTCCACGCACTTCCACACGTCGTTGTAGTAGTGGTGACGGATGACATCCTGCGAGGTGCTGGTCAGGCGGCGCGTCAGCCCGTCGTAAGTGCAAAAGGTGATCTCAGCGTTGGTTCCCGCCCCCCTCACCTCCACCAGCCGGTTCCAGGCGTCCCAGACCATCGTGTAGCCCTTCGTCCAGTCGCCTTCCATGTCCGGGCGGCAGGCGGTCATGTTGCCGGCGGCGTCATAGGCCAGACCGTTCGCATCCGCATTCAACGCGGTGATTTGGTTGTCGCGGTTGTTCCAACGCATCTGATCCAGCGTGGTGACTCCCTCTGCCTGACGCAGGTAGTGCTGCCAGTTGCCGATGCTGTCGTAATCGAAGGCTTCTTTTTCCGCAGGCACGCCCGCGATGGCGGTGCGGTTGATGTTGAGATTTCCCAGCGAGGAGTCTTTCACTTGGCCCAGGCCGTCGTAGCCGTAGAACCGGTCTTGTTGGGTTTCTGCTGGTGCGGCGAGGTCTTGTCGCCACAGACGGCGGTTCATGCGGTCGTAACCATACTGAATGCGATCCACCGATTCCGCAGATAGGATTTTGTTCCAGCGCATGTCCACGGTGCGGCCAAAGCGGTCGTAACCGGAGTAGGGATCGCCTGCATCACCCACAGGCTCGCCGGTGGCGTGGCGGTAGCTGAGGGCGAGGCCGGGCTGCGGCATCGCCAGCTCCACGAGTCGTCCCGCTCCCATCCAGGTGAACTCGCCAAGAGCACTGCCTTCCCCGTCCAAGGACACGCCTGCCAGCCGGCTGAGGCGGTCATCGGCGGAACTGGCGGCTCCGTAACTCATGGTCACGAGTTTGCCGCAAGGATAGGTGAGGCTCAAGCGCCGTGTGGTGTTCGCCGTGCCGTTCGCATAGCTGTAGGCCACCTTCGGCGTGCTGCCGTCCACCGCGCCGCTGTGGCTTTGCGCGTCCTCGACCATCTGGTTGAAGGCGTCGTAGCTTCTCACCACCTCGTTGACCAGCGTGCCGCTGCCCACCGTGGCGTTGTTGTAGCTGCCGACCTTGGTCATGAGGCCGCGCACGTTGTATTCCAGACTGATGCGCCGCACCGCGCCATCAATGCCGCTGCCCAGCGCCGTGGCGCGGTCGTGCAGCAGGCTCCCCAGCTTGTTGAGCACGTAGGCGTGCGTGGTGCCATTGGCATCCGTGGAACCAATGGCACGGCCCTGGCGGTCGTAGGTGTAGGTCGTCTGGCGGATCACCTGCCCGGTGGCATCCACATCCAGCGGGTAGAGCTTGGATTTGAGCAGATCACTGCGCGCCACGCCGTCGGCTTCGAGCGTGGTGCCGTAGCGCCATTCGGTGACCTGGTCTCCCGTGTCGGGATTGCTGACGATGAGGCGGGCGAGGCCTCCATCGGGGGCGTAGGTGTATTCGGTGACGCGGGGAGCCGATCCAGACGGGGATGAGGGCATCCCCGCTCCTTGGACGATGCCTTCAATCAACTTGATGCGGCGGCCGAGGCGGTCGTTCTCCCAGCGCGTGCGGGTGTCGTCCGGGGCGATGATCTGATTGGCCTCGCCATCGCCCGCATAAACGGTGCGAGTGACCAGCACAGTGTCAGAAGCCTCCGGGATGAGCGCGGGACGCGTCAAAACAGTGCCTCCGTTCGTGCCGTAGTCCGCAGTGGCGATGATACGACCGATGCCGTCCTGCCACGCGGCCTGGTAAGTGACACGAGCGCGCGGCTGGGCGGTGTCCGGCCCCTGCAAAGCACCGGTGCCGGTGGCGTCGTCAAAACGCTGGCGCTGGGTGGCGCGGATGAGATTCCCGCCCGCGTCCCAGGTGTTCTCCGCCTGCTCCAGCACGATGTCACCGTCCACGCTGTTGCTGTTTCCGCCCAGGCCGCCGCTTTCCGGGTAGGCCAGATAAGCGGCAACCTGACGGCGCAGGGTGTCGAACTGCGTCTTCTGATACACCCCGCCCTGCTGCGGCTGCGTGCTCTTGATCAGCAGCCCGCGCGGGTCATACCAGCGTTCCGCAGTCAGAGCGGCGGCCAGATCTCCATTGGCCTCCACGCCAAACTGCCTTGCCCGCCACACGCGACTGAGAGCGTCGTAATCCGTCTCGCTGTGGGCGATGCGGTTGGCGGTGGTGACATCCGTCTGATAACGGGTGGTGGCAAGCGGCTGATCCAGGTTGTCCCAATCCGTGAGGTCGATGAGCAGACGCGTGCCGTCATTCGTGGCGGCCT
>DNXB01000421.1 GCA_003506995.1 Verrucomicrobiales bacterium
GACACATGCCCCCCGCTGCTGTAGCCGCTGCCGCCGTTGGAAAGCACCAGATTGGTGATCTGCTGGCTGGAGTTGCTGTTGTAAGTGCCTGTGGCGGCTGTCAGCGGGTCGTTCTGGGTGGTGAAGTTCAATCCACGCCCGCTGAGGCTCGCGCCATTGTTGCTGCCCAGCACCACGCGCACGATTTTGGCGATGGAGGCGTCCACCTGGCCGAGATTGGCGTCGCTGGAGATCTGCAGCACACCACCGTTGAGGTAGGTGTTGCCGGTGTGGGTGTTGCTGCCGCTGAGAATCGTCGTGCCGTCCCCGGCGTTGACCAGATTGACCTTTCCGGCGTTGTCCGTGATCACCGCGCCGATGCTCGCAACGCCTGCGCCGAAGTGATGCAGAAGCAGGTCGTTGCCGCCCGCGCTCCAGCCGCTCGTAAGAGTGCCGTTGTTGATGCTGACCGCGCCTGCGTTGGTGGCAGGCACCAGAATGCCGCCCTCCTCAATGGTGAGATTAAAGCCGCCGAGATTGACCTCCGCCGGAGCTTCAAAGCGCACCGTCGCGGTGCTGGTGTCCTCCCCAAACGCCCCTGGGCTGGTGGTCAGGTTGGTGTGCAGCCCGGTGCCAAAGCTGTCAATGCTGTACCCAGCGAAGGCCTGCACCCCTGTCGTGCTCTGACGCGCCGCCCAGTCCGTGACACCATCTGCGGCGCTGCCAAAAACACCCCAGGAGCCCAGAAAGTCCCCTGCCGTTGTGCTCAAACCGCTGGCAGTGATGTTAATGCTGCCGCCGTCCTCCAGGAAGGCCATTGAGGAACCGGACGCGCGGCTGAAGCCGGTCGTCGCCGACCCCAGGGTCAGCGTGGTGTTTGCCTGCGTGTTGGCATAGCTGGAGCCATTGAGCAGCCAGATGTCCGAGTTGAGCGTCTGCGTGCGGGCGGCGCTTTGCTCCTCCAGCACTAGGCCGCCGCCGCCCCAGGTCGAAACACCGACGGCGGCGTTCGTGCTGGCGCTGGCAAACTGGTTGTTGCCGGTCATCTCCCCCCAGCGCGCCTCGCCCGCAGTGAAGTTCCAACGATCAATGTCCGAGTTGCCGATGGCGTTGCGGTTGAAGACCACCGTGCCCGGCCCCACGATGGAAACCGAGGCGTTAAAACTCTGCGCCGTGCTGTTCTCGTCATCCAGGCGGCCGTTGAACACCAGGCTGCCACCGCGCACCTGGAGAAAACGCACATCACGCACGGTGCTCTGGTTGGCATACTGGAGGCTGAAGTTCACCGAATTGTCGATGCTGCCAAAGTAAACGGTTCCGGACTCGTTTTCCCCGCCGAGAGTCAGCGTGCCGTTGCGGTTGTCGTTGTGAGCGTAGATGTAGGGGCTGTTGAACACCTGACCGTCGCGCGTGAGCATCAGGTGGGAATGATAAGCGTTCGTGGTGCTGGTGCCGTCCGCGCCAAGCACGACACGGTTCATGGAATCATTGGCCAGAAGCAGGTCACGGGCGCCCTGCGTGAGGAAGCCGTCATTGCCCGGCTCATTCGGATCGTAGAGAACGCGGAAGTAGCCCTGGCGCATGTCGATGCGGCCGGTTGCATCCCACTGCTGAAACACATTCACATTCCCCTCGTCATGGCCGGTCATCTGAAAGCGCAGGGAGTGGTTCGAGTCCAGGCGTGTGGCGGAGTCGCCGGTGCGGAAGATGGAGGTGATGTCCGGGTTGCCATCAATGGGGTTGGCCAGGTTGCCACCCGCGATGTCGCGCACCTGCCCGCGCAGGTTCAGCGTGAATGTCTCGGCAATGCTCGTGGTGACCAGCGGCGGGTCGGAGTAGGTGTCGCTGTCGGTGAAATTGCCGTTGTTGTCCGTGTAAATGTTGCCGTAGAGGCTCAGTGTGCCGTTGTTGCGCGCGGTGATGTGATAGGACTGAAACTCGGAGGTGCCGTAGGCGTCCGCCACGTCCAGGATGACATCGCCGCCCCAGGTGCTGTGCGTGGTGCCCTCGTTGCGCAGCACCGTGGTGTTGCTCTGCGTGGTGTTGGTCACGCGCACGTCAATGCCGGTGATGTTGCTGCCATATTCGAGCAGAAAAGCCGCGCCGCCGCCAATGCGCACCTCGCGCCCGGCTCCCCCCACCCCAAGGGCGTTGTGATGACGGGAAATCATGGAGCCTTGCTCGCTCACATAAACGTTTCCGGTGATTTCATTCGCTGAGTCAAGGTAGAGGCTGTTGCGCCCGGTCTTGATGAGCCCGGTGGCATTGGTGATGCTGGAGCGGATGTAGGAGCTGTTTCCCGTCATGACCTCGTACCAGTTGGCGGTGTTGCGGTCAAGATCATGCCAGATGGCGTTGGAATTGATCAGGGCCGCCTGGCCGTTCATGTCCAGGCTGCCGCCGCGGATGAAGCTCTCCTGGTTGGCGCTGTTGGCCTCCACAAAGTTGTTCAGATTGATGATGCCGGAGTCAATCTTCAGCGTTTTCCCCGTCTCGATGATGACGTAATCCTTGGACGCGGTGGCCAGAGCGTCACCAGAGGCGGCGGCGTCGAAGGTGATGGTCAGCGAGTTCACCGCGATGTCAGAGACGACGTTGCGCGCGGCATAATTGTTGCGGTCCGCATAGCCTTCCGTGCCTGAAACCGGGTTGACGTAGCCATTGACGCGCCAGTTCGTGCCCGCGACTGGCGTGGACCCGGTGGCGAACTCAGCGTCCGTCAGCGGCCGCAGATAACCGTTGTCCAGGGTCATCAGCGACATGCCAGCCCCTGCGTACATGAAGCTGCCCTGCACGGTTTCAAGCGACCGCGTGTAGGCGGCGATGCTCGGCGTGCTGAGTGTCGGCAGCGCAGTGCCGAAGATGCCGTAAACCACGGCGGCGGACGTGGTTCCGGCGGCCCCGGAGCCGATGGTGGTGATGCCGGAGGTGTCATGCACGAACACCCGGTCGTCCGTCACGCCTGTTCCAAAGGTGTGGTCGGGATTGGCCACATAAATCTTGAGCACGCCGTTGTCGTTGCGTGTGAAGCTCTGGAAGGAGCCGTCAAACTGGCCGCCGGCGCGCGTGTCGAGGTAGAGGTAGTTGGTGCCCTCGTCGGCGATGACGTGGCCGAGGTTCTCGGTGTTCGTCACCACCACGTCCGTCTGGATCTTCACAAAACCGTCACGCAGGATGAGGCTGCCGTCATCATTGAGGCGGTCGTTGTTGTTGGCACTGGCGTAAAACGCGCTGGCGGAGTTGTTCAGCAAGGCCAGCGAGCCCCAGCGGGTGAGGGTGATGGAACTGGCTCCGGCAAAGCTGCCGTCCGCCCCGGCCAGGGACATGTTGGTGAACTCAGAGGCNNAAGCCGCTGGTGGTGAAGCTGTTGGAAACCCAGCGCGCTGTGGGACGCTTGATCAAAATATCGCCGTCAAAACTAGTGGAGTTGTCACCCGTGATGCGCAGCTCGCGGTTGCCACGCGCGGTGAAGCCGGTGCCCTCGTTGCCTGGGCTGGTGTTGTCGATCACCCCCTGGATCTCCGTGGCGCCGGGGTGGTCAAAGGCGTCGTTGGTGCTGTTGTAGCCGGACGAGCCGCCGTTGATGTCAAACAGGTTGCCCGGGCCCACCGCGTCCTTGCCGACTCCACCTGCGACGAGATTGATCGTCACATTCGGGCCGAAGATCTGGTCGAAGGTCTGCCCCGCGCCAGTGCTGCCCTCGCGCTGCCAGGTGCCGTTGCTGAGATTGACGGTGAAGTTGTCATGGGTCTGCGTGACCTTAGTGTGCAGCGCGTGGTTGCCCCAGATGGTGGCAAACGAAACCCTGGCGTTGCTGATGGTGTTGCCGTTGAGCGTCGTGACGGCCGCGCCGTTGAAGGGGTCGAGCGAACGCGTGCCATTGAGCGGATCGACGCCGTCATAGGGGTTCTTGTTGTAATAGACGTTGATGGTGGTTCCTGAAAGATCGTTGAGATAGTCACCCGGATCGCCGCCGACCATGGCGCCGTCGTTCTCAAACTTCAGCTCGCCCTCATAGACGTTGAACACCCCGATGTTGCGGATGTCCGCGTTACGAATGCGAAACTCGTTGGTGCCGATCTTGGAGAACGAGTTTCCGTTCATCTCCAGAATGGGGGCGACATCGTTGCCCAGCGAGTCGGTGTGACGGATGAAGTCAATCGTGCTGTAGCCGCCGACCATGATGTCGTCGTCCATGATGATGTGGTTGAGGTTGGCGGTGCTCGAGGTGTTGCGCAACGCGCCGCGGCCGTTGGTGCCGAAACCGCTGAGAATGAAGATCTCAGTGTCATCGACGCCGTTGATGGAGAGATCCCGGTTGCGCAAATCCACCGACCCGCCGGAAAGCACGATGGTCTCGTTGCCCACACCACGCGCGCCTGGGGAACTGTCGTTGCCCTCGTAACGCAGCAGGCCGGACTCAACGACGACCTGGCCCTCGAAGGTGTTCACGCCGCTGAGATAGAGCCAGTTCAGGCTGGTGTCCCCGGAGACGTCGTTGAAAGTGATGGTGGGCAGGCCCGCCGTGCCGCCGGAAATGGCGCCGCTGATGATCAGCCCCTGGTTGTTGGTCGGGTCGCCCACGGTGATGTCCAGCTGGTCGTTGAGCACGATGGCGGAGGAGATGGTGTCATTGCCGCCGTCGTTGATCTTGTTCAACTGGGCCGTGCCTGTGCTCACGTCAAAGGTTAGCGTGCCGCCGGTGATGACGTAGGCCGACCCGCCGGAGACATCCCCGATGTTCAAGGTGCCGAGCGTGACGGGCACGTTCAGAGTGATGGTGCGGGTGGCGGTGATCTGGTGGGCCACGTTGGCAATGGCATCAACGCCGCTGGGGTAGCTGGTGCCATCAGCCAGGTTGTTCCAATTGCTGGCGGTTCCCCAGGTGCTGCTGCCGTTGGTCTTCCAATCACCGGTGGGGCTTTCCTGGGCGCCCGAGTCCGCCATGAAGAAACCAGCCAGCATGACGACGGCGAGCACCCGCCCGCCAGGCAGCCAATGACGGCCAGAAAGTGAGGAAAAACAGCGAAGGGAGCTCGAGTTTGGCAGGGTTGGAGCGTTCATGATAGGGACAGGATGGATGGGTGGGCGGGGCCTGGTGCAGGCCCTTTGGTCATGCGTTCATTCTGCCGGACCACCTCTCTCCCGCCTATTGGGCGCGCGGCTTGCGCTGCCCTGAAGCATCCTTTTCACCGCCCTAAAACCATGACGCCCAACCGGCTAAAGAATGGCTTTAGAGTGACCTGCGCAGGTTGCCTCCAGGGATCAAAAAAGGTATGACGATGCAGCCCCGAAGCACACGCACCATGAAACATCGTCTTTTACCGCCCTGTCTTTGGCTGTTGCTCTGCCTCGGCGGAGCCGCCATGGCGGAAACCTCCTCCACACCTGCCACTCGCGGCATTATGTCGTGCGCACCCGGCCCCTGGGGGCGTGTGAGCTACTACCATTTTTATCTTGAGGCGCCGGATTATGTGGTGGCCCAGTTTCCACTCCCCAGCAGCATCACCAAGTGGGTGTTCGATGTGGATGAGCTCGACCTCATCAGCCCGCGACTGGAGCAGGCCGGGCTGCCGCCGAGCATGGTGGCAGGCATGCTGGAGCCCAGGCGTGTGGTGAAAAACAGCCGCCACGCGTATCTCTTCCCGCCGCACGCGGAGCTGGAGGCGCTCAGCCCGGAGGTTCGCTCCGCCGTTTACGCGCTGCTGGCCCGCAACCCCGCCAACGTGTTTCACTTCTCCCCGGTCTTTTTTCTGGCTGACTCGGTGGATGAGTGGGCAAAGAACTCGGACATCCCGGATGATCTGTTGCAGCGCATCAAAGCGCTGACCTACAAGTCCGGGGAGGCCTGGGTCTTCTCTGACGTGCCGCTGCTTCTCAGCCATGCGCGGGGCGTCACGGAAGCGCGTTTCATCATGCAAAAGCTCACGCGTGTGCGCACGCTGATGCCGCAACTGGAGATCTCCCAGGACGATTCGCTGCCAGAACTCCTCAACTACTGGACCACCGGCCTGGGCCTGCGCCGGCGCGAGATCGAGCCGCTGCTGCGCGCCATCGTGCGCACCGATGGGGTTTCCCATCTGGACCTGCTGCATCTGCTTCCGCCCCTCGCGCGCAAGCTCCTCTACACCTACCCGGACGCCAGCATGGCCACGGAAGGCCGCCTGCCTGACTGCCACTGGACCAGCCTGAACTTCTTCAATTTCAGCCCGGAACCCTACCTGCTGGACACACGCCTGGCCACCAGCACGGTGAGGGAAGAGTTTGGGAATGTGGACGAGCCCTACCGCTACGGCGACGTGCTGATGTTCATTCGCAGGGATGGCAGGGCGGTCCATTCCGCCACCTACCTGGCCGACGATCTCGTGTTCTCCAAAAACGGCTCCAACATGCTCGCCCCCTGGCTGCTGATGCGGCTGGAGGATCTGCGCAAGCTCTACAACGTGTCGCCCGAAGGCACGCGCATCGAGGGCTTCCGGCATAAAAAACACGGCGCCTCCGAGTGAGCATTCAATCTGGCGCCAGACGCCGCGACTCCACCCAGCGGATGGCGAAACGCGTGACGGACGAGCCGTCCTCCAGCTTGAGCTTGTTGCGGATGTTCATGCGATGGACATCGACCGTCTTTGGGCTGATGCGCAGGGCCTCGGCGATCTCGTGCGTGCCGCGGCCCTCGCCGATCAACTGGAAGATTTCAAACTCGCGGTCTGTCAGCGTGTCCAGCCCGCCCTCCTGGCGCGGGAGGGTGCCGGTGGAGTATGCCTGGAGAATCTGCTCGGAAACGGCCTCGCTGAGCCATGTGCCGCCTCGCGAAACCTTGCGCAACGCGGCCTCGTACTCATCATGCTCCACATTTTTCATGATGTAGCCCTTGGCGCCCGCCTTGAGCGCCCGGTGGGCATAGTAAGCCTCGTCGTGCATCGAAAGCACCAGCACCGGCAGCTCGGGATGCACGGCATGCAGGTCTTTGATGAACTCCAGGCCGTTGCGGTCAGGCAATGTGATGTCCACCATCATCACGTCCGGCATCTCAGTCTCCAGCTTCTCCGTGGCCGTGCGGCAATCTCCGGCCTCCCAGCAGCATTGGAAATCAGGCAGGCTGTCAATGAACAGCTTCATGCCGCCACGCATCATGGTGTGATCGTCGAGGATGGCGACTCGTCTCCGGATGTTTTCCCCCGCTGGTGTGCTGCTCGCGCTCATGTCGTTCATGCTATGTGATGTCTGGTGTCTTTGCCATGCGCAAATGGCAGCTCGCAGACAGCGATTGTCCCGCCATCCGCCGCATGACGGGCATGAAAGGCCAGGGAACCACCCAGGGCGTCCACCCGCTGGCGCACCATGTGCAGCCCCATGCCCTTGGCGTGCGCGCGGAGGTTGGGGTCAAAACAGGCGCCATCATGCGCCACTTCCAGGCGAAGCCCGTCATCCCCCTTGGTGAGACTGACGCTGATCCAGGAGGCGCCGGCATGCTTGGCGGCGTTGGCGGTCAGTTCCTGGGCGATGCGGAAGACCTGCGCCGCGTCTTCGGTGTTCAGCGTGTCCGAGGTGTCCTCACAATTCACCCTGCAACTGATGGAGAAGGCTCGCTCGATGAACTTTTTCAGATCATCCAGCGCCTCGGCCATCTCCTCCGCGCGCATGGCCACGGGGGCCATGCCACGTGCGTAGGCACGGGCCAGCTCCGTGGCCTCCGAGAGCTCACGCGCCACCTCCCCGGCCAGCTCCGCCCTGGCATGCTGCTCACGTCGCAGCGCCGACTGCAGCACACCGCTTTTCAACTGCGCCGCGGCCAGCCGCTGGCACACATCATCATGCAAGTCCTGGCCGATGCGCCGCCGCTCGTTCTCGGCGGCCTGGAGCAGGCGTTTCTGCATCTCCTTGCGGTTGGTGATGTCCGCCGTGACACCCGCCACCTGGAGCCGCCGCTCGTCATCCTCGCCATGCCGGAAGGAAAAACCACGGCAGCCCAGCCAGCGCAGGCCTTCCGCGCAGTGGATGCGAAACTCCAGCTCCAGCTCCCCAGGTGCGGAACGCAATGCACGAACCATCTCCAGCACCGCCCGGCGGTCCTCGCGCACCACGCTTCGCAGCCAGTCCCAGCGGTTCAGCCGCAGCCGGTGTGCCGGCTTGAGGAAAAGCCTCTCATAGGCCTCGTTGACATAGATGGCGGCGGCAGGAGCGGCAGGAGCCACCCAAAAAATATCCCGCATGCTGGCCGCAACCTGCCTGAAACGCCATTCACTGGCCCTTAGCCTCAACGCCGCCTCATCAATGCCACGGGAAATTTCCGCCAGCTCGTCGTTGCCGGGAATCGGCGCCGGAACCTCCTTGTCAGCTCCGATTTGACGGGTCTGCTCCACGATTTGAGAGACCCGCTCCGCCACCAGCTTTTGAAGCAGCGACCACAGCAGCAGGCATCCTCCCAGAAGCAGCAGCCCCAGTGCGGCAGACTCGTTCCATGCCTTGCTCGCCGCAGCGGCCAGGGCGCTGTGCAAATCATACTCCAGGATGACCAGCCCTTTCTTCATCCCGCTCGCCACATCACGAAAGGGAAAGACCGCCACCAGCACTCCTGCGTCGGCATCCTCGCTCAACACTCCTTCAAAAGTCTGGCGAATGTCGCTGATGAGGTGCGGCGTGACGGCCAGCGGACAGTCCCAAAGGAGGCTGCCACGCCAGCGCTTTTGTGTCGCATACAACACCTGGTCGTCACCATTGCAGATGACACCCAGGCGCAGGTCGGGCTGCACAGTGACATAGCTCAGCGCCAGATCCGTCGAGTTTTGCAAACGGCGGCGGAAAAAATGCTGCGCCAGGCTGGCCATGCGGGTTCCCTCCTGGTAGGCGGTGAGCCGCATCTGCTCCAACCTCACGCTCACATCCCGCCGGTATTGCCGCAGCGCGCTCAAGGCAATCGCCAGCAGACCAAAGGCCAGCACGAGCGCTGAAAGCTGAAACTGGAGGGTGCGCAAACGCATCAGGGAACGGGTGGAAGGAAGTCTCCATTCAAAAGCCGGCCGGTCTCCACGGCCCGCTGCAGCATGCCCTCTGCCTGCATGCGGACGCTCATTTCCTTCAAGACCTCCGCAAGAGGGCCGTCGGGCTGCATCAGCCGGTGATTTTCACTCACGCCCGGCAGTCGCACCAGCCGGATGGCCTGCTGCCACTGGCGCAAATTCAGCTCCTCCCGGCGGAGCAACGCGCCCATCTCAGTGTTTCCATCCGGCTCATTCTGATGGCCGCGCTGCGCGAGCGACGCGGCCAGAAGCTGCCGCAGCCGCGCGCCATGGTTATCAAGCGCGTCACGCCGCACCACCAGCACCCGGCTCATTTCCAAGCCCATGGTGCCAGAGTCGGCCAGGGTCTGCGCCCCGGCGTCATGCAGACGTGCGCGCCACGGGTCTGCGGTGACTACTGCGTCGAGATCATTCTCCAAATACGCCGTCTCTGTCTCCGCAAGGTTCAAAGGCACCACCTCCACATCCTGAAGCACCATTCCGTGCATGCGCAAAACACGCATCAGCAGATATTCCCCCGCTGAACGCAGCTCCACACCCACACGCCTGCCACGCAGCCCCGCGACAGAAGCTATCCCAGGACGCGCCATGAGCACGTCAGATCCGGCGGATATCCCCAGAACCAGCACCGCCTGAGGCTGGGCGTCGCCAGCCTCCAGGCGCAGCAGTTCATCAAGACTGACCACCGCGGCATCTGCCACCCGTTTGTGGAACGCTCCAGTCACCGCGCCAGACCAGGAAAGCTCCATCAGATTTCCTTCCCCCCATGAACCGCGCGCCTCCAGCAAACGCTCCACCCCTGGCCAGATGCTCACCGCCACGATAAACTGCCTCCGTGGCAGGGTCGAGGGCCACAGCAGCCCTGCCACGCAGAGCAGCACTCCGGTGACAATGACAGGAAGAACCCGAATTTTGACTGTTTTCCTCATGTGTGCGCCCCAAATCCCTCATGGCAGAAGATTTCGGCCTTTATACACAATCCAATGGTTCTTTGACCAGCCTTTGCTTCCAAGATCAAGCCTGGCACGACATGAAAAAAATTGAAGGGCTGCTTGCATCAGTCTGAGACACGCTAAATCTCGCCCCTTAACCAACGCCTGTTTTTTCAACCTCGCCCGCCTCAGCGCCAACATCAAACTCCTGCGCAGCGACCACTTCGAAAAAAATTCGGTGCCTTCGATCTCATCGTTGCCAACCTCCCCAGCGCCGAAATCCAGACCCTCAGCCCCGAAGTCAAACGCGATCCTATCCTCGCCCTCGAGTCGGTCATGATCAAGGCGCGCCCGTCATCACCCGCTGCACGGGAATCGGCTATCAGCATGCCGTCACCGCGCCCGATTTTACCGGCATCCACCGCTTCGTCTTCGCCTTTGCCCCGCCAATCGCAAAGGTCATTTCAATCAGCCCGAAGGTAGTAAATCACTCCCTTGTCAGTATCGATGAGGACTAAAGGCGTGTGGCTGTCGTGCCTGCCCCACATCTCACCATGGACGATGGTGTCAGGTGCGAACCAGTCAGCACGAGCAGTATCTTCGACCTGTTCTTGAGCGAAGCGTGCTGCAGATGCGGCGGATGCTCTGTTCAGAGGCTGGGCGTGAACGGCCACGCGTGTTTTATTATGACTGGCTTCCATCCGCTGATTGAAGGACTTCATCACCGTCGCAGCATAGGCTTGGCATGCGCTGACGGGCGCTTCAAAACGCACACAGTGCATGAAGCCGTAGTCGTAAAAGTCCACATATTGAATGCGGGAAGCTTCTTTGGGCAGTGGGATGGGGCATTTGGCCTTTGCCAGGGCTTCCGCATGGCTCAGCGGCGTGTCCGCTCTCCAAACGGTGTTGGCATCGGTGGGATCGTTGATCGTGTGAACGACTGGCTTTTCCATCTGTGTAGTACAGGCTCTCAGTCCAAGGAAACCACCGCCCATCAAGGCCAACGCCATGAGTGCTGTCACGAGCGGTGGACGGGGCGAAAACATATTTTGAAGTGCTTGGGTTTCACAGCTCTCCCATTCCACCGCGCTTGATCCAGTCGTTCAGTGGCTCGAACTGAGCCACATCGAGCGTGATGCCGCAGCCAAACGGTGCGGCGTTCACAGTCTGCAAAACGAGCTGGCCGTTTTCAATCTGTAGGGTCGCAAAACCTTCGGCGTGGCGTTGATACAGGCCGGAATGGTGCTCGATCATCGCATCCTGAATGGCAGAGGAGTGCATGCTCAGACCTCGGAAGTAATGATGACCGTTGCGTTCCACATGCGTGATGCCAAGCAGCGCCATGACGCTCAAATCTTGCAGCAAGGCCACCGGACCCGCGTTGGCGAGGTCTTCGCCGCTCAAGATCGGGCCGCCGGGAATGCTTGCGGCGCGTTTTTTGAGCAGGGCGGCATTGGCGAGGCCCTTGACGATGCCTTTGCAGTTCTTGTGGCTCGTGCCGCGATAGCCGAGGTCGAGCGCGAGCGGCAGGTCGGCCAGGGAGCCGTCGCTTTCGTCAATGATCATGCCCAAACTGTCTCCCACGGCCTCGTTCAGTGCCTTGGAACGATGCAGCGGCTGCTCAATGAGCAGCAGGCTGCGGAACAACGGCGCAAGTGCGGCATCGGCGCTCAGCGTCGCATAAAAGTCACGGAAGCTCGCCAGATCGTAGAACTGCTCGTTGCCATCCAGCGTCGCATGAAAGCCATCGGGGCAGTGGGTGGTGAGGATGCGTGTGATCTCGCGCAGACGCGGCAGATCGGTCTCCGGTTTGCCGCAGACTTTGATCTTGAAGTAGCGCAGGCCGTAGGCGCGGATGTTTTCCTCCAGCGTGTAGGGCAGCCCGTCATTCAAGGCACCGTCGGCGGCGGTGAGCGGATCGCCGAGGCCGATCGTGTGCCGCGCATGCACACGTGCCAGCGGCTGCGGAGCAATGACATCGCTCACCCGCATGCCACGCAGTTCCTCGCGCACTTCACCGAGATCAATGCTGAGCACATCGGAGCGCAGCACCGCATGCAGCGGCTGTCCCAGCGCCTTGCACAGACCATCGAGCACCGCACGCTCGATCAAACTCACGCCCAGATTCGCCAGCAACGGCGGCACCGCCTTCATCTTGGCCCAGTTGGTCTGCTCCGCATACAAATTCTGCCACCACGCGAAGAATCCCGTCGCCTTCTCCGCCGCCAGTCGTGCAATGCGCGAGGCATTCTGAATCACCGCGATCATCTCCGCCAGATCGACCTCGAACAGCGTGTCGGGATCCTTCGTGAACCACTTCGGCGGCAGCCCTTCGCTCGCCAGACCGCTCAATGCCTTGCCATCGACCTGCAAATTCACCGTCACAAACAAATGCGGCAGCGCGCTCATGCTGGCGATGCCGTACTTGAACGGAAACCGCGTGTGCATCGGCAGCACATGAAACTGAAAGGACTCGATGGTGAAAATCATGCGCGACAGGAGCGCCAACAGCCGAGAGGTCAAGCAGGCAAGTCTCACTTTCCCATTGCCGCAGCAGCGCGGTCCAGGTCTCGATGAGACGGAAAGATCTCCGCAGGTTTGTTGGCGTGAAGGCGGTGAACTGGGGACAGTCCGCCCTACCTTTGCCGGATCAACTGGCGTTTATTTTGGCACGTACTCCTGGGGTGGTCACGGAGGGGAGGCGACGCGGAGGCGCACAAAGCGTCTGCCGAGGCTTCCTGCGGGCAGTGTGGCTTTCATCTGCTGGAGGGTGCCGTTGTTGGAGAGTTCGGCCTGACTCACGCCAGTGGTGGACCAGTCATTAGCGACCAGCGTGTCACTCCATTCTACGGTGTAAGCGGCTCCGGCAGCTACTGCGGACACGCTGCGGGTGTAGATGAACTCGATGTCGCCTCCACTCCGAGTGACCAGCGTGGGCAGGGTGCTGCTGAGCGTGGGATCAAGTCCGCAGGACCATTCCAGGAGGTTCACCAAGCCGTCGTGGTCAAAGTCAAAGGTGTCCGCCGCGTCGCCGCTGTTCGCTGTCGTGCCGAAATATTGCTGACGCCAGCCTTCGATGGCGGGCGTCAGGGCGCTGAGCGGCGCGCGCCACAGGCCCATCCCTGCCGTGGAGGCGTAAAGATGCGGAGTGGCACCAGCGGTGGCCAGCAGGAATCCGGCCTCCGGGAAAGGTGGGCTTTGAGTGGACCACGCTGCGCCGCCATCCGGGGAGCGGCGCAGCGCCGCCGGCAAGTCGAAATCTCCCGCCTTGGAGGCAAAGCACAGGCCCGTGGACGTCACGGCCACGGACTGCACCCCGCGGCCCGCGTAACCGCTGGCAAAGGCCATCTGCCTCACCCAGGTCAGCGCGCCATCAGTGCTTTTGTAGATGCCCATCTCATCCTCTGGGTCCGCCCCTGAGGTGCCTACCGCCGCATAGGCCACGCTGGGCTGGCTGGCATCAAAGGCCACACTGTAGCACGCCTTCGGCGCGGTCAGCGCCTTGGTGCTCGTAAAAGTCCACACGCCGCCGCTGCGCAGCCCACGCCACATTCCCTGCCCGCCGCGCCCATTGCGCACGCCCACGAGCAGGATGTCCGCATTGCTCGGATGCGCGGCGATGCTTTCGACATTCCGGGTACTCAGGCCGATCTGCTGCCACGTCACCCCCGAATCACGGGACTCCCATACGCCCAGCGAGGCGCTGGTGCTGCTGCCGAATCCCCGCGCCACCAGCCACATCACAGCGCCATCGTGACTGAAGGCCAGAGCCGAGGGCAGCGCCTCCTTCGGAAGTCCTCCGAGGCTGCCATCGCCTCCCGCCAAGAGACTCCAGTGCCAGTCCTGGGTGGCAGGCTGGAACACCCCCTTGAACAGCCCGGTGACCTTCTGCCCTTCCGCCGAGGCCAGAGCATCCTTCAGCCCCGCGTAGGCCACGTCCGGCTGCACTGGATCAAAAGCCACCATGAAGGCGGAAAAGGCCTGGAGCGTGTCGAATCGGAAGGAGTATTGGTGAAAGGACGCACCTCCATCCGCCGAGGCAAACACCCCACGGTCCGCCATCGCCACCAGGATGCGCAGCGGGTTTGCCGGGTCCACAGCCACCATGTTGTCCACCGTATTCACCACACCCCGGTTGATCCAGTTGTCCGCCCGCCTGCGGCCCTGATTGGCGGCGGGCGTGATGGCCGCCACCGTCTGCACCTTTGTCGTATAGCGCTGCCGCCAGTTCAGCCCCTCATCGGTGCTCTGGTGGAGTTTCCGTTCTTTCCCGTCCACAGAGAACCGTCTGCCAGACGGATGAGCGAGTGCGGATTGGTGCGGATCGGATTGGCAGTTGCCCACCCCGCCTCCGTCACGGTCTGCCGGGCCGTCCATGTCGGCACCGCGTCCAGTCCATTGGCAGTGTAAAACAACCCGCCAGAGGCATCCTGCGACGAGCCGGCCCACACCCGCTGGCCAAAGGCGGCGGGGTCCGTCGCGACCGCCGTCCAGTCCACATTCGTCACCGGCAGATTGCCGGAAAGGCTCGTCCAGGTGGTGGTGCCAGCCTGTTTGTAGGCCACCCCGCCCGTCGTGCCGCCCAGCCCGCGGACTGCCACCAGCAGGCGGTCGAACTGTGACGGATCTGCCAGCAGCTTCCCGCACGTCGCAGAGGGCAGGCCCGTGTTGTGCGCCATCCACGTCTCCCCGCCGTCCAGGGAGCGGAACACGCCAGCGCCGCTGCTGATCCAGAGGTCATCCGCGTCCACCGGGTTCACCAGTGTGGAGACCAGCGCCCCGGTCGTGACCGCGTAGGCAAAGCTTTCCAGCACCCCAGACCCGCCGTGGTTGTGGCGGTAAAACAGGCCATCGCCCCCGGTGTTCTCCCGCGAGCGACCAGTGCCGAAGTAAACCACCAAGTGCCCGCCCGCCCGCGCCACAGCCAGTCCGCCGGGGTGCGCGGCAACCACCAGCCGCCCCCAGGACTGCCCCCGGTCCAGGCTGTGGTAGATGCCATCACTCAAGGCGATGAACAGGTGATCCGCGTCCGCCGGATCAAAGGCCAGAGACTGGCAGTCTTTCGGCGTCCAGCCACTGGTGAGATACTGCCAAGTGGCACCCTCGTTCTCACTCCGCCACAACCCCGCCACATCACTGCCGAGATAGACCATGGAAGCATCCGCCGGGTCTCCCGAAACCATCAAAATCTGCCCGCCGCCGCCTGCGCCCAAAGGCACCCATCCAGTTCCCCAGGCCAGCGGCGAGCTGAGGGCTACGAGAAGCACCCATGACAAGAGCCCCGTCAGTCTGGATAGCTGGCTGCGGATGACGGCGCTCTGCAAAGGGCTGCCTTGGGCGGGGAGGGCGGGGTCGAACATGGCGGGGAGAGGAGACTTGGAGATGGGGAGACTTGGAGAAGAGGAGTCAGACTGAGCGGAAGAGGTCTGGGGAGCAGCGGGACCGTGGGGGTGGGGCAGCGAGGCCCCGGAGGTGCAGCGGCGCTAGATGGCACCTGCACGAGTTGTCGCAAAGGGCGCAGCCCCGGCACAGATCACAGGTGGCACGGCGGTTGGTGGCGCAGAGGTTCCAGTGAATGCACAAGGCGCAACTTGAACGGACCGTGCCTGCGCAGACGGATGGCAAGGCGTGTCCTTGCTGCACTGACGGTGATGAAGAAAGGCGGGAGTGCCTGCTGGAAACGAGGAAGAGCATGCGCAGCGGGGTTGTCTGGCTCTACCCCGGACCTCAACGGTCATTTCAAAGAAAGTCACGGGAGGAACTGGCGGGCAGTCTGCCGGTGCTCCCATGCGGGATATACCCAGCGTCACCATGATTTGTGCATATTTACTGCGGAGTCATGGAGACGTGGAATACTGGAATGCAGAACTCCCGCTCCACCGCTCCAAATACCCGCGCTCACGGGTGCCAGGGGATGCTCCCGCCCTAGCTCTCAAACAGCTCCAGCAGGTGCCGGATCTCGGCTTTCGCGTCCTCGCCCTCGTCGAGGGTGCGTTTCACTTCGCGGATCAGGAACTCGCGGAAATCACCGCGCAGGCGGCTTAGGGCGATGCGCAGGGCGTTGTCCGTGAGGCCGAGGCGCGTGGCGATGGCGGCGAAGGACTCGGTCTCCGGCTCCGCGCTGCTGAGCAGCGGGGCCAGCGCGGCGTGCAGCGCCGCCTTGCCGCGCTTGTCATAATGCTCCCGCAGATGCTGGCGCACGCGCTCGATCAGTTCCATGGCCCAGCGGCGGTCAAAGTAGGTCTCGGGGGTGTCATGGGTGGCGTGCCGCTCACGCTGGTAGCGCGCCTCGTCCTCCTGCCACAGGTCTGCCTCGGCCTGGACGCGCCGGTGGCGGCGCTGCTCGCCGCGCTGGAAGTTGAGCTTGTAGCGGGAGAGCGCGGTGAGAAGGAAGGTGCGCAGCCGGCCGCGTGTTTGATCGGCCTGGCCGAGCGCGTCATGCCGCAGCATCTTCTCGAAGAAGCCCTGCAGCACATCCTCGGCGTCCTCGTGATGCAGGCCGCTGGCGCGCAGGTAGCCGTAGAGCGGGTAGCGGTAGGTGGTGAGGACCTCCTTCACCGCTTTTTCCGCCTCCAGCGCGTCACGGCTCTTCAGCCGCGCCACGATGGACCAGTGGGTGGTCGGAAAGCGGCGTTCAGGGCGCGGTTCGCTCATGCTGGGAGCATTCTAGGCTGCTGCGGCTAAAGTTGCACGGAAATACTTGCCAACGAGCGGGGTAGAGGATTAAAAGCATTCTCGTGCGTCAGGTCACTGTCGGCGCTTCTTGACTGAACCATTGGCCCCTCCCGCCCATGCCTGAGACACCTGAAGCCCGCCCGCCGGAAGACATCGCCCCGCTGCTGCGGCTGGGCTTGGATGAGGATCGGGAAACGCAGATGGCGGACCCCAATGCGACGATCCTGGTCACCGCGCCCACGCCACGCACCGGCAGCAGCGGGCAGAGCGGTGGCGGCTCGCGCGGGTGGAGCCCGCCCAGCGTGGAGGAGCTGCAAAAGGCGCTGCCGCAGTATGAGATCAGCGCCTTCATCGCCCGCGGTGGCATGGGCGCTGTTTACAAAGGCACGCAGAAGACGCTGAAGCGCCCCGTGGCAATCAAGGTGCTGCCGCCGGAGATGGGGGATGACACGGGCGACCTGCAGTTTGCCGCGCGCTTCAAGCATGAGGCGCAGGCCATGGCGCAGCTCTCGCACCCAAATATTGTGGCGGTCTTTGATGCGGGGGAGGTGGTGTTGGGTCAAGCAGGTCAAGGTGCTGCGCGTCAAGAGGGTCAAGACGGGACATTGCTGTATTTCGTGATGGAATTCATTGAGGGCACGGACGTGGCGCAGCTCATCGCCAGCGAGGGCATCGTGGAGCCGAAGCGCGCCATCCAGATCACCACGGCGGTGTGCGAGGCGCTGGCCTTTGCGCATGAGGAGGGCATCATCCACCGCGACATCAAGCCCTCCAACATCATGATCGACAAGAAGGGCCGCGTGAAGGTGGCGGACTTCGGCCTGGCCAAGACCGTGAGCCTGGACGCCACGCTGCTCACCGGCACGAACCTGGCCATGGGCACGCCCGACTTCATCGCCCCGGAGGCGTTCGTCGCTGGCATGAAGGTGGACCAGCGAGCGGACATCTATGCCGTGGGCGTGATGCTCTACCAGATGCTCACCGGCACGATCCCACGCGGGCGCTTCGAGCTGCCCAGCGGCGTGGTGCCGCAGATGGACAAAGGCCTCGACGCCGTGGTGGACAAGGCCATGCAGACCGACCGCGACAAGCGGTACTCGACCGCGACGGAGATGAAGGTGGCCGTAGAACGAGTTTCCCAACTCGTTCCCACTCCCGTTCCCGAGGTGGGCGCGGGGAGAAAGAGTTGGAAAACTCGTTCTGCTCGCAAGCCCCTCCTCCTCGCCGCCGCTGTGCTCGTCATGGGCACGAGCGCGTTTTTGCTCACACGCGGCCCGCAGGAAAGTGGTCTAGCGAGCGGAACGAGTGTGGCGAGCGCTCTCGGAACCGCACAGGAGACTGTGCGGACCACTTTGAGTGCCACCCCCGAGCCCTGGGCCAATGCGCTGACGCTGGAGACCAAGCTGGCCAGCCAACCCTCCGACCTCACGCCGGAAGGTCTGCGGCTCACGGGCAATCGGATGATGAAGCAGGAGCGCGCCCCGAAGCGAGACGGGGCGCTGCGGATGCAGACCCACTTTGTGCCCGGCACGCAGGGGCCGCAGCTCCGCGTGCGCAATGCCGCGTATGATGCGCAGTCTTACTCTCTCAACATCGATGCGGACGGACGTGCGGCAGTGCTGAGACGGCTGGCGAAGGCAGACGGAGGAACCGGCAAGCTCGGCGAGTTCCCGCTGCCAAAACCCCTCAGCGCGGGGGAGGATTATGAGCTGGAACTGCGGGCTGTGGGCAGCCAGTTCACGGTGAGGTTCAACGGTCAGGCGCTGGGAGAGGCCGAGGACGCGGCCATCGCGGAAGGCATGTTTGGCATCGCCAGCGCGAGCACCGAGCCAGTGCTGGTGAAGACGCTGGAGTATCTGAATCTCGACGGCAGCACCCTCTCCCAGTCTCCCCCTCTCCCAGTCTCCAAATCTGTCCCTCCCTACCCGCCCGGCCAGTGGGTGAAGGTGCTGGCCAGCGTGGCCGATCTGCCACCCGATGCGCGGGCCAAGAACCTGCTGACCTGGCAGCCTGACGGCTGGATCGTGCGCAAGGAATCCGGCTCGGCTCCGAGCGCATTCAATCTGCTCAGGCGTACCGGCAAGAACGGCGGCATCCGCCTGCGCGGGCGCGTGGATGCAGCCCTGAACATGGACGCCCTCACGTCCCTCTGGGTGCGCAAGCAGTCCGTGGCGCGGACCGACGCCAACGACTCCTACCGCCTGGGACTGCGCGCCCCGCTGCCGGGCCAAGTGACACTGAACTACTGGATGGAGAAAGAGCGGCGCAGTGTGGACCTCCACGTCCACACGCCGCAACCGCCGCTGGCGGACGGGGCGGAGTTCACGCTGGAGCTGGTGGCCATCGGCACCCAGCTCCACGCCCGCTTCAACGGCGTGGCCCTGCCCGTCATCACCGACACCCGCCTCACCACTGGCGAGGTCGGCCTACACCCGCTGCACCCGGTGCGCGACGTGGAGGTCATCAACCTCGACGGCCTCAGCGAGGCGGAGGCGCGGAAGGTGGCGGGGATCGAATGAGGAATGAGGAATGAGGAAACCAGAATGACGAATGACGAATGACGAGAAGGCAGGGCCGAGCACGCCGTTTCACGCTCAAGAGTTCAAGCAGTCAAGGATCACAACCCTTGACCAACTTGACCTCTTGACGAGCCGCAGGCTCCTACACCAACACCGCAGGCGACTCTTCTTCCTGCTCCTCAATCTCGGTGAGACGTTCCTGCTGTTCGTCCATGCTTTCGAGGCGTGGCCTGTCGGCTGGGGCGTCGAGCTGGAGTTCCTCCACGGATTTGGTCGTGCCACGCGTGTCCTCGGTCGTCATGCGCACGCCGACGGGCTTGCTGATGCCGAACTCCTGCATCGTGACACCGTAAATTACATCCGCGCGGCTCATGGTGCGTTTGTTGTGGGTGACGATGATGAACTGCGAGTTGTCGATGAACTTGTCGAGCATCTTGAGGAAGCGGCCGATGTTCGTTTCATCGAGCGGTGCGTCCAGCTCATCCAGCACGCAGAACGGGCTGGGTTTGACCTGGTAGATCGAGAACAGCAGCGCCACGGCGGTCATGCTGCGCTCGCCACCGGAGAGGAGGCTGATGGTTTGCAGCTTCTTGCCCGGCGGTTTGGCGATGATTTCGATGCCGGACTCCAGCGGATCGCTTTCGTCGATGAGCATGAGGTCGGCCTTGGCCTGAGCGCCAAACAGCTCGCGGAAGTTGTCATGGAAGAAGCCGCGCACCTGCGTGAACGTCTCGACGAACATGGTCTTCGTGGTCTCGTTAATCTTGGCAATGACCTGGAGCAGTTCGTCCTTGGATTTGACGAGGTCGTTGTGCTGGGTGTCGAGGAAGTTGTGACGTTCTTCGAGCTCCTCGAACTCCTGGATGGCGTCGAGGTTGACCGGGCCGATGCCTTCGAGCTTCTGGCGCAGTTCATAGACCACTTCCATGACGAAGGCCCAGTCCGGCTGCGCTTCTTCGCCGGGGATGACGATGTTTTCGAGATCTTCGTCGTCATCGCGGTTGGAGATCGCGGGGATGACGTGCTCCTGGGGTTCTTCGGCGGTGTCGGACTGGTCGGACGAGTCAGACACGTCAGACGGTGTGCCATCTGAGGCTACCTCAGCAGCATTCGTGGCAGCCTTCCTCCCACGGCTGCGGTTTTTCTTCTGCTCCTCGATGGTGACCATGAGCACATGGTAATCAGGCTCGAAGGCGTCGATGTGGAAGCTGTAGCGCTCTTGAACCTGATTGATGAGGTTTTCGATGCGAAGATCAACGCGCGTCAGCGCGACTTCAGCGCGGTTGCGGGATTCGTTGAGGCCGTTGTAGCTCTGACGAAGCTGCGTGAGCTGGGTTTCGAGCTGGCTGACCTGTTCGAACAATCCGGCGCGTTCTTCCGTGCGGGCATGCAGATGTTCTTCGATGGCGGTAATGGCACCGCGCTGGGATTCGATCTGTTCCTGGAAGCGGGCATTTTCAGCATCGCTCTGCTGAATGCGGACGCGCCAGGTGTTGATCTCCTCGGCGAAGCGATTCATGCCGGCCTGAAGTTCCTGCAAGCGCACGCCGAGCGGGGCTTTCTGACGTTCGATGGAATGTAGCGCGCTTTGTTCGAGTGCGAGCGCTGTGCGCAGTTCGTTGAGGCGCTCGCTGGATTCAAGTTCGCGACGTAGGAAGGACTCCATTTCGAGCTCAAGCTCGCCTTCGCGGACGCGGGAGGACTCAAGCTGCTCCTGCGCGATGGCGGCAGCCTCGCGGAGCTGATTGATCTGGCTCTCGGAGCCGCCGATGCGCTCTTGAATTTGGTTCTGGTCCCACTCGACGCTTTCGAGCTTCGCCGTGGCTTGTTGCAGCGCACGCTGAACGACGCTGATCTTGCCCTGGAACTGCGAGAAGCCTTCACGCGCACGCTGGCTCTGCTCGCGGAGAGAAACTTCCTCGCGCTGCATGTCTTCGAGCTGGGCGCTGACGGTTTTCACCGCATCTTCCTTCTCCATGAACTGAAGTTCGAGCGCCTCGACCTCGGTGCGGAGCTGACGCACTTCGGCCTCACGACGCAGGGTGGAGGAGCCTTCTTCCTTGCTGGCGCCGCCGTTGATGATGCCGTCGGTGGAGATGAATTCGCCGCGCATCGTGGCGATGGCAAGGTGCGGCATCTCACGCTTCAAACGCAGCGCCGTGTGCAGGTCATCGACGATGACGACATTGTGCAGCAAGTGGTCGATAAGGCTCTGCACGCCGGTTTTGACGCGCACTTTGTCCGTGGCCCAGGCGATGGCACCAGCGGGCATGAGTTCGCGATCGGTGGCGTTGCGCAGATTGCAAAAATCATGCGGCACGAGCGAGGCTCGGCCCATTTTGTGATCGGTGAGGCGGTCGATGATCTGCGCGGCGAGTTCGCTCTCGGTGAGCAGCACCGCTTGCAGATGATCTTTGAGCGCGGCCTCGATGGCGGGGATGAAATCGGGATCGACCTCAATGCTGGAGGCGAGAAGGCCGCGCACACCGGTGGAATAGACCTCCGGGTTGTCGAGACCGCTGAGCACGCTTTGCGTGCCGGAGGAAAGACCCTCGCCTTTTTGGAGGAGTTGTTCGAGAATTTCGAGGCGTGACTTGCGCTGGGTGAGGTTGCGCTGGAGGTCGTTGAGCTCGTTGTTCATCGCGTCGCGCTGGCGGCGGCGTTCGATGATCTCGCGGGCGCAGTCCTTGGCTTTTTCGTCGAGCTGGTTGCGCGTTTCTTCGAGTTCCTGGATGTTGCGTTGCAGCTCGTCGTATTCGATCTGGCTGGACTCGCGGGCTTGTGCGGCGGTTTGACGATCATGCGCGAGCGATTCGTGACGCTGACGGTCGGCGGAGATCTGATTGCTCAAGGACTGCGCCCGCGCCTCGCTGGCGGCCATCTGGCCTTCGAACTGGCGAATCGACTCGCGGATGGCGCGGCGGTCGCTTTCGAGGCGGTTGCGCTCCGGCAGGATGCTCTGATGCATGCCCGCGTGCTCGTTCATCGCGAGCTGACGCGTCTGAATGTTGTCGGTGATCGCAAGGAGCTGCTCGTCGGCATTGGCGAGATCGCGGCGGGCCTGATCGAGGAGTTCTTCGTTCGCGGCGATCTGCTCCTCGTTCTGGCGGATGCGGCCTTCGAGTTCCTCGCTGCGCTCCTTGTTGAAACCGATGCGCCCTTCAGCGCTCTGCATTTGCGAGCGGAGCTCTTGCGCCTGCTGGCGTGCCTGGCTGATCTGGGATTCGAGGGCGTGGTAAGCTTCGCGGGTTTGTGCGGCCTCTGTTTCGGCGGCCTGCAGTTTGCGCTGCAATTCCTCGATCTGGTTTGCCATCACGCGCACCTGCGTTTCGGCCTCGGACTTCTCGCCGCTGAACTCGGTGTATTGCTTGTGCGCGAGATGGGTGTCGAGCAGGCGTGTGTCTTCGAGCAAGGTCTGATAACGACGCGCCTTGGCCGCCTGACGTTGCAGGGTGCCCATCTGACGCTTCACCTCGGCGATGATGTCGGCCACGCGAAGCAGATTCGCCTCGGTGTATTCGAGTTTGCGCAGCGCCTCACGCTTCTGTGATTTGAACTTGGTGATGCCAGCGGCTTCTTCGAAGACGGTGCGGCGATCTTCTGGCTTCGAGCTGAGCAGCATGTCGATCTGGCCCTGCGCCATGATCGAGTAAGCGGCACGACCAATGCCGGTGCCTGCGATGAGATCGTGAATGTCTTTGAGGCGGCAGACGGTATTGTTGAGGCGGTACTCGCTGCGACCATCGCGGAAGACGCGACGGGTGAGGGCGACTTCATTAAAATCGACGTTCAATGATTGCTCGCAGTCCGCCATGGTGAGCGTGACTTCGGCAAGGCCGACGGGCTTGCGCTTGTCCGTGCCATTGAAGATGACGTCGGCCATTTCATCGCCACGCAACGCTTTGGCAGACGTTTCACCGAGCACCCATCGGATGGCATCGACCACGTTCGACTTGCCGCAGCCGTTGGGGCCGACAATGCCGGTGACGCCTTTGTGGAATTCAAAGTGGGTCTTGTCGGCGAAGGACTTGAAGCCGTGAAGGGTGAGGCTTTTCAGGTACATGAGCTTTGGGAGAAAAGAGGCTGGCTAATGACGAATGAGTAAATCCGAATGACGAATGACCCGGTAAATGAGTGCTGAGGCAGAGTGAACCATTCCACAGGCACTGCCCGCAAGACTGAAGGCCAAATTTTACCCTATCTTGGGGGTCTTTAAGGCTTCCGAAACAACATGTGGGATTTTTTCAGTCCGTTTCGCTGTGAATAAACGCAACGGCTGTGAACAAGTTTCAATACACCGCTTTGCGATGAAACAGAAAGCTCTCCAGCAGCAGCAGCGCGAGCGCGAGCCAGATCAAACGCTTGGGCCAGGTGCTGAAGGCGGAGGCGGTGATGAGCGGGGCAGCGGGCTGGGTAGAGACGGCAATGTCGTTGGCGAGTTTCGGGAGGTTGGTCTCAGCGTCGGAGATCAAGGCGCAGGCACCGCTGCGGTCATCGGTTTCCCAGGCACCGATGCGTTGAAGCGCCAGCAAGCCGTTGGCGGGATCGTCGGAGATTTCGATGAAGCTGTCGCCATCCCAGGCATGCCATTGGACGAGGCTGCTGGCATTCAGCATCTCGCCGGTGTGCAGCGTGCGCATGTCGGCGAGGGCGTCGCTGTTTTCGGCGCACCAATAAAGAGCATTGCCGAGAATGAGCGGGAAGGAGGGCAGCAGCGCGAGTTGCTCTGACTGGGCGGGTGAAAAGGCGGTGACGACGAGCCGCTGGCCGTTGAACTCACCGGCGGCGAGCACGGGTTCGGTGCCTGCGATCCACAGCGGCTCCAAAGACGCGGGCAGATCAAGCACGGTGGTCTGTGTGACGGCGATTCGGCTGCTGCTGGCACGAAACAGCACGGGATGATCTGGCTGCACGGGGCGCACGCTGTCATGCGGCACGCCGCGCATGACGCGGGTGCGCAGCGGGCCGGAGCTGGTCAAAGGCGTGAGCGCGATCACCGGACGATCCGCAGGCCAGTCTTTCGGCAGCCAGTTTTCGAAGACATAGACATCTGGCTGTTCCTTCGGCGGCCATGCGGCGGGATCGCCCTTCTTCATTTCGATGCGTCCCGCTTCGATGAGCGATGAAAGCGCGAGTTCAGTGAATGGATCAGGCTTTTCTGCGAACCAGGCGACGGTGAGCGGCTTGGTTTTGGGCAGCGGCGCGGCAAGACCGTCATCCCAGCCAAAACAATCGCCTGCGGTCTTCAAGCGCATCTCCAGCCGCTGGCCGCGCAGACCTTCGAGCGGCAGGATCAGCGCGCTGGACTCGCCGGGAGCGAGTTCCAGCTCGCGCAGTTGGGCAATGCGGCCTGCGAGGGTGATTTCGAGCGTGGAGGTGGTCGTTGCCGGGTTGCTGGCAGCCGCACTGACTTTGACGAAGGCCTCGTAGCGATCGCGTGCGAGCGGGCTGTGACGAATTTGAAAGCCGGTGATGCCGACGTTGAGCGGCTCGGTCAATGCGACGGGAATCGAATCGACCGCGGCATCTTCAATGCTCGAATCAGCCGCCAGCCAGATGCGGGAGCGTGATTCGAGATCAGCGAGACGTTTGGCGACATTCAACGCGGCCTCGGTCTTGCCCTCGACGGGCACAGGCTTCAGTTCATCGAGCAAACGCAGGCACTCGCGGCGGTTGCGGCTGCGGGAAAGCAGCACACGGGGCCGTGCGTCGAAGGCAATGAGCGAAAGCACGACCTGATCCGGCAGCGCGCGGATGCGGTCTTTCACCAGACGTTTGGCTTCATCAAGCCGTGTGCGGCCTTGAGCATCCTTCGCGGCCATCGAGGCCGAGTGATCAACGACGATGACGACCGCGCCGGGTGAGTCGGCGGAAACGTCACTGCTGGGCCGCGCGAGCGCGAGGATGGCGAAGATCAGCACCAGCAGCGTGAGCAGCAGTGAGAGCCATTTTTTGATGCGCCGCAGCCACGCGGACTCCTGATGCTCACGCGCGAGCGATTTGAAAAACAGCAGCGTCGAAACCGGCACCCGCTTCGCCTGCCGACGGAACAACCACAGCGCCAGCGGGATCAGCGCGAGCCAGAGGAGGTGGAAGTTGGCGGGAGACAGGAAGCGCATCCGCTCAGTTTCAAGTTTCAGGTTTCAAGTTGATCACTTCCGCAGCTCATCGAGCGCCTGCTTCAGATGGCCTTCGATCACGTCTTTGCTGACATAGCCCTCGCCGATCTTGCGCAGGAGGACGAAGCGGATCTTGCCGTTCTCGAATTTTTTGTCCATGCGGGCGATGCGCATGATGTCCTCGGTGTCGAGGTCGTCAGGAAGTTTGATGGGCAGGTCACAGAGCTTGAGCAGCGTCACGATGCGTTCGTAATCCTCGCTGGTGAGATCGGAGATTTGAGCGGAGAGCCACGCAGCGGCACGCAGGCCGAGGCTGATGGCCTCGCCGTGCAGTAGTCTGCCGTAACCGGCTGCGGC
Organism: Verrucomicrobiales bacterium; assembly: GCA_003506995.1. Classification (GTDB taxonomy): domain Bacteria; phylum Verrucomicrobiota; class Verrucomicrobiia; order Verrucomicrobiales; family Verrucomicrobiaceae; genus Prosthecobacter. The sequence goes on from DNXB01000421.1 coordinate 25,602, forward strand.
TTCAATGGCGTGGCCCAAAGTGTGACCAAAATTGAGCAGCGCCCGCGTGCCGATGGTTTCGTACTCATCGGCTTCGACGATGACCGCCTTGATGGCGATGTTGCGGCGGATGAGGCCGACGATGTCACCTTTGCCTGCGGCGATGTCCTCGATGGCCTTGAACATGGAGGCATCGCGGATGCAGGCATGCTTGATGATTTCAGCAAAACCTTCGTTCCATTCGCGTGTCGGGAGTGAGCTGAGCGTGTCGAGATCGGCGATGACATGCACGGGCTGGTGGAAGACGCCGACCATGTTTTTGGCGTCAGGCAGGTTCACGCCGGTCTTGCCGCCGACTGAGCTATCGACTTGTGACAGCACGGTGGTGGGCACCTGAACATAGGGAATGCCGCGTTGATAAATTGAGGCGCAGAAACCGGCGAGATCGCCGATGACACCGCCGCCGAGGGCGACGACGAAGCTTTTGCGGTCCAAGCCGAAGCGCACCATCTCGCTGAGCACGGATTGACTCCAGGTCAGCGATTTGGACGACTCACCCGCAGGCACGGTGATGAGATTCGGCTCCTTGCCGACGGCACGCAGGCTTTGCAGCACGGTCTCAGCGTAAAGAGGGCCGACATTCGAGTCCGTGACGACGGCGCACTTCACACGGTCCGGCAGCTTCTTGTTCACCTCCTCGCCGAGCGTCTTCAACAGGTCGCGCCCCACCTGCACGAGGTAGCTGCGGGGGCCTAGGTTGACGAAGACGGGACGGACTGGCTGGACGGGCGGGGGCATTGGGGAATGACGAAATCAGAATGACGAATGACGAGCGCCGCAGGCGGAGAGAACGGTGTCGAGCGCGTACTGTGCCGTCGGATGGGAATCGAGGCAAATCGTTTGGAAGCAGCGTTCCCGTCGAAACCAGGTGATCTGGCGCTTCGCGTAATGCCGCGTGGCCTGTTGGATGGCGGCGACGGTGTCTGCGAGTGACACGCGTCCTGCCAGATGCTCGCGCAACTCACGAACGCCGATGGCTTTTTCAGCGGTGGGTGAAAGTTCGCCAAGCGCGGCGACCTCCGCGATCAATCCGGCCTCAAACATGGCCTGCGTGCGCTGATTGATGCGCGCATAAAGTGTCTCGCGGTTCCAGTCGAGGATGACACCATTCACTTGCGGCTCGTTTTCCGCAAAAGAGCGCCGCAGGCCCGACTGCGGGCGGCCGGTGAGCAGGCATATTTCCAGTGCGCGCTCAACATAGCGCGGATTGCGCAGATTCACGGTGGTGGCGGCCTCGGGATCGCGCTGGATCAGCCAGACGATTTTCTCGCCAGGGCTGAGGTGCTTGAAATGCTCCCGCAGCCTAGGAGAGGCGGCGGGCAGTGGAGAGAGGCCATGCGTGAGCGCTTTGATGTAAAGCCCCGAGCCACCGACGACGATGGGAACTCGGTCACGCGCTGCGATGTCTGTGATCACCGGCAAGGCGAGCGCGTGATAGCGCTGGGCGTCGCAGGATTCACTGAGCGGCAGCACGCCGTAAAGATGGTGCGGCACGCGTGCCATCTCGGCTGCGGAGGGTTTGGCCGTGAGGAGGTCCATGCCCGCGTAGAGCTGGAAGGCGTCCGCATTGACGATCTCCCCGCCGAGCTGCTCCGCGAGAGCCGCTGCCAGCGCAGATTTGCCTGAGGCGGTGGGTCCAACGATGAAGATGGTGCTGGGAGGAAGCATGCCCTGCTTTCTGTGAACTTGCAGCCTATTCACTGCTGTACCAGCACGCTGGCAGCGGGTAATGCGGCTTCAAGCAACTGTCGTGATCCAAAGGATGCGGAAAGGCCGTTGCAGGCGAAGGGTTCACCACTCGGTCCTTTCGCAGAAAGGTGAACTCAGCCACGGGCGGGATTTCCAACCCGCCTTTGCTCAACGGAGGGAAGGTGTTGTTCGGATGGATGTGAACGCAGGTGTGCGTCTGAAGCAGTTTTTCAAAGGCCTTTGAGGCCAGGAGAAAGAATGGGAAGTTCCACATCTGGTCGAGCCGGTGAAACTCCACGGTGATGATCCTCAGCCGACTCATGAGCCCCTTGGACATGCTCAAAAAAGCTTCGTACTCATAGCCTTCAATGTCCATTTGAAGCATCAAATCGCTGTTCGGCTCCAACACCGCCGCATCAACCCAGTCATCCATGGAGGTGAACTCCGCGCTCGACACCGCTCCGATGTGTTTCTTGGTGAAATGGCAGCGATGATCCAGCGCGGCGCTGATCTCGACCGTGTTGTCGGCCATGTGAACTTTCATTCCCAGATCCGCGCAGTCTTGTTCAAAGCCGGACACATTGCCGACCCCCGGCGAGAACACGGCTTCGATGCCAGCCAGATCATCAGGAACGAGGTAGCCGCCGTCCCCAGGCGGCCCCAGACGAATCAAGCCTTTGTCCTGCCGCATGGGGCGCAGCGTGCTGATGAAGGAGCGCAGCGTGCCCTTGTCCGTCATGGCAGATGGGAAAGCTCCCGCCGGGGCGAGAAGCTGAATCATCAGGCGCTTGAGTTGTGATCGCATCAGAATGACGGGCATGATGGGTCAGAAACCCAGCATGAGCAATGCGGTCTTTCCGGCCACGATGAGGCTCGATACGCGATTCCCAAGCCACATTTAGCCCAAGCTCCGGCTTGTTTTGGAAAGCAGCTTACTTCTGCTTCGACTCGTAGCCCGGCTGCGGTTTGCCGTTTTCGTCGAGCTTGCCGCACGCCCAAAGCAGGCCGCGTGCGACGAGATCGAGGTAAACCGGATCCTGCATCGTGCTGTTGTTGTGACCGAGCGTGGTGCCGAACACGCGGCCCGCGCCGTAGTGGTTCGTCCAGATGACGTGGTGGTCTTTCTGCGTGTCCTCACCGAAGGCGGTGGCCAGTGGCACGAAGTTCTCCCAGAGTTTTTCGTTTTTGTAGAGTTCGTCCTTCGGGTTGAGCCACTCTTTGGGGAAAGCCTTCATGATAGGGTGGGCATCGGCCACGTTGCGCACCTTGAGGTCGCGGTTCTTTTCATGGCTCATCGAGGTCTGGCCCACGCACTTGCGCCATTCATCGGTTTTGGCCATGCGGTAGCTGTGGGCGGAGCAGTGCAGCATCACGGCGGGCACGCCGTCAAAGTGCGCTTTGGCGATGCCATCGACAAACGCCACATCTGTCACCGCGCCGAAGCACTCGTTGTGAAGGACGACGTCATAGTTTTTCGCCCAGCCAGCTTCCTTGTAGATGCTGATCTGGTGCGTGCGGTCGTCCTTCACCCGCGCCTCCTCATGCACGATGGTGAACTCGACATTCGCCCGCGCGCTGATGCCCTCGCTGAGGATCAGCTTCTGGTTTTCGTAGTCGTGGCAGCAACCGCCGCAGACCATGAGGACTTTGAGCGGTTTCACGTCCTCGGCGCGGACGCCGGAGGCAAACAGGAAGACGAAAGAGAGGAGGGAGAGCAAGGTTGGGCGCATGGCGGCAGCATTATCGTCAGGTGATGACTTTTTCTCCCAAAATTCTGTTTTTTCGGCTAAGCATGCCGCCCTCTCATGAAAATCGTTCTTCTCGACGCCCACACGGCCAATCCTGGCGACCTGTCCTGGCAGCCGCTCGAAGCCATCGCTCCTTGCGAAGTTCATCCGCGCACGCCGCTAGATCAAACCGTGGCCCGTTGTGCCGGAGCGGAGATCGTGATCACCAACAAAGCGCCGCTGACGCGTGAAATCATCGCCGCGCTGCCGGATTTGAAATACATCGGCGTCACGGCGACGGGCTTTAATATTGTCGATGTCGTGGCGGCGAAGGAACGCGGCATCGTGGTGACGAATGTGCCGGGTTACAGCACGCCAGCCGTGGCGCAGCATGTGATCGCGCTGATGCTGGAGCTGACGAACCACGTCGGTCATGCGGCGAGGAGCGTGGAGCAGGGCGGTTGGGTGAAGTGCCCGGATTTCTGCTACTGGGATCATCCGATCATCGAATTGTCCGGACGCACGTTGGGAATCATCGGCTACGGCGAAATCGGCAGCGCTGTGGCGCGGATCGGCGTTGCCTTTGGCATGAAGGTGCTCGCCTCGAAGCGCACCTGGAAGGAAGCGCCGCCCGCGGGCGTCGAAGCCGCCGAGATCGACGATCTATTCCGTCAGTCGGACGTGATCAGCCTGCACTGTCCGCTGACCGATGCCACGAAGCATCTCATCGGCGAGCGCACGCTTGGTTTGATGAAGCGCGAGGCATTTGTGATCAACACTGGTCGTGGTCCGCTCGTGGATGAGGCCGCTCTGGCCAAGGCATTGAACGAAGGCGGCATCGCAGGTGCCGGACTCGATGTGCTGTCGGTGGAGCCAGCGAAAGCGGACAATCCGCTGCTCAGCGCGAAGAACTGCCTCATCACCCCGCACGTCGCCTGGGCCAGCCGCGAATCCCGCTCCCGCCTCATCGACATCACCGCCGCGAACTTGAAAGCGTTCTTGGCGGGGAAGCCGGTGAATGTGGTGAATGGGTGAGCTTTGCCCAAGGAAGATGCGGAGAGGCTTTGATCCGCGAATTCAGTGGCGCTTTTCATGAAGTTCCGAAAAAATCCATGCGCTGGTGTGGCGCAGATGATCAGCGTGCTGACGCCCGCTGCTACGAGGCGAGCGTTGGCTCGTAGCGAAAAATGTGAGTTTTTCGAGGCTGCGGGAGGAGCATGGCGTGCTGAGAACCCCATGTGCTGGCAGAGCGCTGGGCCACAGCGTGCTGACGCCCGCTGCTACGGGGTGTGCTGCGGCTTCGAGCAGTGTTTCGCGCCAGAGGACAGAGCAGGCGAGCAACGTTGGCCTGGTACACACTGGTGACATGCTTGCGTGAATGGGGGACACGGTGCATGGTCAACGTTATGGAACATCGAAATCCTTTTCCAGGCATGAATCCGTTCATGGAGCGGCGCTGGCGTGATGTGCATCTCAATTTGATCGCCTTCATCCGCAGCGAGCTCGGGGTTGAGCTGCCGGAGAGCTACTCGGCCATGGCGGAGGAGCAGGTGAATGTCTTCGGCGGCGATGCCGGGGTGTATTTCCCGGACATCAGCATCGTGGATGAGCCGTGGAAGCGGGGGCTGCCGCCGGTTTGGACGCCGGACCATGACTCCAGCCGGGAGCGGGCGGTGGCCGAGCCGGAGATCGTGAATGTGGAGACGCCGCCGGAGCGCTGGATCGAGGTGCGGCATGATGACGGCACGCTCGTCACCGTCATTGAGGTGATCAGTCCGACGAACCGCGAGTCAGGTCGCCTCGCCTTTCTGACCAAACGCCGGGACTACATCGCGGCAGGTGTCAACGTGGTGGAGATTGACCTTTTGCGCCATGGGCGGCGCTTGATCGACCTGGACGCCAGGGACTACCAGCGGCGCTTCCCGAATGCTGGCGAGCATTACACGGTGTGTGCCATCCGCGCCGGCATGCCGGACCGGCGTGAGATTTACATCTGCCCGCTGCGCCAGCGGCTGCCGGTGATCCGCATTCCGCTCCGCCCACCTGATCCCGATGTGCCGCTGGATCTCCAGAAAATGCTGGATCGCGTTTATGAAAGCGGGCGCTACTGGAAGCTCAACTACCAGGAGCCTCTGGAACCCGCGCTGCCAGAGGCGGAGCAAAGCTGGGTGGCGGCGCAGTTGAGTAAGAGCGGGCTTGTGGCATGAACGACCAGGGGCAAACTTTCCGGCAAATGAGTTCGCACATGCTGAGCGTGTCAATGCCGCCGAAAAATGGCAATCAGCTTATCGGCGCGAAGAACTGCCTCCCACGCACATCGCCTGGGCCCGCCGCGAATCACACGCCCGCCTCATCGACATCACCGCCGCGAACTTGAATGCGTTCTTGGCGGGGAAGCCGGTGGCTTTTGATGCTGCCAGATGAGCACCTGCGGAATTTGGGTCTATTGGCTACAACCCTCGAGTGGATTGAGCGGGAGAGGAAGTTGAGCAGGATTTGACTGTTCGATGCGACTTACAGATGGCTGCACCTGTGCGGGCCAAATGGTTTTGCAATGGCCGGATTACCCCGCTTGTAACATCAATCGGCTCAAGAGTTGATGTGGGGCATCATGCCGTTGGCTCCAATAATTACCGTCGAGAACCAAAATCAAATTGTGCTGCGCTCGGCTGATGGCCGTATTCAAAGTGGCGTTGCCCTGTGGGATGGTGCTGTCAGTTAGGAAGGGATGATATTGATGTTGGCAGTCTGTAGCGCAAAAAATCACGGTGTCCCACTCCTGTCCTTGAGCCGCATGCACTGTCATCACGCGGTCCCTCAAGTGATGGCCGACCAGGTGTTGAATAAGCCTCACTTGCTTTGTATATGGCGCGAGGATTACGAATTTGCCATGCCGATTTTGAACCTCAGCTAGTGTAGTCCGTCCAACAGATTGCTTGTTATAAGTGGCGTGTGGGGTATGATGGAGAATGAGAGTTGCCCCGCCGATTACATTGACAAGCAAGGAGCGCCGGAAGCTGGAGTCCTTGAGAGCCTCGCGCAAGACTGCGCTACGCCTGGTCGAACGTTCGGCCATCGTGGTGCTGGCCGCTGACGGGGTTAACAACAAGGACATCGCCCAACGCCTCG
>DNXB01000141.1 GCA_003506995.1 Verrucomicrobiales bacterium
GACATCAAGCCCTCCAACATCATGCTGGACAAAAAGGGCCGCGTGAAGGTGGCGGACTTTGGCCTGGCCAAGACGCGGAACATCGAGTCCGCGCTCATGACGCGCAGCGACGTGGCCATGGGCACGCCGGACTTCATCGCCCCGGAGGCGATGATGCCCGGCATGAAGATGGATGGCCGTGCCGACCTCTATGCCGTGGGGGTGATGCTCTACCAAATGCTCACCGGGAAGATCCCGCGCGGGCGCTTCGAGCTGCCCAGCCGCGTGATCCCGATGATGGACAAGGGCTTTGACGCCATCGTGGACAAGGCCATGCAGACCGACCGCGAGAATCGCTACACCACCGCCACGGAGATGCGGGTGGACGTAGAACGAGTTTTCCAACTCGTTCTCCCCGTGCCCTCATCGGGAACGAGTTGGAAAACTCGTTCTACATCCCGCAAGCCACTCTTCCTCAGCGCCGGTGCGGTCATCCTCGCCGTCGGCACCTTCCTCGCAGTGAAGAAGCCGCAAGACAGTGGCCCGAGTGAAACCGCCTCCGCAGCAACTCCGAAAAGTAGCGCCGCAGCACCGCGACCCGCAGAGTTCAGACCTGCTCCGATCACGCACTCGCTGGAACGAGTCCCCGCCCCTTTCTCCCTGGAGCAGTGGCACCAGATCTTCTCGAATGAGCTGCCGGACGCGTGGGACAAGATGTCCGTTTACGAAGACGGGCTGCTCTATGTGAAGACATCCGGCGGTTTTAAAAAGGCCATGCCATCGGCAGACGGCTCCATACGCGCGGTGGTTCACCTCAAGACCGCAAAGGACACCCCCACTTTGTTCGGACGCTTCTCCGAAAACGGCTACTATCAGGCGATTTGGGATGTGGGGGACGCCGTACTCCTCCTCTCCTACTATGCAACGGGCAGTGGCAAGGGCTATGAGACCCTGTGCCGCAGGACCATGCCCGCAGACATGATCATGCGGGTGGGAGACGTTCTGAAACTGGAGCTTCGACTGGAGGGAGATCACCTCACCGCTCTGACCAATGACCAGCCGATGCTTGAGCATCGCCACGACAAACTCAAAACCCCCGGAGCGTGGGGCATCAAGTCACTTGAGGGCGCGTGGTTTGAAAGCGTGGAGATCGCGCCCCTTTCGTCTCCCGCGCAGCGGATAGCCGAGCCAAAACCCGCCCAGATCGCAGACTCGGAAAAGAGAAACCCCTCTCCTTTTTCTCTGGAGCAGTGGCATGAGCTCCTCCCGGTTGAGAAGCCGGATGCATGGGAAAGGTTATCTTCTTACGGAGACGGGTTGCTCTACGTCAAGGCCAACGTCGGCTTCAGACGGTCCATGCCCTCGACGGCTGATGGTGCCATACGAGCTGTGGTTCGGATCAAGACTGAGACCGACAACCCCATGTTGTTCGGACGCTTCTCTGATCAGCGGGGCTACTATCAGGCGTTGTGGGATGTGAAGAGTTCGATGGTCAATCTAAGTTATTATGCAATCGGAACTCACAAAGAGTATAAGATCCTGGGCGGCAAGATGTTGCCCAAGGAGATGACCATGCGAGTGGGGGATGTGCTGAGGCTGGAGCTACGATTGGAGGGGGATCGTATCATCGCCCTGACCAATGACACCTTTGTGCTCGAATTTCGCCACGACAAACTCAAAGCTCCCGGCGAGTGGGGCATCAAGTCACTCAACGGCGCGTGGTTCGAAAGCGCTGAGATCGAGCCCATTCCGTCCCCCTGAGATTTTTCGAAGAACTGACGCATGGCAAATGACCTTCCCGCAGACCCCGCACCCAATGGCCGCATGCCCACCACCGCGTGGACGTTGGTGGCGCGGCTGAACTGTGGGGATGCGGAGCATGCACGCGCCGCGCTGGATGAGCTGTGCCGCGCCTACCATTACCCGCTCTACTGCCAGATCCGCCGCCGGGGACTGGATCATCACGATGCGGAGGACGCCTTGCATGACTTCCTGGCCAAGCTGCTGCGCAACGACAGTTTTGGCGTGGCAGACCGTGATAAAGGCCGCCTGCGCACCTTTTTGAGCATGGCTCTACAGCGTTTCCTGAGCAACTGGCGGCGTGATCAGCACAGCAAACACGGGCGCGAGGTCAGCCGTGAAGCACTGGCGGCCATCGCCGAGGCGGAGGGGCGCTTCGAGCTGGACGAGGCAGCCCACCACGAAAGCCCGGACCGACTGTATGACCGCCAGTGGGCCAGGGAACTGATGCGGTTGGTGATGCAGCATCTGCGTGCCCGATATGAGGTCAAGGGGCGAGCCATGCTGTTTGACACCCTCTGCCCAGTGCTGCTAAGCGGCGGCAGCCTGACGGATCACGATAGCGCGCAACTCGCGGAACAACTAAACATGCGACCTGGAGCGCTGCGCATGACACTAATGCGTCTGCTGCGCGACTACCAGGAAGCGCTGCGGCACGAGATTCACCAAACTGTGGATGACAAGGAGACGGCCCGCGAGGAACTGCAGGCTCTGGCAGTTTTATTCGGGCAGCAGTGATCCCCCACGAAAGTGAGGTACCCTGCGGCGTGAAAAAGTGCTCCGGGCGGCGTTTGATAGGGAACACAGCTCCGCTCCGCTGATTTGCGCCCTGAGAGTGCCGCCTTGAAACTTTGAACCTGAAACCTGAAACTCTGCCCATCATGAAACGCCGCTCCTTCCTCACCTCCGCCGCCGCTTTCGGCGCAGCCCCGTTGTTCGCGAACAACACGCCCATCCACACGCCGAAGGGCAAGGCTGAGCATTGCATCTTCATCTGGCTCGGCGGCGGCATGGGTCAGATCGACACCTTTGACCCGAAGCGGCTCGGCGACAATCTGGGCAAGCCGCAGGTGGCGGGTTCGCTCTACAAGTCCATCGACACCACCGTCAAAGGTGTGCAAGTGACCGAACACCTGAGCAAGACCGCGAAGGTGATGGAACACGTCACCGTGATGCGCACGGTGAACCATCACGTCATCGACGAGCACGCCTTCGCCACGAACATCGTCCACACCGGCCGCATGATCTCTGGAAACGTGGTGTATCCGAGCATCGGCTCCATCATCGCCAATCAACGCGGCTCGGCCAGCCCGGATGTGCCTGCTTACATATTGATCGGTTATCCAAACGTGAGCCGTGGACCGGGCTTCCTCGGCGCGAAGAGCGGCTATGTTTATCTCACGGACACCAACACCGGCCCTGCGGGCTTCACCCGGCCTGAATACGTCGATGAGAAGCGCGCTGAGATCCGCCACCAGCTTCTGAAGCCGCTGATGGCACGCACCACGAAAGGTTCCGCCGCTGCTGACTACGAAATGGCCCAGCAGGAAGCGCTGCGCCTTGCGGGACCGAAGTTCATGCGCCACTTCAATCTCAAGGAAGAGCCTGACTCTCTGCGCAACGACTACGGCGGCGAGTTCGGCCAGCGCTGCCTGCTTTCCCGTCGTCTCGTCCAGGCTGGCGTGCGCTTCATCGAAGTATCTCACAACCTCAACTTCATGAACGGCACGGGCTGGGACATCCACAACGAAGGCTACAAGAACCAGCACCTGCTCATCCAGGAACTCGACACCGCCCTCTCCGCCCTGATCCGCGACCTGAAGGACAAGAAGCTCCTCGACAAGACGCTCATCGTCGTCGGCACTGAGTTCGGCCGTCCACCGGAGTTCGATGGTCGTGGCGGACGCGGTCACCAAGGCACCGCCTTCTCGATGGTACTCGCCGGTGGTGGTTTGAACCACTGCGGTGCGTATGGCGTCACCGATGAACTTGCCAAGAAGCCCGTCGAAAATCCCGTGCCTCTCGTCGATTTCCACGCCACGGTTCACGCCGCGATGGGCATTGATCCGAACAAGGAACTCATGGACGGCACCCGCCCGGTGCCGATCACGGACGGTGGCAAGGCGGTGACAGCGCTGTTTGGCTAAGCGCATTCATCCCAGAGCACGTCCTCGCGCGTCACCCCGCAAATGCCATGCTCTGACATGGCCCTGCATGATGCATGCCGAGACAGCACGCCTCATTCGGCGGCTTTGACGCGCCCTGTTGTGAAGAACGCCGCTTTATTTGGCACTGTGCCGCAGGGTGGTGGGAAAGAAATGAATCCTCATTCAGTTCGTTCTCCCCATATGATGACCGGCAAAGCCGCCCTTCTCGCTCTCCTGACCGCCTCCTCGCTTCAAGCCGAGGACGGCGAGGCGCTCTTCGTTCGCCGTGTGTGGCCGCTGTTTCAGGAAAAGTGCCTCGCCTGCCACGGCAACGACGACAAGAAGATCAAAGGCGGCTACGACATGCGCACGCTGGAGAGCGCGATCAAAGGCGGCGAGAGCGAGACGAAGTCCCTCGTTCCAGGCAAGCCGGAGGAAAGTTCGCTTTATCTGGCCTCAACGCGCCAGCACGATGACTGGGAAGCGATGCCGCCGAAGGAGGCGGACAAGCTCAAGCCTGAGCAGATCGCCTGGATCAAAGACTGGATCGCGAGTGGCGCACCGTGGCCGGATGAGACGAAGCGAAACGCCATCGCCAAAGCCAGTGCTGAGAAATGGAGCGCTGAGGATGGAATCACCGTGAAAGTCACCGGTGCGTTGACGCCGGAGTGGGCGAACAGGCGCTACAAGCCGGAGGCGCTGTGGGGATACCAACCCGTGCGGAAACCAGTGCTCAGTGCTCAGTCCTCAGTGCATCCGGTGGATGCGCTGCTGGCTGTCAAAGACCCTGCGCCTGCCGCTGATGCCCGAACTTTCATCCGCCGGGCCACGTTTGATCTTCTTGGTTTACCGCCAACTCCGCAAGAGATCGCTGCTTTTGAGTCGGACTGGTCCAACTCGTCCGACAAGTCCGACGCCTATCTACGCCTGATCAACCGTCTCTTGAAAAGCCCCCACTACGGCGAGCGCATGGCCCGGCACTGGCTGGATGTCGTGCGCTACGCGGATTCTAGCGGCTTTGCGAATGATTACGAGCGCGGCAATGCCTGGCGCTACCGCGATTACGTCGTGCGCAGCTTCAACGTGGACAAACCGTATGATCAGTTCATCAAGGAGCAGATCGCCGGAGATGAGATGGCTGAGAACTTGAAACCTGAAACTTTAAACTCCGAACTCTTGATCGCTCCCGGCTTCCTGCGCATGGGGCCGTGGGAACTCACGGGAATGGAGGTGGCGAAGGTCGCGCGGCAACGATTTCTCGATGATGTGACGAATTCCGTCGGGGAGACCTTCCTCGCGCACTCGCTGCAATGCGCGCGCTGCCATGATCACAAGTTCGATCCGGTGCCCACGCATGATTATTATGCCATGCAGGCCTGTTTCAGCACCACGCAGCTCGCTGAACGGCCCGCGCCGTTTTTGCAGGAGGAGAACATCGCCGGCTTCGAGGAGAAAAAGCATCTCGAAACCCGCCGCGCTGAGCACATGGCCGTTTTGGAGCGCCTTGATGCCAAATTGCTCATGAACGCGCAAAAGTGGTTCGCTGACAAAAAACTCGATCCCGCGAAATGGAACTCCGCTGTGGCCCAGGCGAAGCAAGGCGGCGGCAAGAGCGCCAAGAGGGCCTTCTCCGACGTGTTTGGCAGTGCGCGGCAGATTCTCACGAAGCAAGGCGCACCAGAAGACCAGTTTCCGCCGAAGCTCGTCGGCTTTGAGCCAGAAGACTTCGGCAACGAACGTGTGGCCCGCAAAGGCCTGGAACGGCTGCGCTGGGAGATGGAGCGCTACGAACCCTTTGCCTTCAGCGTGTACAACGGCCGCACGCCTGAAATCAAATCGGTGAACCAGCCCATGCGCATGCCGCAGGACCGCATGACGAGAGGTGAACTCGAACAAACCGCCATTCTCGGCGGTGGTGATCCCTTCTCACCCACGCAGCCCGTCAAACCCGGCGTGCTGTCTGCGCTCGACACCATCGAATTCCCCGACGCTGTCGAAGGCCGCCGCACCGCGCTCGCCAAGTGGATCGCCAGCAAACACAATCCGCTCACCACGCGCACCATCGTGAACCGCCTGTGGCTCTGGCACTTCGGCCAGGCCATCGCGGGCAATCCGAACAACTTCGGCAGCACCGGCAAGAAGCCCATGCATCCCGAGCTGCTCGACTGGCTGGCGGCGACATTGGTGGAGAAGAAGTGGAGCCTCAAGGAGATGCATCGTGTGATCATGATGAGTGAGGCTTATCGTAGGAGTTCTCAGTTCTCAGTTCTCAGTTCTCAGCCGGGCACTAGTTCAAAACTGAGCACTGAGCACTCAGCACTCAGCACTAAGACCGCCGTTAGCAGGGAGGATCTCGAATCACACTACGCTGTCTTCAAACCCCGCCGTCTCATGGCAGAAGAGATGCGCGATGCGATGCTGAGCATCACAGGCGAGTTAAATCCGACGCTCGGCGGCATTCCGAACCGACCGGAGATCAACATCGAGGTGGCGATGCAGCCGCGCCAAGTCATGGGCACGTTTGCCTCGGCGTGGGTGCCGAATGCGTTGCCGGAACAGCGTCATCGTCGCAGTTTGTATGCTTTGAAAATTCGCGGACTGCGTGATCCTTTCATGGAGGTCTTCAACGAGCCTGCGCCTGACTTTTCCTGTGAAGCCCGCGAAGTCTCGACGGTCACGCCACAGGTCTTCAGCCTCTTCAACGGCCAGGGCAGCTATGACCGAGCGCTGGCGCTAGCAAATCGCGTCTTGAAGGAGAAAGCGGCCGATCCGATCAGCCGCGTGTTTGAACTCACTTTTGGCAGAAAGCCAACGATGGATGAAAAAACAGCCTGCGAGGACCATTGGAAACAAATGGAGGCCAAGCAGGCAAAACTCACCTTCACCAAGTCGAAACCGCCGCTTGAGGTGCGTCGAGACGCCGTGGAGGAAAACACCGGCGAGAAGTTTTCCTTCAACGAGAAGCTGCCCGGCTACACCGAGTTCATCCCTGACCTACAACCGGTCGATTGTGACGCCCAAACACGCGCCCTGGCCGATGTGTGCCTCGTGCTGCTGAACTCGAACGAATTTTCCTACGTTTATTGAAAGCACCGCCGCTTCACTTGCCCTTCCCCTTGCCTTTCGGGCGATCTTTTGAGAACTCACCGCGTTCCAAGGCTCCAAATGCCTGCTCGCCCAATCCGGAGCGAATGTGAGTTTTCAGTTCCGTTTCGAGTCGTTTCGCGATGTCGGGATGTTTTTTCGCCTCATCACGCGATTCACTGAGATCGTTCTTCAGATCGAAAAGCAGGCCTTCTTTGGTGTCCCAGAAGTAGAGCAGCTTGTAGTCGTCATGGCGGATCGCGGACTGCGGATGCGCCACTTCGACGGCTTGATGCCAGACAAAGCGGTCAATGGGCCGTTTCACCGATTCTTTGCCGCCGCTGAGCAACATTGGCTTCCAACTGCCGCCTTCGCCCCCCTTTGGCAAAGCGAAGCCCGGCGCGGCGAAATCAAGCACGGTGGCGGTGAGATCATAGATGATGACTGGCGTGTCGCAGCGCGTGCCGCCCTTGATGCCCGGGCCACGCACGATCAGCGGCACCCGCAGGCCACCCTCGCCGAGATCACCTTTGCTGCCGTTGAGGATCTCAGTGCGCCCGCCGTTGTCGGACATGTAGATGACGAGGGTGTTGTCGGCGATGCCGAGTTCATCGAGCTGCTTCAAGACCTCGCCGACGCAGGTGTCGAAATCCTCCGTCATCGCGGCCATCGCCGCACGGTCCCCGCGCCCACCGCCGCCGCTGAGGCTCTCATACTTTTTCAGTGTCGCGGCCAGTGCCTGCGGCTTTTGATGCACGGCGTAATAGCTGAGCTGGAGGTAAAACGGGTGCCCGCTCTGCACCTGCGCTTGCATGAATGACTTCGCACGTCGGGTCATGCTGAAGGACTGCTTCGGATCTTCGGGATCGGTCGTGTCGCCGTCTTCGTTCATCGTGATGCCGTCGCTCGTGTCGTAACCCATCGACTCGGGAGAGTGAAACCACTGCCACTTGCCGAAATGCGCCGCCTTGTAGCTGCCATCAGCCTTTTTGAGCGTGTTCGCGAGCGAGTGCGTCACCGGGGCACTCCAGTTGCGGGATTGTTTGTCCGGCGCATTCAACGTCGTGGTCGTGCGTCCCATTTGGATCGCCGCGCGTGAACACTCACATTTGCAATGCGCCGCGTAAGCCTGCGAGAACGTCATCCCTTGCGCGGCCAGCTTCTCCAAGTTCGGCGTCTTAAACACCGTACTGCCGCTCAGTGGCTCATCTACCTTCATCCGCACAGAAGTGCCGCTCCACGATTGGTCGTCGGCGAGGATGAAGAGGATGTTGGGCGCCTTGGCATAGGCGTGGATGCTGAACGCCAAAAAGGCGATGGCTAGCGGGATTGTCTTCATAGGAATGGATATGATTGAGTTAATTGCTCACAGTGATTGACGCGCGGCCCAGAGGACAGCCCACCACTAGGTGTTGCGGCGCATTGTCGAGTTTCATCGGGCGTTCGGCGCTGCGGCTGAGGCGCGCGATTTGTGCGGAGAGTTCCTTCAGAGTTTCGGCACTGTAACCGGGATAGGTTTTCACAATTGTACCGCCAGGGGCGACTAGCGTGGTGTAGGCGGCGCATTCGGCTCCATAAGCGCGGATGATTGAGCAGTCGGGATCGGCGAGGATGGGGAAGCGATTGCCGACGGTCTGTATCCAGGCATTGGCGACTTCGGTGCCAGCGTTGATGACACCGACGACCGTGCAGTTGTCGCCACAAGCAGCCTGCAATTGATCCATGAAGGGCGCGGCATCGCGTGCGCAGGGGCATTCGCGTTCGATGAAGTAGAGCACGAGCGGCTTCGTCGCGGTGAGCGCGGCCAGACTGAGCGCGTTGCCTTTGAGATCGGTTTTGGCAAAGGCGGGTGCGGGAGTCGCGGCCTGACGCTCGATCTTGCTCATCATGGAGGGTGTGAGCGGATGCTCGACCTTTTGGCGGAACTCGATCACACCAGCGCTGTTGCGTTTCAGCGCCGAGGGATCCTTCGAAACGAGGAACTGCCCCATCAACCCGCTGTCCTCGTGGTTCGCCATGTGGCAGTGATACATGAAAGCGTCGGTGTTGCTCGCGTAGTCCTCGAACTTGGCGATGAAGGTCACCCGTGAACCACTCGGAGCGTAAAGCGTGTCCTTCCAGCCTTGTTCATACGCGGGCACGGGGCCGTCGCTGCGTGAGATGATCTTGAACTGCACATCGTGGATGTGAAACGAGTGTCCAAAGGTGCGGTCATTGTCGATCGTCCATGCCTCGACGTCGCCGAGCTTCACCACGTGGTTGGTGGTGTGCATGTCGAAGGGCTTGTAATCGAAGGAGAACGTCGAGCCACCGCGCGCCTTGTAGATGGCCAGGGAGCGGCGGTTGTTCACCTCGGCCTCCGTCCAGAAGCGGTTATGCGTGAGCACCTCGGGGATTCGCGTGATGGGCTGAGATGTCTTTGGACCCACGTTGATGTGCAGCATCCTGAAATTGAGATTGTTCAGCAGGCTGCCATTCACACCGCCTCTGCCAGGTTCCGATCCTGGAAACCCGAACTTTTGGCCTTCATTGTAGGCAACGAGTTCCAGTGATGTGCCCGGCTTGTCATCGCTGAGGTTCACCAGCAGCTCGACCCGCTCGCCTACCATCAACTTCATGCCGGTGATCGGAACCGGCTTGTCCAATAGACCGCCGTCGGTGCCGATGACGTAGAAGGTGCGATTGTCGCTGAAGCCGAGATCGTAGCCACGCTCTATCTCGGCATTAAGGATGCGCAGACGCACGAATTGGGCGGGTAGAGTGACCTGCGCATCGAGCACGCCGTTGGCGAGCAGGTAGTCGCCGTATTTATCGTCGTCTCCTTCGAAGCTGAACTCGTTGTTGCTGTAAAACCGGCGGCTGGTGAAGACGAGCGGGATGTCATCGACGCCGTAGGTTCGTGGCAGCGCGAGTTTGGACTCGATGAGATCGCGAATGATAATGAGACCACCCGCGCCATAGGTCATCTGCTTCTGCGTCATCTCATGCGGATGCGGGTGATACCAATAAGTCGCCGCGTTGTTTTTGACGACAAACGACGAGGTCCACGAGTCGCCAGGTTTGATGGGTTGGTGCGGTCCGCCGTCCATCGCGGCGGGAAGATGCAGGCCGTGCCAGTGCACGGTGGTGACTTCATCGAGATTGTTTTTGACCCGCAAGTTCACAGCATCGCCCTGATTCAAAATGACGGTCGGCCCCCAAAACGCCGCATTGTCGTAACCGTAGGTCGCGGTGGAAGCACCGGGCCAGAACGACTTCCGATTCTTGTCGAGGCTGAGATCAATGTTCTTGCCGGTAAGCAAAGGCGGTATCCACAGGTCCTGATACGGACGCTGCTGCTCGCCCGGGCCGGTCGTCGGCTGGCGGCCCTTTCCTTTCCCCTTGCCTTTGGGAGCTTGGGCAAGACTGAGAGAGGTGAGACCGATCAAGAGGCTGATCCAAATAAGGCGGGTTTTCATCGAGTTTTGAGTTTGAGTGTTTCGAATGCTTGGCTTGGCGATCAGTTGCTATTCTTCTTACCTTTGCCTGCCTTCGCTTTGCCTTTGCCACGAGGCACGGCGGTCATGATCGACTCTGCGGCAGTCTTTAATCGGGCCACGTCCGCAGCTTGGGCCTCGGCGAGGTTGTGCGATTCGGTGGGATCGTTTCTGACATGATACAACTCAGCGCCGTCTGCTCCGATGATCAGCTTCAGAGAATCGTCGAGAACGGCAAACTGGCCACGCGATCCGGCGATGACTAGCGGGCTGCGCGGCATCACCTTATTCGCACGAATAGCTGGCCAGACGTTGACTCCATCCAGCGGTTTTTCACTGCCATGAGGGATTCCCACCGCTGCCGTGAGCGTGGGCAGCAAGTCGAGTGCGGAGATCATCTGCTCGCAGCGGGAGCCCGGCGTGATGACATCGGGCCAGCGCAAGACCGCTGGCACGCGCACACCTCCTTCGAGGAGACTTCCTTTGCTTCCCCGCAGTGCAAGCCCGCCTTCGCCCTGTACGGCGCTGACGCTCTTGGCTCCGTTATCGCAGAAGAACAGCACCAGCGTGTTCTTCGTCATGCCTTCCTTCTCAAGAGCGGCGAGCACCCGGCCAATGCCCTGGTCCATCGCGTCAATGGCGGCCGCATAGATGTTTGAACGATCCCTGCCGCCGAGGCTCCGGTATTTCTCGATCAGCTCCTCAGGAGCCTGCACGGGATCGTGCGGTGCATTGAAGGGCAGATAGAGAAACATCGGCTTCACTCGATCACGTTTCTCAATCACCCGGACGGCTTCCGCCGCGAGAAGGTCCGTGGAGTAACCCTCCTCCTTCAGCGCCACGCCATCGCGTTGCCAATCGAGTTCAGCTTCAAACGTGTGGGCGTAGTAATCGATGAAGCCGTTTCGGAATCCGTAGAAGTGATCGAAGCCGCGCCGCAAAGGCGAGTATTCGTCGCCCACGGCACCCAGATGCCATTTGCCGATGGCAAAGGTTTGATAACCGGCGGCCTGCAACGCCGAGGACATGAAATGCTCATCAAGCGGCACTCCACGGTCGCCTCCGAGCGGATTGGTTATGCCGAAGCGCGCAGGCGACCGGCCTGTCATCATCGCCGTGCGCGTCGGGCTGCATACCGGATGCACATAGAAGCGCTCGAGCTTCATCCCCTCTGCGGCCAGACGTTCAATATTGGGCGTCTGAACCTTGCTGCCATGATAGCCAACGTCATTCCATCCCATGTCGTCGGAGACAATGATCACGACATTCGGCTGCGACGATGCCTGCGCGAGACTTCCCAGCATTGCCACGCAACTCAGAAGGAGGACGATGTTTTTCATGTGCGACAAGATGGTGATGGATGATGGCTAAATTGAGTTCGGTTCGATCAACTCATGGAGCGCTGGCTTTACCTTTACCTTTGCCCTTCCCCTTGGCCCCACCTTTGGGCGAACCACGCGTGGCAGCGGCAGGAAGGCCTTGCTTCAGCTCATCCAGCTTCGCGGTGAGCACACGGGCACGTTCGGGTTCTTTGGCGTAAAGATCGGTCGTCTCCGAGATGTCTTTGCTCAGGTTGAACAACGACAGATTCCCCGTGTTCCACTCGATCAATTTCCAGTCACCGTCGATGAGGGCGATGTCGCTCATGGCAATGAGGAAAGGCGGACGGGGGGTAACCTTGCCGGACACGAGCACAGGCCATTGATCGCTACCATCGAGCCGGACATTCGTTGGCAGTTTGAGA